>RPQH01000011.1 GCA_003820375.1 Ignavibacteriota bacterium
GGTATTGTTCACAGGGATATAAAACCATCCAATATAATATTACAATCAGATGACACACCCAAGATACTGGACTTTGGAATAGCAAAGATTGTAGAAGGTGATATGAAATTAACCAAGACAGGCACACGTATGGGTTCAGTAATATATATGAGTCCGGAGCAGGTGATGGGTAAAGAAGTGGATTTAAGAAGTGATATATATTCTTTAGGAGTCACATTATTTGAGATGCTATCAGGCAGATTGCCCTATAATACAACCACAGAGAGTGAATTTGAGATACAGACAAAAATAGTTAGAGAACCATTGCCATCAATAAGAGCATATATACCAAATATATCGGATAATCTGGACCAGATAATCTGCAAAGCCACAGCAAAAGAGCTTGAGTACAGATTTCAGAGCTGCGAGGAGTTTAAAGATGCAATATCAGGGAGCTTTTCAAGAGCATCAGGTCCATCATCATTGAAAACAGTAATTGAATCACCTGTAAACCGTACTGTTATTCAAAATTACGGACCGGCTGCTGTTTATCAGCAGCAGGTAAAGAAAAAAACAATGAGTATGCCAATTATAGGAGGAATAATATTTTTCGTGATTGCACTTGTAGTTGTATTATATTCGGTACTGCAGAATGGTGACTCAAATATTGATAAAGTAACAACATCAACCAACAAGAGCACATCATCAGGTCAAACACTGCCTCAAACGCAGCAGCAGCAGCCAACGAAAACAGTAAATGCTGCAGTGGAAGTAGTGCAGCATTTCGTGGAAGATTTAGGCAGCGGGAATTTCAGGGATGCATTTAACAGGCAGCAAAATAAAGCATGGGGCAGTTATGACCATTTCAGCTCAACTAAATCTTTTGGGGGGATTAACCGTACTTCAGTTGAAAATATTTCTTTAAATTATGAAAGCGGCGATGATGCTTCTGTTTATGTTGATTATTTTGCTTATGACCCGGTAAATAAAGATGGAAGATATAAGCAGGATTTTATCCTGAAGAAATTCTACAATAGCTGGAAGATAATAAAAGTAAATAATATAGAAATTAAACAATGGTAAAAATATATATTGTAATTATTGTGACAGCTGTTTTATTTATATCATGCGGCGGGAAAAAAGAACAGGATACCGGGAATAAAATTGATACACTAAACCAAAAGAAAGATGTTCCGCAGAAAAAAGATGAACAGGAAAAATTTACTTTAAAAGATTTTTTAAAAGATAACAGTTCACTGGATTCTAAAGTAAATGATAAATTTAATTCTCTTTCACCCGAAGAAAGAGTATCACAAATGATTGTTACTTCATGCGGTGAAAACGGCAAGCCGCGTTCGGAAGTAATTGGCTTAATAAAGGAAAAGAAAGTTGGCGGAGTAATACTTTTGAAGGGCTCAAAAGAGTCTCTTAGCAGTTTGATTGAAGAGTTAAAGAAAGTTAATTATGAAACTCACGCTCTGCCTTTAATATTTTCATGTGATGCAGAACCAAGTTTGATAAATAACAGGATAAGCGGAATTTCAAATGTTACGCACACAGAGAAGATAAATTCAGTAGAACAATCACAAAAGACGGCAGAACAGGTAACCAATATAATTAAAGATATCGGATTTAACCAAAACTTCGCCCCGGTGTGTGACCTTGGATTCAATAAGGAAATAATCGGTGACAGGTCTTTTGGAACTGATGAAAAAAAAATAACAGAACTGGCAAATGCATATATAAAAAAAACTCAGGAGCTTAATATTGCTGCAACAGCTAAACATTTTCCGGGACATGGTTATGTAAAAGGGGATAGCCACAAAGAACTTATATTTATCGATAATAAACTGCATGAGCTTGATATATTTAAAAATGTGATTGATAACGGTGTAATATCGGTGATGGTTGGGCATATAGCTATAAGGAATAATGAAGAGTTTAATACTGAAGGATATCCCGCATCGCTTTCAGGAAAAGTTATAACCGGGTTATTAAAAGGGAAGCTTGGTTTCAAAGGTATAGTAATAACCGATGCAATGAATATGGGAGCATTAAATAAATTCGAGCATCCTTCTTTAACTGCTGTAAAGGCAGGCTGTGATATGATTTTAATGCCTACAGATGAAACAAAGCTTTTGAATTCAATTCTAAATGAAATGAAAACAGATAAAGCTTTCGAGGAACAGGTTAATAATTCAGTGAAAAAAATAATAAAGTTAAAATATTGTTTAGGTCTTTTATAAATTAAAATTAAAATAAAATAGTATGAACTGTCCTAATTGCAATAAACCAAATATTGATTCTGCTGCTTTTTGTGCTCATTGCGGTACCCGTCTTGAAAAACCTCTTTCAAGCACATTAAATTATCCTATAGTTACAGTAGGAAGAGGTTCCGATAATACAATATCAATTACATCGGAAGGTGTATCTTCTCATCATGCACGTATCTTCGTACAGAATGGAAAAGTTACTATTGAAGACTTGAATTCCACAAACGGAACATTTGTGAATGGAAATAAGATAATACGTACAGAAATAATGCCCGGTGACCGTATCAATTTTGGAATGACTGTGCTTGATACCTCAATACCCGAAGTCAGGAATCTGTTTAACATGACAGTCTCTCCGCAGGTGGTGCAAAACAAAACCTATGTAGAAAGTGTTGTAACAAGTCAAACCCCGCAGCAATTTCCGGTTTCAATGCCTCAGCAAATACCGCAGCAGCCGTTGATGCAGCAGCAAATTGTTCAGCAAACTTCCCAGGTTGTGTACCAGGGAAGCCCCAAAAGCGTCGGGGTGGCAATAACTCTTGCCATCTTCTTTGGTCCTTTAGGCATGTTGTATTCCACTATTACAGGCGGATTAGTTATGCTTGGGGTATCATTATTACTTGGGATATTGACCTTCGGCTTTTCCTTTTTCTTTACACATCCGGTTTGTGTTGTATGGGCAGCTCTTGCGGCAGATGCTGAAAATAAAAAAATAAATGTTACAACTGCAACCCAATCAACTAATGTATACAGAAATTAACTGAAATTTATAACTCAAATATTAAATTATCATGAGATGTCCAAAGTGTAATAAAGAAAATCCTACCGGTGCAGTATTTTGCTCCGGCTGTGGTGCCAGGTTCGGAACTTCATCAACAATGGCTCCTTCTTCATCTTCTGCATCTTATTCTTCAGGGACCAAAATTGTACAGCAATCATCTTTCCAGGGGCAGGGTATTTTATCCAGGGAAATATTAATAGGTAGGTCTTCAAACTGTGATGTGGTTATTGATGATATCGGTGTATCAAGCAAGCATGCAAAGCTGTTTGTTGAAAACAATATCGTTTACATCGAAGACCTTAGGTCGCTGAACGGTACATTTGTTAACGGGAAAAAAATAATTAACAAGTCACCGGTTAAAACAAACGATAGAATTTATCTCGGAAGCTGTGAGCTTAATAAGGAAAACCCTGTAGTAAGACAGTATTTTTCCATGTTCGGAGGTTCTCAGTTAACTTATGATGCAGGGACACTGCAGATGAAGTTAAATACAAACTGGCTTGGGAAAATATTTTTTGGATTGATGATAATATTATTTTTCCTGCCATGGCTTACAATAAGATCTGCAGGTCAATCGGTTTCGTTCACAGCATTTGATTTTGCCTTTAACAGGTTTCCCCCCGAGCTTCAAATACTCAAAGGAATAAATGCTGATTATGGACCGCTGCATACTTTATATTTAATTATTTTCATCGCTTTGATTGCAGCATTTGCTATGAACTTTTTCAGCTTGAAAATTTCGGATAAATTTAATTATGTAAATATATTATCGGTAATCCTGGTTGTACTGGTTATTGTTTATTTATCCCTGATTTCAAGTTTAGACAGCTTAGTCGGACTTGCATCGGTTGTAATGCAGCACAATTTTGCTCCCTATTTTTTCCTGTTTATTTGTTTGATATCAATCTTCGAAGGATACTTGGAGCATTACATCGGAGAAAGAAGACAATAAATAAATTGTTCTAATCGGCTCTTATATTTATTCTGATATTAAATTCTTAAGAAGAAGAAAAGAGGCTGTCTCAAAAGGATAGCCCCTTACTAATTCCCAAATTTCTATTTGGGATTTTTTTTTGTTTATTTAATAAACATTAATCTGCACTTTTTTATAAATTGGGCTTTTGAGACAGCCTCTTTTTCTTTATTTCTATATAATCCGCATTCATCCCTGTCCATGTCTTTTTAAAGTGGTTTTAAATAAGGCAGATACCCTCTTAATAAATAAAATATTTTAATGCTTTTTTTAACCGGTAAAATGGAATAATTATCTAATAAACAGCAAGTTCCGGTGAATTATCCTGTATTTTACTGAAAAATTTTTTGGATTTTTGTGAAAAATTCTCTTTGACTTCAAATGCTTAATTCTAATATATTTACCGAGGTCATGGTATCTTATCCGAACAACCATTTTTTTAAAGATAATATTATACCAGGTTTCATGCTCAGATTACTTTTATTCTCTGCCGTGATGGGCTATTTTGGTACATTGTACCCGACACGGTGGTGGGTTTTGAAAAAACTGTCTTATCCAGCATCACATGACAGATTTCAATATTTCAGGATTCTGCCTCTGTCGTTACGTATATCATCAGGTATTATTGGTGGAATTGCAGGCGGTATACTTATGAGTGAAGTAATTGGAAGAGACTTTTTTAATGGTAATTTATTTAGATTTGAGCTTGTTTTCATTTGTCTTTCGTCAATTATATCAGGAAAAGTTTTTACAGAGTTTATAAATATTATTCATAATGCATTGGAGTGAACCGAAAATCCATAAAAGAGTAGGTATAATAAAAATCATTTCATAATATATGTCAAAATTAGAAGTAACTGCAATTGTAGAAAATACTCAAACATCTTCCGGGAATACAAGCCCAACTTATTTGGTTGTAAGTGTTATAGACCCTAATGGTGCAGGTGTGATTGGTTTAAATGCCGCGAATTTCACACTATGTACTGAAATTGTTGGAAACGGGGGAGGGTATAGTCATATTAGCGCAATAAGTTCTGTTAACCCGGGTGTATATATACTGAGATTACTTCCTTTAAAAGGGAAAACCTGGAAAGCAGGGGTTTATATTTATTCTATTGTTGTGCACCATGGAGTTCACAGAGGCCAGACACTTTGTAAATTTTCTGTTAATTAGAAAATGTGATATATCAAAAATTATTGAAGCATTGCCTTTTTATTGAAGGAAATACTTTATAAGTATTACCTATAATAAGAATCAACTTTCAAACTTTGATAATATTTCTTTTCCTTCGATAAGATATTTATAAAACATTTCTTCCAGAACAGGATGTACCCCTTTTAAACCTTTAACAACTTTCTCAGCCCAATCAAGATACTCTTTTCTTCTTTCTACTGACCAATGGGACGGCGGGGAGTGAACAACATCTTTTATATTGCAAATCTTATCGCTTAATTTTAACATTTTCGCCTTATCGGATTTCTTTGGTGCATCTTCAACCTGGAGCTGTTTCCTGATTTTCTTGGGAAGATTTTTATCATCTGTTACTTCCAGTACGAGACGTTTTACTTCAAGCCCAAAATGCTGCTCAAGCTCATCAGGTGTCGTTTCGGTATCTTCAATAGTATCATGCAGCAATGCTGCCCGGATTAAATCTACATCTTCCTCTTTGCCGTATTCTACCAATAATGATGCAACCTGTATAGGGTGATTAATATACGGAGTGGCATCTTTTCCCTTACGTCTTTGATCTTTGTGCTTTTCGGCAGCAAATTCAAGAGCTTTTAATATTTTTAAAATCCCATTTCTTTTCATATTCTAATTTTATATATATTTATCGTATAAACAATAGAAATGTTCCTCTCTTATATTTAAAAGCGGAATGAATAATTTTCACCAAATTCGAATACCTTAAAAGCGGTATAGCATTAAAAAACATATAGTTATATTTTTAAATGGTTCAGAAAGCAAAAGGGGAGATTTAGCAGATTATGAGTTAACAGGTCATATTTTGCTGAATTTTTAAGAGAACTATATTTAATAGGTGATAATATATCTTCCGGTAAAAGAAGCTAAACATTCTTCCATTCTGCAGGCTTCTTTTTAAATACCATTTCAGTTTTAAACATCTATTAAAAATTGGATTTGTTTCATATCCGGCAGTTTATTTGAACTGCTTTATAAGGATTATTATTTACAGGTTTTAAATGACACGTACGATGCGTTATGATGAATTACTTTAATTAGTAAAACCTCCTTCAAAAAAAAACAGGGCAGCTTTAACCACTGCCCTTATTTTTTTCAGCTGATTCTGATTTTTTTAATCTATGGGAACGATATGAAAATTCAGGAGGTTATTGAATTATAATGTGTTGCTATTAATAGATTTAATTGTTATTTTGGTCACAGATTGAAAGCAAAAAATAGTTAAAGAGCGGCTTTCGGTTTATTATCGCGAAAATCTAACTTGGAGTAATATTCTTTCGATTTTTCTTCGATTTTAACCACATGGATTCTTAAATTTTTCTATTAATTCATTAAACTCAATTTAACGTTTTATTCCTTTAATCGATTTTTCAAACTAAATGTACACCTATTTATGGGTACACAACTAATAGCCCGCTTAAAAGGGCAGGAGAATTAATATGAACATCTATGTAGGAAACATCTCAAGAGACGCATCAGAATCTGAAATTCGTAAAGAATTTGAACAGTATGGCGAAGTAACAAGCATTAATCTTATCAAAGATAAGTTTACAAATATGCTTAAAGGATTTGGTTTTGTTGAAATGCCGAAGAAAAATGAAGCTGAAGAAGCTATAAAGAATCTTGATGGAACTATGGTAAACGGAAGACCGCTTACAGTTAACCCTGCTAAGCCAAAGACCGTTTCAAATAATCATAACAGTGGAAATTCAAGAAGATATAACTCACGTTATTAAAAAGTAATTCGGTAAATAAAAAACCGGGGTATTATCAATACTCCGGTTTTTTTTATTCTCCAAACTTTCCAAACTTTCCAAACTCTCTGAACTCTCTACGCTGTTTGCATTTTTCTTCTTTCCTGCTCTATGCGCAGCAGTCTCATTGAATCTGTCTTAAACTTATTGTTGAATAATCCGAGGAAATAATTTCTGAATATATACCACCAAAAGCTTCTCTCTTTTAATGAATCATCTATTAAATGTTCAATCTTTTTATGTTCTTCAGGTAAAACGCTCCAGTGGAGTCCTGCTACTTCGTGATGAATTGTATGATACCCATTATTGAAAAGCATATAATTGAGTAAACCTGTAAAATTTCTTGAATGGTTATACTCTGATTCTTCGTTTGCATGTACATGCTGTACATAATTAAATATCAGCACACTAAAAAGTGAGAACTGCTGTGGAATCACAACAAAAAGAATAGCTTTCTGCCAGTCCATAAAAAATGCTGCAGCAATCCATCCTGCAAGAATTACATACTGTGAAATACACAGGTAAAAACGCGTCCTGTTATTTGTCCAAAGATGTTTAAGGAAATTCCTTATAGCTTTCTGCTGGTAATATCCGCTGATTGTCGGGTAAGTAAGGAGCGTTACAAGATTATTTTTCTCGCTGAAACGGTAAGTTATAGTATAATCACCGATACGGTTGTTCATTTTATGATGGTTCTTATTATGAGTTGGTATCCACGCAAATATTGGAAAGCCATAAAAAACTGTCAGCCACCAGTCGGTTAATTGATTCATTATCTTCGATTTCCAGATCGTAAGATGGTTATGATTATGTGTAATCACAGCTACTGAAACTGATAAAAATAAATAAACTGTGTAAGAAACCGGATGCACACCAATAACAGTCCATTGCAACACCAGAAGTGCGGTTGTTATAACCATGTAGATTATAGTTTTTATGTCGGCTTTGTATCTGAGCATAAAATTGATAATTAAAGTTAAAGAAATATCAGCTATTTAAAAGTTATTATGTTAATAAATAACAAAGGGATTATAAAAAAGCACTATAGAAGGTAAATAATTGTTTTTTTACCCCTAAAGTGCAGTTATATAACCTTTTATTATATAACAGAATAAATTTATATAAATTCCGTTTTGTCAGTAATAATACTGAATAAATAAAAATACTTGTTATGAAAACAGTTAAATCAGGAAATAAGTTTTTATGAAAAGTATAAGGTCATTTCTTCTTGAGTTCTTTTATCTTCTCATCAGTCCATCCGATGAAATCGAAAAAGAAGAAAGCGTTCTTTTCGAACGGGTCGTCCTTTATTTCTGTCATTCCTTTTTTAAGGAAAATAAAATGCTCGGCAAGCTCTTCATCATTTTTAATTCTTGGAAGTTTTCTTATAAAATTTAATATCAATGATTCAAGCTTATAGAGCTGTGACCGTTTGTATAAATAGCGGTAAGTTGATTTTATCAGGTACTCTAGCAGCATATAATTCTTAAGTTCATAATGAACTATTAGATTCAATATCTTCGAATACCATTCAACATCCTGACGTACAGAAACTAAAGGATGGTTAAGCAGCTTGTTGGTATATTTTAATGCAGATTCAAAACATTTGGAGTGTATATACGCCTTAATAATGACACTATAAATTAATATCTCAAAATTCCTGTCAATTTTACCTTCATACTTCAAAAAACCTTTTTCAATATTTTCCACTTCACCATCCAGCTTATCCCATTCCTTGTTTTTAATAATAAGTACAATATTCAAATAAGTACGAATAAGAAACAAAGTAACATGTTCAGATACCGTATCTTTAGAGTATTTGCCCAGCATTTTATAATATTTATCAACCATTTCCATTTTATCAAAACGTATGCTTAACAACAGCAGATACATTAACACATCATGCCAGAAGTTAAAGGAGTGGTCTTCAAACGGATGTATATTTTGCTGTATTATCTCAAATCTTTTTTCGGCAAAGAAATGCATTTTTTCAAAATCACCGTAAAAATCCGCAATTAATTGATGAATAAAATAATATTGCTCCTTTGCTCTGGCTGATATAGCCATTTCTTCTGATTTTATTAGCGGATGGTCTTTAAGATTTTCAAGAAACCTGTTCAAACCGATATCACGTGAACGGCCTTTAACTCTATATATACCTGTTAGCCGTTCAACCATCATATTATATTTAGCCAGGTTCTTTATTTTATTGATAATAAAAATTTCCTGCCTGTAAAGTAAAGAAGAATCTTTTTCCGGAAATATCTTTTTAATAATTATTACTTTCTCAAGCTCTATCATTTGCAGGTACAAATTAAATCTTTCATACTTTAAAGCTGTCTCTTTTCCTTTTTCAAGTATATTAAAATATTGTTTATATAAAGCTTTATTATATAATAATTTCGCCCTGTTTATTATTTCGTTTAATTTGCCGTCAATCTGTCCTTCCTTGCTGTAATGTATCAGGCTTTTGAACACCAGCTTATAAAGATAATTCTTTGTAAATGTGAGCTGTTTAATAAATTTCTCATTTTTAAACTTTTCCTTAATTAAAGATTCATTATAAACCTTTTGCTTTTCAATTACATCAAATAGTTTAACATAGTTCTTACTGCCCTTCTGCATTGATGCAAAAAGCTTAAAATACCTTTTTTCACTTTTTGTCAATGACTTAATAAGGTCGAACAGGTCATTGCTTGGTTTCATAGAATGCTATGGATATATGTAAATTTTCCGTTATTTATGAAAAAATTTATGTGAATATAATGTAAAATTATAATAAAATCGAGTAATTGCATTTAAAAACGATAATCAGGATTCAATGAATTCCCTTAAATAGTATTTGGCAAATGAGATTTGGTGTATTATTTTCACAAAAATAAAAAATCATAACGCCTATGGAAATTATAAAATCTAAAGAAAACTTCTTTATTCTTATCACAACACTTATGGTATATTCATTTCTTTCATCCGGATATTTCATACATAACCCGGATGGCAGCGATTCAGGACTTAGGAACCTGATAAATAAGGAAAACCTTGATACTACAATAAGCCCTAATGACAACTTCTACCGCTATGCAAACGGTAATTGGCTGAAGAATAATCCTATACCTCCGGAGTTTAACAGGTGGGGAAGCTTCCAGATGCTGTATGACCAGAACAGCAGGGTATTGAAGGAGATACTTGAAGAAGCGGCAAATTCAAATGCTCCTAAAGGAAGCAACATGCAGAAAATAGGTGACCTCTATTATACTGCTATGGATACAAATGCAATAGATGCATTAGGTACAAAACCAATTGAAGACATTTTGGAAAAAATAAATTCAATAAAATCCAAAGAAGACCTTGTTAAAGTAATTGCATATTATCACACTTTAAGGATACAAAATTTATTTGGAATGTATGCCGGACAGGATGATAAGAACAGCTCTATAGTTATTGCACAGTTCTATCAGAGCGGAATCGGATTGCCGGAACGGGATTATTATTTGAAAGAAGATGATAAATCGGCAGAGCTGAGAAATAAATATGTTGATTACATAAAACAAATGTTTACTCTGATTAACGATGGCTCAGCCGATGCGAACAGCAAAACAGTTATGGATATAGAGACACGCCTGGCAAAAGCACACATGACAAATATAGAACAGCGTAATCCCGATGCAGTTTATAATAAAATGACTCTTGATGAGCTTGTAAAGCTGACTCCGGATTTTGACTGGAGATTATTTTTCAAAGAAACAGGTATAGATGAAGCTAAGCTTGTTGACGGTATCAATATTGCACAGCCAAAATATATGCAGGAGATTGATGCCATGTTAAATGAAGTGAGCTTGAATGACTGGAAAGTCTATTTACGCTGGTGCTTATTAAATGATGCCGCCGGTTTGCTGGGGTCAAAGTTTGAAGATGCAAACTATGATTTTTACGGTAAAACATTAAGCGGCTCCAGGCAAAAACAGCCGAGATGGCGTACAGTATTAAATTATGTAAACGGCTCGCTTGGTGAAGCATTAGGACAGCTGTTTGTTGAGAAAATGTTCAGCCCTGAAGCAAAGGAAAGAGCAATTGAGATGGTACGTAACATTCTTGCTGCTATGCGTGACAGAATAACCAACCTTGCATGGATGAGTGAACAAACCAAACAAATGGCATTGAAAAAGCTTGATGGTTTTGGTGTTAAGATTGGATACCCCGATAAATGGAGAGATTACACAGAGCTTGAAATAAACAGAAGCTCATTATATGAGAACATGATAAGAGCAGCACAATTTGGATTCAAGCGGATGATTAACAAGCTGGGTAAAGCCCCTGACCTGCAGGAGTGGGGAATGCTTCCTCATTATGTAAATGCTTATTACAGTGCATCAAAAAATGAAATAGTATTTCCTGCCGGTATATTGCAGCCTCCTTTCTTCGACCCTGAAGCGGATGATGCTGTAAATTACGGCGGTGTCGGCGGAATTATAGGTCATGAGATTACTCACGGCTTTGATGATGGCGGTGCTAAATATGACGTTGAAGGCAATTTAAAGAATTGGTGGTCTAAAGAAGATGAAGAAAAATTTAATGCTTTGACCGGTAAGCTTGTTTTGCAGGCAGGTAATTTTGCACCAATAGATACATTTAAAGCTAACGGAAAATTAACACTCGGTGAAAATATTGCTGACCTTGGTGGTGTGACAATTGCATATTATGCTTTAATGAAAGCGATTGACGGTAAAAATGTAAAACCGATAGACGGTTTCACTCCTCAGCAGAGATTCTTTTTATCATGGGCACAGATATGGAGAATTAATATGACTCCTGAAATAACCAAGCTCTTCCTGAATACTGATGTACATGGTCCCAATGAGTTTCGAGTTAACGGTCCTCTTTCCAATATGCCGGATTTTCAACAGGCATTTAAAGGGAAAGAAGGAGATCCCATGGTCAGAAACAATGAAAGCCGGATAGTAATCTGGTAACAATTGAAAGATTGATGTTCTTCCATTTATAAGCGAAACGGTTTTCTCATCATATAGTAAACTGTGGTCTGTCTGTGTTCCTCCGATACCATAGGCAAGAATCGAAAAGACAGGCAGACCTTCGCTTATTTAATCATTCGAAATTTAAAACATATAAAAAATATGAAAAAAATAATTCTAATATTAAATTTCATTCTTTTGTTTGGCATTTCTTTTAATTACAGCCAGACCAGCTATGACGAAACTGCTGCACCATCGGTAGATGGAAAGATTAATGACGCCGAATGGCGTGGTGCAAAGATATTTAATGATTTCCGTATTACTATACCTAAATCAGATGAAAAGGCATATGACAGCACTATTATATATCTGAAACAGACATCTGATGCTTTATATCTGGCATATAAATTCTGGCCAAAGGGAAAGGTTATTTCAAAATCTTTAGTACGTGATAGAAGTACTGAAGAAGAAAATGAGTTCTTCATCCTGCTTGATATGGAGAACAAAGGGCAGAACGGTTACTTCTTTGCCTTCAGTTTTTTGAACAATCAGCGTGATGCTATTATTTATAACCAGAGAAATATGTCCAATGAATGGGATTGGGTATGGGAAGCAAAGTCAACAATATACAGTGAAGCTAATGGTGATAAGCCGGGCTATATTGAAAGCGAAATAAAGATTCCTGTTGAAAAGATGCAAAATAAAAACACTAAACAAATAGGAGTTGATTTCCAGTGTTTTGCATATAAAGCCGATGGTTCAGGTTATTGGTATTCTAATAATCCAAATATGGAACTGCTCAGCTTGAAAAATACATATAAAGTTGATATTAAGCCATTCAATGAAAAGCTAAACCTTGATGTAAGCTTAACACCGTTTTTAGTGGGTACAAAATTCAATGGTGTTGGATACAGGGGTGCTTTTGGCGGTGACCTTAACATAAGTTATGAAAAGCATAAATTAAAAGGAACAGTATTTACAGACCAGTCGACTCTTGAAGCAGACCCGTTCAGGTTTTCGTTTTACAACAGGCCAATCTTCCTGCAGGAAAAAAGACCGTTCTTCAGCAAAGACCTGGATATATACAGAACTCCAATCAATGTTTTTTATACAAGGGCAATTGACAGTATTGATTACGGAGCTAACTATACTTACCGCAGTGATAAGTTTAAGGCAGGTGTAACTTTTGTAAATGAACCAAAGTTTGACAGGAATGATGAAGCAGACCATACCAAATCGAAAACGTATTTTATTGCAAGGCCTAACTTTAACTTTCCCGGGTTTAATGCAGGTGCTTTATTTCTTTACACAAAAAACCATATGACAAACGTTGAAGAAAAAGTAATAAGCATAGATGGAAAAATTACTTTGCCTTCGAGGTTTAGATTTATACCGCAGTACATAAGGAGTTACAGCAATAATGAGCCCGGTAATGCTTACAGGGCACATCTGTATTATGAATTTGATAACTCCGGCGGGCCATATGCTGACTTAATATATACAAGGTTTGATAAAAATTTTAATGTATCAACCGCTTTTACTGATTATGGTAATGATTATGATAATGTGTACGGCTCATTTGGCTACAGCTTTAAGCGTAATACAAAAACATTTTCCGATATAAATGTTTCAGGAAGCTATGGACGAACCCGCCGTCTGAGCGATAACTTTATTTATTCGGAAGGGCCATATATCAGTGCTTACTACAAGATATTTGGCTGGCTGAGCTTATATCACGGCTTTGAATATAACAGACCGAATGATTATGATGAGAATAAAAATCTCATAAGACATACAAATATATTATTTGATAATAATGTAAAAGTAATATTTGGTCCCAATGCTTTCTTCCTGGGATATTACGGCGGTGATTATTTCGGTACTGCTTTGAAAAATCCTTATGCAGAACTTGACCTTAGCTTAACTGAAAGATTAAGCTTAAACCTGACACTAAATTACCTGGAACAGGGTGATGTTAAGCAAACAATTTACAGGGCAAAGCTGGATTATAAGGTAATGGATAGATTGTACCTGCGGTCTTTCTTCCAGAAGGATAATTACAGGAATCTTGCATTGTGGAATACTCTTATTCAATATGAATTCTTTGCCGGAAGCAATGCATACTTTGTAATAAACCTTGAAGGACCAAAGCTGCAGAATACGAGAAGGTTCTTTAAAATTGGGTATGAGTTTAATTTCTGATTATTTAACATCTCACCCAACCCGTACGGATTTCGGATTTCGCCTGCCTGCCCGTTGCAGTCGGGCCTGCTGCAGGCAGGGATTTGCGATTTCGGATTTAAATTATCATCACTAATTCGCAATTGACAATTCACAAATCGAAATTATAGAGGGTGGGGTGGGAAATTTGCATAAAATGTTTCCGGGATATGTGTCAGTATTAATCAATTTAATTCATTTTATATGAACAAAATAAAATTTTTATTTCCGATAATACTTCTGACCGCTGTTGTGTTTTTTGTTAATATTAATAATGGTAAAAAAACAAAGCCATTAAAATTTTCAGGAGCATTAAACTCACTTGATTACTGGGCAATGCAGAGAGCATACCCTGACAAAGTTATTCCTGATGCCGGATATTATAGTGCGTTTCAATACTCAAAACAAAATTTAAAAGGAGAAGCTGATAACAATTTACAGCAAGGATGGGAACCGATAGGTCCGTGGAATATTGGCGGCAGAACAATATCAGTGGCAATTAACCCGTTTAACACAAATACAATATATGCGGGCTCAGCCAGCGGCGGTTTGTGGAGAAGTTATTCAGGCGGTGTTGGTATTAGTGCATGGACAAAGCTTCAGACAGGTTTTCCCGTGCTCGGTGTCGGTGCAATTGCAATAGACCCGAATGATTCAAATACAATCTATATTGGAACAGGGGAAGTTTACGGTTACCAGAATTCCTTCGGAGGCATTACAATCAGAACAACACGCGGAAGTTATGGAATAGGTATTTTAAAAACTACCGATGGCGGTGCAACATGGACTAAAAGCTTAGACTGGACTTACAACCAGAGACGTGGTGTTCAGGTTATTAGCATTAATCCGCAAAACCCAAATACCATATGGGCAGGTACAACTGAAGGAACATACCGTTCATATAATAAAGGGCAATCATGGGTTAAGGTAGATTCTACAATTATGGTAACAGACCTTGTAATTAATCCCCTTGATACAAATAAAGTATTCATTGCCTGCGGTAATCTTGATAGTCCCGGAAACGGCATATACCGGACACTCAATGCAGGCAATACATGGACAAAGCTCACAAACGGTCTGCCCGCTTCTTACGGCGGCAAGGCAGTATTTTCAATGTATAAAACTTCTCCCAATGTGATATTTGTAAGCATTGGTTTTGGAGCTAATAATAACTCTCCGACACAGCTATGCAAAACAACAAATAACGGTGATTCGTGGATTGTGGTATCTGATATTAATTATGCCACTTACCAGGGATGGTACTCGCATTTTGTTGGGGTAAATCCAATTGATTCGAGTAAAGTCCTGACTGCCGGAATTGATATTTTTAAATCAACTAATGGGGGATATGACCTGTTTCAAAAATCGGTTTGGACTGCATGGTATTTTGGCAGGGTTCCGATTGGCGGACCTGAGGGCTCTCCTGTATATTCACATGCAGACCACCATTGTATAACGTATCATCCAACTAATCCCGATATAATTTATTTCGGAAATGACGGCGGTGTGTTCAGAACTACAAATGGTGGTGAAACATTTGAAGGATGCAACGGGGGATACCAGTCAACACAATTTTATAATGGATTCTCAAGTGCAAGAACCGATTCATTGTTCTCAATAGGCGGAATGCAGGATAACTCAACTGCTATTTATGACGGTGATTTAGCATGGATAAGAGTGCTTGGCGGTGACGGATGCTGGACTGCTATTAATTACAGAAATAAAGATACATTGTACGGTACATATCAGTATTTAAATATACTGCGGTCAACTAATATGGGAGTGGATTTTGGCAGTGTATCACCGCCGGGTAATTCAAATACATCATTTGTTGCTCCGTTTATTGTTGGAAAAATAAACCCGCAAATAATGTATTCGGGACGTTCTGTTGTTTACAAATCCCTCAATGCAGGAGAGAGCTGGGAAATCACGAACAATGGTGCACCGCTTGATGGTGTTAATCCTTTGCTGACCTTGGAAGCTTCTCCGGTTAATGATAATATGGTTTATGCAACTACTGCACCGTTCAGCTCAAGAGCTAAAGTGTTTAAGACAACTAATGGCGGCGATAACTGGATTGATATAACAGGAAATCTTCCTGACAGGTATATGATTGATATTGCAATTCATCCAACAAGAGATTCTATTGCTTACATAACACTTTCCGGTTTCGGGTCTTCACACCTGTTCAGAACAACTAATGCTGGGACTAACTGGACAGATTTTAATAACAATCTGCCGGATTTACCTACATCCGCTGTTGTCTTTGATCCTATTGACCCGCATCATATGTACGTTGGTAATGACTTAGGTGTATATGTTTCAACAGATGCAGGATTCACCTGGCAGGAATTTAAAACTGGTATGCCGGATGGCTCTATTGTTATTGATTTAGTGATTTCCCATATCAACAGGAAGCTAAGAGCTGTTACACATGGAAATGGTATTTTTGAGAGACCATTATTAGGTGTTCCAATTGGAGTTGTGAATAATCAAACAACTGTGAAAGAGTATAAGCTTTCACAAAATTATCCAAATCCTTTTAATCCCGCTACAACGATAAAATATGATATTGCCCAAAAAGGACTTGTAACAATAAAGATATATGATATTACAGGAAGAGAAATATCTACTCTTGTAAATGAAGTTAAGAATGTTGGCAGTTACTCGGTATTGTTCGATGCATCAAATTTAGCTTCGGGAGTGTATTTCTATAAATTATCATCGGAAGGGTTTGTGGATGTGAAGAAGATGAGTTTAGTCAAATGAGTGCATAGAGTGAATAGAGTGTATAGAGTGTGTTGAGTGTGTTGAGTGAATAGAGTGTGTTGAGTGTATAATAAATAGAGTGAATGGCAATTGCAGGATTAACGAATGATTATATTAGGTCTAGTAATAATATTCTTTAGCCCTTATTGCTCATTTAATCTCCTTGTATAGTTCTGCCGGCTGCTTAGGGTTAATTTAGCAGCCGGCAGTTTTTTTTATATTCGTAAACTCCTACAAGCAATAACATCAGGCATGTAAGTTTATTCTTTCTTTATTGCTCATTGCTCATTGCTCATTGCTCATTGTTAATTGCAAATGTTATTTTATCAGAGCCATTTTCTTCACATCACTAAATCCTTCGCATTCAAGCTTATAAAAATATAATCCGCTTGAATAATTCGTACCATCCCATACCACACTGTAATTGCCGGCATTTTGCTTTTCGTTTACTAATACAGCTACTTCTTTTCCCAATGCATCAAATATTGTCAGCTTCGCATAATTGTCAATTGGCAATTGATAACTGATAATTGTATTTGGATTGAACGGGTTTGGATAATTTTGTGAAAGTGAAAATTCATCCGGTACTATGCTTTCAGGTTTTCTAATAATCCCAATCATTTGGGGAATAAAGCAAATATTAGGAAGTGTTGTCTGCAATGCACCTGTTGTTATATCATTACACCCATCACCTGTTGTAAGGTCATTATGAGCATGATAAACCCTGCCTGTTACAGCGGTGGATTTTACTGTTGAGTTCGATGTATAACTTGAGTTATTAAAACATATTTCAATCAACAAATTTCCTCCGGTATATGTAAACGGAGTAGTGAGAGTAATAAACTGCATTCCGGTTCCGGGCATTGTAAATGCTCCGCTGTAAACTTCGGTCATTCCTGTTCCAAATCCGGATATTGTTGAAGCAGTTGTATTTTGCATCCTTATTTTAAAACCATTCATTACCTGGGGAGCAGCAGAAATAACATCAAATCCAATTCGCATTATCGTAGCAGGGCTTGATCCTATTTCATTGGCAAGATACAGCATATCGGTTCTGGAATCCATATAGAATGTATAGAATGGATATCCAACGGAAGTGGAACCTGTTCCCCAGCATGTCAGGAAGTAACCCGGAGGATACACTCTCACATTTGTTGATACGGTATCATTGCCTCTGTTTTGATCTGTTGCTAAAGCAGACACAATTTTGATATTAATAAAACCGGTATCTGCCGGAACCCAGTTAAATGTTACCGAATCAACTGCACCTGCATTTAAGCTCATGGATATGGAATTAACCTGGGTACCCTGAATAAAGAATTTTACCGGAAAATTTGATTCGTTAGATGTACCGGTATTAGCTATCCTGGCTTTTACTTGTTTCTGCAAATTCGTATTGAAATACGCAGGTAAGCCGAGGAATGGACCTGTTGCAATATTATGAGCATATGTCTGACCTGTTCCATCGACTCTTACTCCGATAGCTTTATATTGCGAGAAGTAGTTTGTAATTGGTGCCCATGCTGACTGGATATATCCATAGCCCGGTCTCTGAGTTGTTGTAGCTGATTCATCTCCTCCTATATATTTTTGTCTATTCTCTACTGGTTGTGGATCAAAGCTAATTCCTACATAAACACTTCCGGATGTAATTGCAGGAATACCTGTTAAGTTTGTGAAATCATACCATTCTACTTGAGGCCATGTAGGAACGACAGTTACTGTCTGGTTAGGTACAGAAGCAAGTAAGTTACCCGGAGAACCGCCAGTACCTGTCTGGTCGTAGATTTCGATATCAAAGGTAAAGCTTAGTGAAGGTTGTGTTGGGTATCTTGTTAAAGCTAAGCATACCTGATTGATAGTAAAAGGATATGATGTTGGGGTCATCAACATTACCCACTTACCAATGCCAAAGTTCGGACCCCATCCATACCCATTTTCAAATGTGTTATCATCATAGACTAATCCTCCAACACACTGCGGTCCTATTAATCCTTCAGTTCCTTTTACAAAGGGACTTCTATCATTAGCAATTTGTAAAGCCGACTGGGAATATATTAAACCGGTAAAAACTGAAAAGATGAAAAAAAGTAGAATGAGTTTTTTCATTTCAAGCCTCATTTTTTAAGTTAGGGGAAACAGCAATTTGAATATATTATTAATATTATATATTAAGCCTTTTAAGTCAATGATATTTCTTGTCTTTAACACGTTGTGATTTGTTTTCTCTCCTGTCTAACTTGTACTTGTGAAGGAAAGGCAATCTTTAATCTGCAATCTTTAATCTGCAATCTTTAATCTGCAATCTTTAATCTGCAATCTGTTATTTAATCAATACCAGTTTCTTCACATCAGTAAATTCATTGCATTCCAGTTTATAGAAATATAATCCTGAAGAATAATTCGTCCCATCCCATTCCACATTGTAACTTCCGGCATTTTGCTTTTCGTTTACTATTACAGCCACTTCTCTTCCCAATGCATCGAATATTGTTAATTTCACATAATTGCTCATGGGCAATTGATAATTGATAATTGTTTTAGGATTGAATGGGTTGGGATAATTTTGTGAAAGCGAAAATTTGTCCGGTATATTATTGTTAATATTTTTCGTACCAATCATATTTGTCTGAAAGCATATATTTGGCAAATTTACCTGCACTGCTCCGGTTGTAAGATCTGTACATCCGCCTCCGTTTGGTAAATCTGAATGTTGATGAAAGATTTGCTGCCCGACAGGTGTGCTTAAAACTGTTGAACTGGAAGCATTGCTTGAGTTGTTGAAACATATTTCGATTAACAGATTTGCGCCTGTATAAGTAAATGGAGTTGCAAGGTTAATAAACTGCCATCCTGTGCCCGGTATTGAATATGTTCCGCTATATACTTCTGTCCAGCCTGATGGTATAAATCCTGCAATTAATGTATAGGTTGTATTTTGCATCTTTATTGAGAAACCATTCATTACTGCCTGCGGATATGCTTCTGATACATTGAATCCGATTTTCTGGATTGTTGTGCCTGCACCAAATCCAATTTGAGCAGCAGTGTATATCATCTGAGTTCTTGCATCCATATACCCTGTTTCAAATGGATAGGCTGCTGTAGTTACACCAGGACCCCAGCATGCCTGGTAAACTCCGGAAGGAAGTACATATACTGTTGTTGTTACTGTATCGTCTGCTCTGTATTGATCTGAAGCTAAGGATGATATGACTTTAAGTATCTTTGTTCCTGTATCAGTTGGTGTCCAGCTAAATGATACTGAATCTACTGCACCTGCATTTAAGTTCGTTGCGATTGTTGATACCTGTGTTCCATTCACTACAAATGAAATTGGAATACCTGTCTCGTTTGATGTTCCAAAGTTTTTTATCTTTGCTTTAATAGTTTTTTGTACTCCCGTATTGAAGTATGCCGGTAAGCTAAGGAATGGACCAACACAAATGTTATGAGCAAAGTTTTGTACTATTCCATCGGCTCTTATACCAATAGCTCTGTAGCCGGAGTAGATGGTGTTCTGTATTGGCACCCAGGTTCCGGTTGTTTGAGTGTAAAAATATCCGGCCCTTAATGGTGTTGTTGTAGATTGATCACGACCAATTAAATGTGATGTATAATATGTAACGTTATAGCTGATACCTGCATATACACTGCCTGAAGTAATGGGAGGAATACCTGTTATGCCGGCAAAATCGAACCATGTCACCGTTGGGAATGTCTGTACACCAACTGCTGTTTGATTTGGAATTATAGCAAGTAAGTTACCCGGGGAGCCGCCTGGTCCTGTATTATCATATACTACAATATCAAAGGTCCAGTCAGCTGAGCCGCTTGTTCCTTTTGTCAATGCAAAACACAATTGATTTATTGTGTAGGGATAAGATTGCGGTGTCATCAGCATGACCCATTTATATATACTATAATAACCACTAATCCATCCACATCCGCCCTCAAATGTATTATCATCATACACTAATCCTCCAACACATTGAGCTCCTAATATGCCTTCTGTACCTTTTTCAATATGAGTTTTATTGATTTCATCAAAAGGCAATGAATATTGTGAATAAATTAAGCAAGTAAAAATTGTTAAAGCAAAATAGAGTAGAATAAACTTTTTCATGACTTACCTAATATATTATTTTTAAAAAATTTATTTAATTAGTACTAACTTCTTTACATCACTAAATCCTTCGCATTCCAGTTTATAGAAATATAACCCTGAAGAATAATTCGTCCCATCCCACTCTACACTGTAACTTCCGGCATTTTGCTTTTCGTTTACTAATACAGCTGCGTTTTTTCCTAATGCATCAAATATTGTCAGCTTAACATAATTGCTAATTGGCAATTGATAACTGATAATTGTTTTTGGATTGAATGGATTGGGATAATTTTGTGAAAGTGAAAATTCTTTTGGTATTTCACTTTGTATTTTCCTGTTATTTCCATTCCAGATAATTAAACAAATATTCGGGCGTGTTGTTTGGGTACTGCCTGTTGTAATATTTATACACCCGTCTCCGGATGAAAGGTCTTCGTGTTTGTGATATACTTTTCCGGAAAACGTTGTTGATGCTACAGTTGAATTTTGTGAATATCCTCCATTATTAAAGCATACTTCTATTAATAGATTTGTACCATTATAAACAAATGGAGTATCAAGAGTTATCCACCTCCATCCTGTGCCGGGTACAGTATAAGTACTGCTGTAAACTATATGCCAACCTGTTTGAGGAAATCCGGAAACCGTAGTATTAGTCGTATTCTGCATCTTAATTTTGAAACCGGACATTGTAGCAGGAGCTGCAGTCATAACATCAAAAGCAATATTAGTAATAATTGCAGGCCTGCCGTCATTTCCAATTTCATTTGCAAGATAGAGCATATCGGTTTTTGAATCCATGTAAAATGTATAGAAGGGATATCCGGCAGGTAATGCGCCGGTACCTATACAGCTGTTTATTGCTCCCTGTGAATTCACCGTAACATTTATTGAAGCTGTATCATTGCCTCTGAATTGGTCGTTTGATAAAGCTGCAACTACTTTCAGGTTGTTGTTTCCAGCTTCTGCAGGTGTCCAATTAAAGCTTACGGAATCAACAGCACCTGTATTTAAATTTTTGTTTACGGTAAATAAATGAATTCCGTTAACGAAGAATTTAAACGGTACACCTGTTTCATTTGAAGTGCCCATGTTGGTTACTTTAGCTTTAATTACAGATTGAGTACCTAATGTAAATAATTCCGGAATAGAAAGAAAAGGACCTGCTTTAATATTATGAGAATAAATGACATCTGCAGTATCAACCCTGATACCAACAGCTCTATTTGAAGGAAAGAATGATTGAATTGTACCCCATGTGTTCTGTATATATCCATATCCAAGTCTTGCAGGAGTTGTTGGGCTTTCATCAGCAGCAAGGTATCGCCCTGACATTGTTGAAGGATTCCAGCTAAGACCCACGTAATAACTTCCCGAATTTAATACAGGTATAGATATAATTTGATCAAAATCAAACCATGTTACCGCCGGCCAGACTGGAACATTTACTGCTGTTTGATTGACAATGCCGGTTATTAAGTTACCTGGTCTTCCATTTGTTCCTGTTGTATCATAAACTTCAATATCAAATATCCAATCCGCTCCTGAATTTCCTGTAAGCGCAAAACAAATCTTACCGATTTTATATGGGTATGATGAAGGAGTAAATTTTAAAACCCATTTTCCAATACCATAACCGGGATTCCAGCCGTAACCGTTTTCCCATGTGTTGTCATCATATACTATGCCGCCAACACATTGAGCACCAATTAATCCTTCGTTACCCTTAATAAAAGGCACATTTCCATTTGTAATTTGAGCAGCGGGTTGAGAATATATTATGCTAGTAAAGACTAATAATGCAAAAATAAGTAAAATTAGTTTTTTCATTTCTTACCTCATAGAAAAAAAATTACTTAAAATTTTATTTTAATAACATAATTTTCTTTACATCGGTAAAACCATCACATTCTATTTTTAGAAAATATAACCCGCTCGCAAAATTCGTGCCATCCCACTCCACATCGTAAGTGCCGGGTGTTTGCTTTTCATTTACAAGTGCGGCAACAACTTTTCCCAAAGCATCATAAATAACAAGCTTTACTTCACTGCTAACCGGCAATTGATAACTGATAATTGTTTTAGGATTGAATGGATTGGGATAATTTTGTGAAAGTGAAAATTCTTTTGGTATTTCATTTTGTGTCCCATTCACTCCGACCATACATGGTGGATTAGGATTTAAATTTGTCGGGTAACCCTGGAAACATATATTTGGTAATGTAGCCTGAACAGTACCGGCTGTAATCATAACACAACCATCTCCCGCAGAAATATCCTGGTGGTTGTGAAAAACTCTATTAGGATTTGATGTTGACGCTATTGTAGTACTTGATGTATAACTTGAATTGTTGAAGCAAATTTCAATTAAAAGATTGCAATTTGAATTATAATAAAACGGAGTTGATAAATATATCCATTGCAACCCGGTTGATGAAACAGAATAAGTTCCGCTATAAACTTCAGTCCACCCTGTTGAAACAAATCCGGTCAATGATGTCAAAGGTGTATTCTGCATTTTTATCTTAAAACCATTCATAACCTGTGGAGCTGCTGACAAAACTGTAAAGCCAATTTTAGTTATCACACTTAAATTAACTCCTATTTCACTTGCCAGGTAAAGAAAATCTGTTCTTGAATCCATATAAAATGTATAAAAAGGATATTGAACTGCAATAGAACCTGTACCGTAACAAGGACTATAATAACCGGGAGGATATACATGCACAATTGTAGATACTGTATCATTAGCTCTGTATTCATCAGTTACCAATGCAGAAACAATTTTTAAAATAAAGTTTCCCGTATCTGCAGGCGTCCAGTTAAAAGCTACTGAATCTACTGCATTAGCATTCAGGGATGTTATGATTAAGCTATTAACCTGAGTACCATTAACAAAGAATTTCATCGGGATATTTGATTCATTGGATGTACCGAGATTTTTTACTTTTGCTTTTATTACTTTCTGTACATTTACATTATACAATCCCGGTAAACTAAGGAACGGACCTGTTGCAATATTATGAGTATAAGTAACACCTGTACCATCACACCTTACACCGATAGCTTTATAGTTTGGGTAATATGTTTGAATACCTGCCCATGCACTTTGAATATATCCGTAGCCGGGTCTTAATATTGTTGTAGGGCTTTCATCAGCAGCAATATAATGAGATGGCATGGTTGCCGGGTCATAACTGATACCTACATAATAACTCTGCCCTGTTGTTAATGGAGGGACACCGGTTAAGCCGGTAAAATCAAACCATGTTACATTAGGCCATATCGGTACACCTGTTGCAGTCTGATTTGCAATAGTATGAACTAATGTTCCCGGACCGCCGCCTGTTCCGGTTGCATCATAAAATACAATATCAAAAGTAAAATTAGCTGAACCTGCGGCTACTCTCGTAAGAGCTAAGCAAACCTGATTGATTGTGAATGGGTAATCAGCCGGGGTCATTTTCATAGCCCATTTACCAATACCGTAACCGGCATTCCATCCATACCCGTTTTCCCATGTGTTGTCATCATAAACTAATCCGCCAACACATTGAGCCCCGAGCATTCCTTCATTGCCTTTTATAAAAGGTGTATTATCATTTGCAAGCTGAGATGCAGGTTGAGAATATAAAGTATTTAAAGAAACTATAGCTGAGAAGAGTAAAGACAGTAAAATGAGCTTTTTCATTTTTTACCTCATTTTTTAAAGTTGAAAATAGGGGAATAAGAGAACGGTTAAATATTATATTTTAAACTGTTTAAGTCAATGATAAATCGTGTCTTAAAATACACATGCATTTGTTCTTAATTAAATTCATTTCCATTCTCATTGTTTTCCCTGCATTCCCACCATATATCATTCCCCTGACTGATGCAGTCAGGGGAATGACATGTGTTAGGTAAGCGGGGAATGACACGGGGTGACATACAGTAAAAATCAGAGTTGGGTTCAAAACAGTGCGGAGATGGGTTCAAGTTGTGCCGGAGTTGGGGTCAAGTTAGTATCCAGTTGGGTTATCGTTTTTCAAAAACAGGGGTTAACTCATTGCAGTATAAGGAGATAACGCCGTCAGAGATGTGAGATTTTTGATTTAAAATTGGCGATTTCGAGCCGGAATCACCAATTTTTCATCATAATAAAACTTCACTATATCATTAACCATTATCGTTATGGGAAAATTTTGGCAGCAAATTATTGTCGCTGATGTTGGAGAGTTAAAGTAATACTTTAAGGATTATCCGGCTCATTTCAGGACACACCCCGTCTTATCAATTCCGTAGAACGGAATTGATAATCCACCCCTCTCGAGAGGGGAATCCTTTGATTTTTAAGCTCTAAATACACCTCTCCTCCCAGGAGAGGGGAAAGGGGTGAGGTTTTTTCACAAAAAACTTGACAATTAGTAATTACTATATTAAATTATATAGTGATGCTTATATATCAGTATAAGCATAAATAATCGTTCTTTGACAAAATCGTAAATTAGAAAGTTATGTCGTTTGTTAATGTAAGGAATGGAGTCACGAAAATAGTTAGATTTTACACAGATGAAAAAAATATGTATTGAAAAATGCACTAAAATAATTTTATCAGGAAATCATTCACTTTTTGGCTGTCTGCATTTGCTTGAACCAGAATATTGTTAATCCAATAAGCATTAATATAGAAAAAATGAAAAGAAGAAGATGATAGGGGATAGCAGGCATTGAATTGTAATAAACCAGTATCTGCATGAAAAGCAGTATTTCGCTTGCAAAAAAACCGGTTAGGAAAGTTATTAAACCTGTTTTTGAAATAACGGTATCAATTTCAAAAAATTCTTTATCTGTAAACCACCAGAACAATCCGCATGTTACAAATCCAAGCATGACCAGATGAATATACCCGATAATAATATCCCTGTTGCTAAAAACTATGCCTGCAAAATACGGGGCTGATGAAACTGACTGCAATACATATTTTAATAGAAGCGAAAAAACGGAAATATATAATAAAAACTTAGCTAATGCCGGTAAATTCTCAGTTAAGAATGTTTTGTGTGTGTAAATTATTCTCATCAATAATAACACTCCCAATATCTGAAGGAAAGCCGATAATGCACCTATCTGAACGAACAAATCAGGTACCGGGTAACCTAACAATGACAGGAAGTAAGCAGGAATGTTTGCAAAAAACAAAAGCCAGAATGCAGATTTTAAGTATGAAGTGTAAATAAATATTTTTACAGTTTCTATTTTCGATAATATTAAACCAATGATACCGAATGTAAACCACCCGTTATATTGAAAATGCAAATAAAAATATATTGCCTGCTGGTATAAATCTTTATTGGGAATATTAGAGGCCGTTATGACTGCAAGTCCCCACGGACCAATTGTTGATAATATTAAAAAGAATAATCCGCCGTATATAAACATCATTGATGCCGGGTACCTGTCATATACTTTATTTATTCTGACATCTTTCACGAAACAGTAAACAAACCAATATGTAATAATTATATGGAGGGTCGAAAATATTATAGACAGAACCCAGTATCCTTTAATGGGAAATGTTATAAGCATTCCCAGCACCGAAAACTGAATCAGCCAGAATATCCTGTTATATGCCGTTGATTTAAAACCTGTACCGGGCAAAAATTTATAAAGGAATGCAATGAATAAAGCGGAATAAACCCATCCCAGCATTGCCGTATGAGAATGTGCGTGAAGAATGTAGTTGAATTCAAACAGGGGAAAGGTTACAACAAATTTTAATCTCATTATCACACCGATAAGAGCGATAATGAGAATATAAGCTGAGCCGGTAAGAAGCCAGAACCTCTTTTTATCTTTAAAGATAAACTCTGATACTTGCATTATTCATTTCTGACGGGTTTAATATGCCATATGTCTTCGGCATATTGCCTGATTGTTCTGTCACTTGAAAATTTCCCGGAGCGTGCAGTGTTAATTATTGATTTCTTAAACCACATATCTTTATCGGCATATTGAGCCTCAACTGCTGACTGTGACTCTAAATAAGATTCATAATCTGCAAGAACAAGATACGGGTCATGATTTAATAAATCGTCAACTATAGGTAAAAATATACGAGGTTCATTTTTATTAAAATAATCTGTGCTGAGCATATCTATAACTTTCATTAGCTTTTCACATCTCTCGTAATAGTCACGCGGCCTGTATCCTCTTGATTTCAATTCGCGTACTTCGTCAGATTTTAAGCCGAAAATAAAAATGTTCTCATTTCCTACTTCATCTTTGATTTCAATATTGGCACCGTCAAGAGTACCGATAGTTAAAGCTCCATTAAGTGCAAACTTCATATTGCCCGTACCTGAAGCTTCATATCCTGCAGTAGATATCTGCTCGGAAAGCTCGGATGCAGGTATGATTATTTCTGCCAGCGATACTGAATAATTTTTCAGGAAAAGCACTTTCAGCTTATCGCCAATCTCTTTATCGTTATTTACTACGTCGCCGATTGAGTTTATTAATTTTATAACAAGCTTTGCCATATAATATGACGGTGCCGCTTTGCCTGATAATATTATTGTTCGCGGTAAAATATCAGCATTGGGATTTTCTTTTATCCTGTTATATAAAGTTATTACATGAAGTACATTTAACAACTGTCTTTTATATTCATGAAAGCGTTTTACATGTGAGTCAATTAATGAACCGGTATTTATCTCAACTTTATAGTTTTGTTTTATAAATTCCTTCAGCCGTAATTTATTCTGCTGTTTGACTTTTCTCCAGTCTTCAAGGAATTCGTTATCATTAACAAATTGCTCAATGTTCTTTAATTCTGTTAGATTAGTAACCCAGGAATCACCAATCCTGCTTGTAATAAGTTCTGAAAGCCCGGGATTTGCATGCAGTAAAAATCTTCTTGGAGTAATTCCGTTTGTCTTGTTATTTATCTTATTCTTATAATACTTATCAAAATCAGGGAATACATATTTCTTTAAAATCTCAGTATGCAGTTCTGCTACACCATTGACCGAGTAGCTTCCTACTATTGCAAGATGTGACATCCTGACTTTTTTCTCGCCGTTTTCTCCGAAGATTGACATTCTTGCTATCACATTATTATCTGCTGAAAAGTTTTTCCGTACATCTTCAAGGAATATGTGGTTTATCTCATCTATTATCCTGTAATGCCTTGGAAGCAATGCCGCTATCAGGCTTGCAGGCCATTCTTCAAGTGCTTCCGGCAGAATTGTATGGTTTGTATATGCAAATGTTTTCTTTGTTATTTCCCATGCTGCATTCCACTCAAGCCCCTGTTCATCCATAAGAAGACGCATTAATTCGGGTATTGCAATTGCAGGATGAGTGTCGTTCAAATGTATTGTAACTTTATCAGGGAATATGGAGAAATCGGAATTATACTTCCTGAAATTTTGAATTATATCCTGAAGCGTTGCCGAAACAAAGAAATACTGCTGCTTAAATCTTAAAATTTTTCCTGCAGGAATGGAATCGTTAGGATATAATACTTTTGAGATTACTTCAGACTCGGTTTTATCTTCAACGGCAGAAAAATAATCTCCCTGGTTGAAATATTTTAAATTAAATTCATTTGTGGAACGAGCGCTCCATAACCTGAGTGTGTTGACATTATTGTTATGATAACCGGGAATTGGAATATCGTAAGCAACTGCAAGAACATCTTCCGAGTCCTTCCAGTTGACTAAAAGCTTTCCATCTTCATTTGTGTGTGATTCAACATAGCCGCCGAACTTAATTGTAAAACTTAATTCCGGGCGGACAACTTCCCACAGGTTGCCGTATTTCAGCCAGTTATCGGGCTTTTCAATTTGATATCCGTTTTCAATATCCTGTTCAAATATCCCGTAATTATAAAGTATGCCGTATCCGTATGCGGGGTATTCGAGTGTCGCGAGTGAATCAAGGAAACAGGCTGCTAATCTTCCAAGGCCGCCGTTGCCAAGACCCATATCGGGCTCTAAGTCAATAATCTTTTCAAGGTCAATTCCCATCTGGCGGAAGGTTTCCTTGTATGCATCATACAAGCCGAGGTTCAATAAAGCATTCCCAAGCAGGTTGCCTGTCAGGTACTCAAGTGAAAGGTAAAATACTTTTTTGGAATTGGATTCATTGTATTTCTTTTGTGTATCTATCCAGTTACGGGTAAGACGCCTCCTGACTGAAAGTATAAGAGCTTTCAATAAGTCTGCTTCTGTTGCCGAGCTAAAATCTTTTACAAGGTCATTTTCAAGATGTTCAGAAAATGATTTTTTCAAATTCTCCATATTTATACTCATACCGGAATGAACATTTGATTTATTTTTATACATTTACAAGCCTGCTTATATATCATTCCGCTTAGAAATAAGTCTTTCCATGCTATAATAATTCCAATAAAAACTTGATTTTAAAAATTAGAAATTGGAAACTGGATTCAGAAAAATATTTAAATATTAAAAAATATCTAAACCTATATCTTTAAAAAATTTTGCCTGCAAATCTTTGGGTGAAACCAGCGGGGTATCAGTCTCCCAATCTATTGCAATATCCGGGTCTGCATAAAATATGGCTCTTTCATGTTCTTTGCTGTAAAAATTTGTGCACTTATAATGAAATATAGCTTCATCCGATAAAACTGAAAAGCCGTGTGCAAATCCTTCGGGTATCCATATCTGGTGATGATTTTCATCTGAAAGTATGGCTGCTGTATATTTGCCGAAAGTCGGCGAGCTTTTACGTAAATCAACTGCAACATCTTTAACTTTCCCGTATAATACTTCGCATAGCTTGCCTTGTGCAAATTCTCCCACCTGGTAATGAAGTCCTCTTATTGTACCTTTTATTGACCTTGAAATATTATCCTGCACAAAATTATCAGGTATCCCAAATTCCCCGTATCTTTTGCAGTTGTAAGCTTCCAAAAAATATCCGCGGTCATCTTTAAATACATCGGGCTTTAAAATCAAAACGCCTTTTAACTCTGTCTCAACTATATTCATTTATCCGTCTCTTAATATTTTTTCTAAGTACTCCCTGTAGAAACATTTTGGCATACATTCAATAACATATTCGAACTGCTTCCTGTCTATAAAATGCATATGGTATGCAATTTCTTCAATGCATGCAACTTTCAATCCCTGCCTGTCTTCGATCAATCCGAAGAAATTTGATGCCTGTAATAATGATTCAGGAGTACCGGTATCAAGCCATGCTACACCTCTGCCAATTTGTTCTACTCTTAATCTTCCTTGTTTCAAATACTCAACATTTACATCAGTAATTTCCAGCTCACCTCTTGCAGAGGGCTTTAGATTTTTGGAAATATATACAACTTCATTATCATAGATGTATAATCCGGGCACAGCAAAATCAGATTTTGGAAATTTTGGTTTTTCCTCAATTGATAAAACTTTTCCGTCATTATCAAATTCTACTATTCCATATCTTTCGGGATCATTAACACGGTAACCAAATATTGTAGCACCGTTGTTGTTCTTCAAAGCATTGTAAAGGAAATCAAGCTTGCCGTAAAAAATATTATCACCGAGTATCAATGTTACATCATCATCACCGATAAACTCTTCACCGATGACAAAAGATTGTGCAATACCTTTGGGCTCCGGTTGAATTGCATATTGAATATTTAAACCGATATGGGAACCGGTATTAAAAAGCTTCTGATACTGGGGGATTGTCTCATCGTTTGAAATAATCAGGATATCCTTAATATTGCCAAGCATAAGAATGGATAATGGATAATAAATTAACGGCTTATCATAAATTAATGTAAGCTGTTTGCTGTAAACCTTCGAAATCGGGTACATACGGGAACCAGCCCCGCCTGCAAGGATGATACCTTTCATATTTTCGCTTTAATTTAATGGAATTAAAAGACTAAGATAATCTGAGATGGGATTTAATGCAATGAAAAAGAATATATGTGAATTATGAGTTTTTTTGCAGTTTTTATGGGTACCGCAAACGAATACACAAACGAATATACAAACGCTCATACCAAAATTACTCGTAACTTTAATTATTATGTAATTTAGCCCCAACAGTTATAAAGAATGAATATGCCAACGAACATACCAATGAATATCCGAATGAATACCAAACAAGAAGATAAGAATATAAGAAGAGAAGAAAAATTTTTTTAAAACGGTACCATGAAGTAGAAATGTTGTATAAAGAACTAATAATAAAAGGGATAGGTTTACAGAAATGTGGTAATACTATACAAAACAGAGATATTTTATACCTCAAATCCTGCAAATATTCCTTTCTGAAGAAATATCTCAAAAAACTAATAAATGAATGAAAAAAATTTACTTTCTTATTATTTTATTCTGTATAATAAATATTTCCTATTCACAATGGGTAAAAGTTTCAAATGGTCTTCCAAAACAAAAGGTTGTAGCGTTAACTACAAAAGGGAATAAAATATTTGCAGCAGTTGGTAATAGTGGTGTTATAGTAAATAACAATAATAGTGGTATTTTTCTAAGTACCAATAATGGATTAAACTGGTATGCTGCTAACAATGGAATGCAGGATACAAATAATGTCAGCTCACTTATCACTTGCGGTATAAATATTATTGCAGGTACAAGCAAAGGATTTTATAAGACTACCAACGATGGTCTTAGCTGGTATCAATCAAATAACGGGCTTCCTTCTAATTCTCCAATCAATGCAATGTCTGTTAATGGAGCTACTATTGCCGCATGTGTGTCCGCTACAAAAGTATATATTAGTACAAATGAGGGTTCAAGTTGGTTTTATGCCAGTAGCAGTTTACCTGATCCGATATATTGTAGATCAATTGCCATTAACGGTAATAGCATTTTTTTTGGTACTGAATATACGTATCAAATAGCCGGCAGAGGCATTTATAAAAGCACAAATAATGGCATAAGCTGGTTTACAGTAAATAATGGTATCTCGAATAATGTAAATATATTATCTTTAGCTGCAAATGGAACAAACTTATTTGCCGGAACTCGCGAAAATGGAATTTATCTTAGTACAAATGATGGAAATAACTGGAAGCAGGTAAATAATGGTCTTCCGTCTGAATCAGGATTTTCGGTACTTGCTATAAATGGAACAAGTGTTTTTACAGGCACCGGAGGATATTCATCACTATATTATGGAATTTATAAGAGCACAAACAATGGAGCAAATTGGTTTGCGGTTAATAATGGTATTCAATTCAATAGTTTGAAAATTAATTCACTGGCAGTTAATAACACAAACATATTTGCAGGCACTGCTGATAATTTGTATACAACGTCTAATGGCGGAACAAATTGGTTTATAGCATCTGATGGTATTCCGGGATGCACGAGAATCTTAACTTATTCGAGCATAGGAACAAACACATTTATTGGCTCATATTACGGTTATGGTGTTTATGTAAGTTCAGATTACGGAATCAATTGGAATCAGATTAATAATGGATTACCGATAAATTTTATTAATGGGTATATATTAGCTTCCAGTAATGCATATTTATTTTCTGGTATCGATGGTAGTGGGCAAAATGGTTATGGTGTTTACAAAAGCAGCGATAATGGGGCAAATTGGATTGCAGCTAATAATAATTTCCCGGTCAATACTTACAGAACAATAATTGCCTGTAACGGGTCCAATATTATTGCTAATGCTCATAATTGGGGAGTATATATAAGTACAAATCTGGGAATTAGCTGGAATGCTGCACCTATTTACACTACATTTAATATTCCAGCCAGCTGCTTTACCTTTTTAAGGAACAAAGTTTTTGCAGGTACAAATAGCACAAGCAGCACAGGTTACGGAATTTTTTCAAGCACGAATAACGGTACTAATTGGGTCACTTCAAGTGATGGAATTCCTACGAATGCTCACATTAGATGTTTATCTGTAAATGGTAATAACATTTTTGCAGGAACAGGACTTTATACTGCTCATAATGGGCATGGAATTTATAAGAGTACGAACTCCGGTTTGAATTGGTTCGCTGTAAATAATGGAATCAATTCAAATGCAGAAATATCATTCATAATATGTAATGGTTTGAACATATTTGCAGCAGATTTGGATAGAGGTATCTATTTGAGTACGGACAATGGTGAAAACTGGACATTGAAAAATGAAGGATTACCTGCATTTTATTTACTTGGTGCTCTCGGTGTAAGCGGAAATTATTTGTTTGTTAATGTGGATGGTCAAGAATTATATAGAAGAAGTATTTCGGAAATTACAAGTACAAATCCAATAAGCTCTAATGTTTCTTATGAATATTATTTATCCCAAAACTTTCCCAATCCCTTCAATCCATCAACAAAGATAAAGTTTGAAATTCCGGAAACCCCCCTTAGTCCCCCCTTTGGTAAAGGTGGGATAGTATCCCTGAAAATCTTTGATATACTTGGCAGGGAAGTTGCGATTCTCATAAATGATAAGCTCACTCCCGGCTCACATGAAGTTGATTGGAATGCAAGTGAATTTGCAAGCGGTGTGTATTTCTATTCATTGATTGCTGATGGAGTAATTATTGATACAAAGAAGCTTGTTTTGTTAAAATAAATAACGAAACTCCTTCATTATAAATTGTATTTAATATAATAAATCATCATTTTTGATTAGATGAATTAATCAAATTTATCAGATTCATCAGATTTATCAGATTCGCAATTGGCAATTCGCAATTCGAAATTGATTATGCTCCCATGGTGTAATGGACAGCACGACAGGTTCCGGTCCTGTTGGTGAGGGTTCGAATCCTTCTGGGAGTACTAATACAATTACGAATGACGAATGACGAGTTACGAATGAAGAATTACGAATTACGAATGACGAATTACGAATGACGAATGACGAATTACGAATGACGAATTACGAATGACGAGTTAACCTTTCAACCTGTAACCTGCAGCCACTCTGTGCCTGTCAACCCAATAAGCCCACAATACAAGCAGCCATTGTGTTAATCCAAGATAAGCAATAGATTTAACATCGGGCGGCGGCGGACCCATGATATTTCCAAAATAAATAATTACAAGAAAAACTATCAAAGCCCAAAAGGCATATGTGCCAATTTTATCTTTTGCAGATGTTGCAGAGATATAAAACCAAACTCCAAGGATGAAAATAACTGACTCAAGTATAATAGCAATAACCGGTGAATTCCACAATCCAAAGCCGACATTTGGTCCGGATGTAAGAAGAGGCAGGTCAGGGCGGTGTACAAACAGGTCAAGCACCCAGTGGCTTAATACCAATAAACCTACAATCAATGAATTCTTTACATTTCTTTTAATAAAGAAATAAATACCTCCAATAATAATACTCCATGCGAGTACAAAAATTAAGCTGTGGCTGTAGGGATAATCCGAAAAATTTAATGGTGTCATTATAGTATCACCCGGATTTATGACAACATGTTCAATTCCGAATAAGAGCAGCAATGGCCAAAGCAAATCAAGCCATTGAGAAGCAAGGAACAATGTTCCTAACGAAACCTGCGGAGCCGGTTTTTTGCCGGCTAATCCTGCACCAAAATGACCTATAAACATATATAATTTTTTTAATTTGCGGAAATTAACTTTGTATTTTTAAAAGTTCAATAACTTTAAAAAAATTCCAATTGATCCTGTCATTCCTTCCTGCAATCTTCCAATTGCAGCCAACAAGCTTGTAACCTTTAACCGCTTAAACCATCTAATTTAATGTAAAGGATATTTATTGATACTGACTGCTCTTTAAATTATATTGCATGAGAATCATAATAAAAAAGCTTTAATTGCAAATGGAAAATAAGTTTTCCTATGAAAAAACTTTAAAAACAAAGCCGGGTGAATCATTCCTGAATTTTCAATCGTATTTACTTGTCACAGCCGGCTCCATTACAAAAGCTTTATATTACACTCCCGTTACACCTCATCAGGTTATTTTGTTTTCACTTGTATTGGGAATAGCTTCATCGGTATTGCTGATTCAGAATAATATTTATCTTGTAATTTTGGGTGCGGTTTTTCTTTTCTATAAAAATGTATTTGATAAGGTTGACGGTTCTTTGGCACGTGCCAAAAATATGACAAGCAGAAGAGGAAGATTTTATGATTCAATTTCGGATTTTATAGTATCGTTAAGCTTGTTTATTGCAATCGGCTTTAAACTGTATGAAAAATATAATGATTGGTTTGTATTTGTAATTAGTTTTCTTGGATTGCTTTTTTCAATGCTCCAGTGTTCGTTCTTTATATATTATGAGGTAGCTTTTATAAAACAATCCGGAAAAGAAACAATAAACCGGCTGCTTGAAAATATTACTGAGGCAGATAAACAGCATGAAGATAAGTTCACTTTATTCCTGCAAAAAGTGTTTTTAATTATATACGGCTGGCAGGATTGGATTGTGAATAAAACAGATAAATACCTGTTTAATAAAACGAAAAAGAGCTTAAAACCGGGTGATAACAGTGAGTCAAATTTAGAAGCTATATGGTATATGAATAAACCTTTTTTAACAATTGCCAGCATTTTTTCCATTGGTTCACATATGGTTTTAATTGCTGTATTTTCAATAGCGGGGAAGATTGAGTACTATCTTTTTGTGAATTTAATATTATGGAATTTATTGTTAGGTTTATCAATTATTTATCAGTATTATTCCGTTAAAAACAGGATAAAACGGTCAGGAAATGGTATTTATAACAAGAAAATTTCATTTTAGTGCATCACACAGATTATATGATCCTGCACTGAGCAATGAAGAAAGCGAAAGAATTTACGGCAAATGCAGTAATCCAAACGGGCACGGGCATAATTACATGTTGGAAGTTACTGTTGCCGGTGAGCCTGATGTACATATCGGTTATGTAATGGACCTGAAAGAGCTAAAAGAACTTGTTAACAGTGAACTGATAAATAAAGTCGACCATAAGAATTTAAACCTCGATGTTGATTTTATGAAAGGTGTTATTCCTACGGCAGAGAACATTGCAATACAGTTCTGGAAACAAATAGAAAATAAAATTAATAATAATAACAGGAAGCTTTATTCAGTTAAGCTTTTTGAAACAGAAAATAATAGTGTAGAGTACAGGGGAAGTTAAATGAATAAAAATGCAAATAAAAAAAACGGATTAGGTGTAATTGAAGATATTGATGAACCGCATCTTCCCGAAATGGATGGGGCATCAACAAGTAAAATGGAACACATTGTTAAAGACCTCCTCATCGAAATGGGCGAAGACCCAACGCGTGAGGGATTATTAAGAACACCATTACGTGTTGCTAAGGCATATAAGTTTCTTACCAAAGGCTATGAGCAGGATGTTAACACAGTTCTTAACGGTGCAATATTCAATGAGTGCTATAATGAAATAGTTCTTGTAAAAGATATTGATTTCTTCAGCTTGTGTGAACATCATCTGTTGCCGTTTTACGGGAAATGCCATATAGCCTACATTCCGAATAATAAGATTGTCGGGTTAAGCAAAATACCAAGGATAGTTGAAATATTTTCAAGACGCCTGCAGGTACAGGAAAGGATGACAAAGCAGATTGGGGATGTATTATATAAGGCACTTCAGCCAAAAGGTGTGGCAGTAGTTATTGAAGCAAGGCACCTTTGCATGATGATGCGTGGTGTTGAGAAGCAGAATTCAATTGCAACAACATCTAATATGCTTGGAGTGTTTAAATCAGATGCAAAAACAAGAGCCGAGTTCCTGAAATTGATTAATGCAAAACTGAGCTGATGCTGTCTGCAAAAGAATTAAAGATGCTCGGTTCACTGAAGCAAAAAAAATACCGTGAACAGGAAGGAAAGTTTTTAATAGAAGGTTTTCATTTAGTAGAGGAGTGCCTGAGCTCCTCTTTTTATTTGAAAAAAATAATTGTAAGTAATGATACAGATGAAAATAAACTTGAAAATATAAAGAAAAAATTTAAAAACATCATACCCGAAATTACAGAAATCTCACCCCGGCAATTTAAGAAAATATCCGAAACTGAGAATCCGCAGGGAATAATAGGAGTAGTGGGAATACCTTCGAAACTGCCAAATACTGAAGAAAAATCAGGAAATTTAATCATAGCACTTGACAGAATTAATGACCCGGGGAATCTTGGCACTATTATCCGCACTGCATACTGGTTTGGAGCAGACAGAATATTGGCGGGTAAAAATTCCGCTGATATTTATAACTCCAAAGTAATACGCTCATCTCAGGGCGGGATTTTTCATATCGAAATTCAACCGGACTGCACGTTGGAAGAAGAGCTTAAAAAATACAGGAAATCGGGTTTTAATGTATATTTATTTACATTAGATGCAGAAAAATATCTGGATGAAATTAAGAACGTTGATAAATCGGTGCTTGTATTTGGCAATGAAACAGAGGGCATTTCTTCCGGCTTGTTTAATCATGACTATCAAAAGGTAAAGATAAGAGGTTTCAGCAGCTGCGAATCCCTTAATGCTGCAATCAGCTCTGCTATAGGTTTATACCATTTCAGAAATAAATAACCGGTCATATACACAGTACCGGGAAACTTTAATCCCCCAAATCCCTTTAACTCCTTATAAAAGTTTATATTTAATACTATTGACCGTTAAATTTATTTTAAATAAATTATACTTCCGTAGGGGTTAAGTTCTAATTTCAAAATAAATTTTGGTAAAATTTAGCATTTGATAACTAATCCTACATCAAAAAACATTTCTTCCGGGGGGAACGTGAAAAACTTCCTTACTGCATATTTTATTTTGTTTATTCTTTCTGTCATTTTATTTTCATTTAATACAAAATATTTATTAGCACAAATACAGGTCGATGACGGAAACGACCCTGAGTATTATTTTAATATTGTAAAGCTTTATGCACCTAACGAAGATGCGTTTATTGCATTACAAAGACTGGCAAAGCCTTACATAGATAGAAAAGACTGGAAAAAAGCAATTAAAGTATTTGAAGAGAACAAGAGCAGGTTCCCGGCAATGACTGAAAGGTTTGATAAAATTATAGCTATTCTCGAAGGTCCTGAAGAAGGCATTAAAATGATAAATATGGGAGGCAATATTAATTCAGGCGGAGCCGAATATGTACCTAACCTGACTCCCGATATGAAAAAACTTTATTTTACAGGACGAAACAGGGAAGATGAAATCGGCGGTGAAGATGTGTATATATCTTATTACATTGGCAATCATTGGTCTATAGCATTACCCATTAGCGGAAAGATAAATACCGAAAGTAATGAATTTGTAAACAGCATTTCTGCCGATGGTAATACATTGGTTCTTTTTGGCAACTATGAGAAACAACTTGGCAGAGGCGATAATTTTTATTCTGAAAGAATTCCTTTGGGCTGGTCTGATATAAAAACTTTCCCGGCACCGATAAATTCCAAGTGGTGGGATGCGGATGCTTTTTTAACCGCAGATGGTAAAGCAATCATATTTTCTTCCGAAAGACCGGGAGGTGTTGGTCCCTATCATCAAAAAGGAGATTACTTTCATGGCATGTACTGGGGTAATATTGACCTGTATGTTTGTTTAAGAGAAGGTGACGGCTGGAGCAAGGAAGCAATTAATTTAGGTCCATCAATTAATACACCTTTTACCGAGCGTTCGGCTTTTCTTCATCCCGATGGTAAAACTTTATATTTCTCTTCGGATGGTTTTCCCGGTTTAGGTAAATCTGATGTATTCAAATCTGTCAGGTTAAGCGATACATCGTGGACAATGTGGAGTGAGCCGATAAATCTCGGGAAAGAAATAAATACCAGCCAGGAAGACTGGGGCTATAAAATATCGACAGACGGGAAAACGGCTTATTTCTCTACTGTAAATAATTCGGGTTTTGGTGAGGAAGATATTTATTACATTAACCTGCCGCAGTATGCAAAACCCGAAAAGAACGTAATTACAATTACAGGGAAAGTACTTGATGAAAAAGGTAAACCTGTTGACGCAGTTATTAAGTGGGAAGATATAGACAGGCTAATAGAAGTAGGTATTGCGAAAACAGACCCTGCAACAGGTGAGTATTTTATTGCTTTACCTGTAGGCAAGTATTACGCATATTTTGCTGAAGTCCGCGGTTATTATTCAACAGTGAATTATCTTGACCTGACCGATGCAAATACATTTCAGGAAATAAAAACGGATGTCAATCTTGTTTCTGTTGAGGAGCTGAAGAATTCAGGCAAGAGCATAAAAATAGAAAATATATTTTTTGATTTCGGAAAATATGATTTAAAGGAAAAATCATATGAAGCCCTGAACCTGCTTTATAAGTTTATGAAAGATAACCCCGATATAATGGTAGAAATTAATGCTCATACCGATAACATAGGGAGTGATAATTTTAATATTCATTTATCTGAAAACAGGGCATCATCCGTAGTAAATTATCTTTTACAAAAAGGAATTGAGCCCGGCAGACTATTCCCGCAGGGTTTTGGCAAAAACAACCCTGTTGCAAGCAATGATACCGACGAAGGCAGAGCCCTTAACAGGCGTGTGGAATTCCGCTTGAAAAAATAATAAATATTCTAATTTCTCTGACTGCATAATTTCTTCCTGAAATTTCTTTATACTATTTACTGTTTATTCTATTATGAAATTAATACAATCGTGTATAACTCTTCTTGTAATTCTTGCTGCCGGAAGCCCTGTTTTATCACAAAGAACTATTGATGATATAACGACAGTTGCTGAGTTTAAACAGTATGCCCGTTTAATGGCACCAAATGAAAATGCTTTTGTGGCAGTGCAAAGGATTGCAAAAGAATATCTGGACAGTAAAGACTGGCAGGGTGCTGCACAGGTATTTGCCGCGTACAGCAAGCTATTTCCTAATATGAATGAGCGTTTTGCAAAGATAGATTCGCTTTTGAAAGCATCTCCGCAAAATTTAATACTTACTAATCTAAGGGTAATAAATTCAAGTGATGATGAATATTTTCCTGTAATTACAATAGATGAGAACCGTATATATTTTACCGGAAGCAGCAGAAAAGATAATATCGGCGGCGAAGATATCTTTTACTCCGACAGGATAAACGAGAAATGGACTAAGGCAAAGTTATTACCGGCCCCCTTCAGCACATATGAAAATGATGCTGTTAACAGTGTATCTGCAGACGGGATTATTCTCGTTGTCTTTGGTACGTATAAAGGTGCAATCGGCGAAGGGGATAACTTTTATTCCGAAAGAACCGCTTCGGGATGGTCTGCAATAAAACCGTTTCAAGTTCCGGTTAATTCCAAGTACTGGGATTGTGACGGGTTTCTTTCTGCCGATGGCAAAGCATTCTTTTTTGTAAGTGACAGACCCGGGGGAACCGGTGAGTTCAACAGGAGCGGTTATCCTTTCCATGGTGATATACAAGGTAACACTGATATTTATGTTTGCGTCAAAAATGATTCAGGCTGGTCTGCTCCAATCAATCTTGGCACTTATGTTAACACGCCTTATTCAGAACGCTCGCCTTTCCTGCATCCAGATGGAAGGACATTGTATTTTTCATCTGACGGCTTTTACGGACTTGGTGAGCTTGATGTATTTAAGACTGTCAGGTTAAATGATACCTCATGGACAGAATGGGGTAAACCGGTAAATCTCGGTAAAGATATTAATACAAGCGGAACGGATATTGCATATAAGATTTCAACAAAAGGTGAACTCGCTTATTTTTCAACAAATTATTCCGGCGGTGAAGGCGGGTATGACATTTATTCGATAACACTTCCGCCTGAAGCAAGACCGCAAAGAAATGTGGTTGCCGTTAAAGGAAAAGTAACCGATGAAAATGATAATCCGCTTGATGCAAATATCAATTGGGCGGATATTTCTTCTAACACAAATGTCGGAGCTTTAAAATCGGACCCTGTAACCGGCGATTATATCATCGTACTTCCTGTAGGGAAAGTTTACAGCTATTTTGCAGATAAGCAGGGTTATTACTCGGTTTCAAATGAAGTGAATCTTTCGGATAAAACCGAATACTCGGAAATGAATGTTGATATAAAAATGATTGCTGTTAAATCACTTGAGGAAACAGCAATAAAGCTAAATAATATTTATTTTGATTTTGATAAATATGACCTGAAGCCTGAATCATTCAGTGAACTGGAGAGAGTGTATAAATTTCTCACAGATAATCCTGAAATTAAAGTAGAGATATCTGCACATACAGATGCAATAGGCAGCGAAGAATATAATATGGGACTTTCACAAAAGCGTGCACAAAGTGTTGTTGATTATCTTATCAGCATTGGTATCAATCAGGACAGGTTGATTGCAAAAGGTTACGGTAAAAGCCAGCCTGTAGCAGATAATGGTACCGAAGAAGGCAGAGCATTAAACAGAAGAGTGGAAATGAAAATAGTTAAGAGTCTATAGAGTTCAGAGAGTTTAGAGAGTATAGAGAGTTCAGAGAGTTTGGAGAGTTCGGAGAGTTCGGAGGGTTCAGAGAGTTCAGAGAGTTCAGAGAGTTCAGAGGGTTCAGAGAGTTCGGAGAGTTCGGAGAGTTTATGGGATGGAATAATTGAGAGCTCAAACATTATAGGTAAACTGTGATACAGAATTCTATAATGTATTGTATATTGATACTACATATAGTATCTTTAAATGATGGGTGATATAGAAAAAAGAATTGAGAAGTGGAGAAGTTCTAAACAACCTGTTTCAAAAAAAGATCTTGAACCAGTGCTTAATTATTATTTTCCGGGTTGGAAATCAGGCAAAGGCACTTCTCATTTATATAAACTATATCACGAGAAGTTAATTAATAATACTGATTATTTTTATGGTCATTTTACTATTCCGGTTACAGGGGGTAACAAAGTGAAATATATTTACATTAAACAGCTTATAAAAGCAATTGAAATAATTGAAACAAAATTCTAATCATATGAAAAACAATATAACACATTATATGATACTTGATTACGAGGTAGTTCATAGAAGATTAACAAAAGAAGAAGGCGGCGGTTATATAGCATATATTCCCCAGTTAGGAAGAAATACATTTCAGGCGGATGGCGAAACTCTTGAAGAAGCTTTAGCAAATTTGGAAATTGTGAAAAAGGAATTATTCAAAGACTTTATTAAAAAAGGTTATCAAATTCCGGAACCGGAAAGCCAAGAACAGGAATACAGCGGGAAATTTATAGTTCGTGTTCCTAAATTTCTGCATAAGGAACTTGTTAGTGAAGCAAAGAAAAACAACAGCAGCTTGAATCAATATGTTCTAACACTGTTATCAAAAAATTTATATGTATCGGATGGAAGCACAAAATATTATGTGAAAAAATCCTCAAAACGAAAAAATTAGAATTTTAAAAATAAGAATAATCTGAATCATAAAAATTTCTTCATTCTTCATTCTTATTTTTTAACTGCAGAAGCTCTTTCGGCTGTTTCATTAATATATCTGCCTCATCAATTTCATCTAAATTTCCATGCCCCCATAAACAACCGATGAACTGACACCCAACGTATTGTGCTGCATTGAGGTCAGACCTCCTGTCACCAATCATAACCCAGTTATCTGCTGTATTATTCTGGTCTTTTATATAAGCTTTAAGCAGCTCGCCTTTATTATTAATTAAAAGGTCTTCAAGTGTTAGTACGGTCTGGAAATATTCCTCCAGATTATAATAATGAAGAACAGCTTCCACATATTTCCGTCTGCCGTTTGAGCAAACAAACAGCTTATACTTTTTTGAAAGCTCGTAAACTGTTTCCGGAATATCCTCATACATATAGCCTCTGCCTTCGTTAATCATATTAACAACTGATACCAGTGTTTCTTTATGAAGTATTGCAATTTCTTCCGCTGTAATATTTGGGAACAGGTTTCTGAAAATCTCTGTGATTGGTTTTCCTACCTGGTGAATTATAGCTTCAGATGTCGGCAGCGGCAGCTTTAACTGCGCACGTATAATAGCATCTTCGTATGCATCGCCTATAAAACTTTCGGATGAGAACAAAACACCATCCATATCAAAAGCCAAATGCGTAATATTCATGTTAAATTTTAAAAATCCATTCCATCCCAGCAGTTACCTGTATGCAATTGAGGGCAACAGCTTGATTTTAAATAAATGAAAAACTGCATTCTGTAAGCAACTGCTGTCTTCAAAGGCATGTCAATCAGGTTTGCACCAAGTGTTTTATTTAATGACCATCCCGGAACAACTTCCCTTGTATTAAGTTCGTCTTCATTTAATCCTGCAAACATTTTCCGGAATTTTTCAATCTGCACATCCATTGCTTCAGGAAAATTCTCCGGCTTTAATGATGCGGCATTCTTTTCGGCATTAGAGTAGCTTGTCCAATCATTGGTTTTAAATGTATCACATAACATAGCAGCTGCAAATTCGTATGGCGCAAAGGTAAGATATTGGATTAACTCAAGTGTTGTCCTCATATTCTCATTAGGGCGGTAATTGAAATCATATCCTTCCGGTATCTTTGAATATAAATGTTTGCATACATTACATTCCTGTATAATGGATTGAAGAAGTTGTTCTTTATTTATCATATGTTATAATATTAAAGGGGAGTTTATAATGTTTACTCAAACAAGCTTTCGTCTCTTTCAAGAAGCAGGATAGAGTGCTGGTGAACTATAAAATATTTTTCGCCCTCATAAATTACTTCAATCGCATCCCGTGAAAGAAAAATTGCCAGGTCACCTATTTTTGCCTGCAATGGAATATACCTGATTTTTTCTTCTTCTTTTTTCCAGGGTTCATCCTCGTCGGTTGGTAAAGATATGGGAAAACCCGGACCGACTTTGACAACATAACCGCTTTTGACCTGTTCTTTTTCCTGGATACCGGGAGGTAAATACAATCCGCTGTCGGTCTTATCCGATAATGATTTCGGTTTTACGAGAATCCTGTCTCCTACAACTATCAGTTTATCAAGTTTATTTTCCATGGTTACACTAATTTACAAAATCTATAAAACATTTAAAATTCAATTCTTTATATATATAACCTTTTAATTATTCTATACATTCAAATGAAGATAAGGAACTAATCTTTTGAAAAACCACGTTTTAATTTATAATTGTATATGGCGACATATTTAGTTCTTATAAATTATATAAATACAAATAAAATTAAAGATACTTACGGAATGCAAATGAAAAGAATATACATTGTACTGATAACCACGATAATTTTAACGCCATCCGGTATTTATTCGCAGGCATACGCAACATTTGATACTGCAATGTTTACAGCTTACGGCATTTACCATGCAATGGAGCTTAACAACAGCACGGTGCGTGAAAAAGCATATGCTCTTTCTGCCAGCAATACAAATGACTATACCGGCCAGGTATGTACTATATTTGATTATATGTATTATAACTGGAATTATGTAAACGATCCGGGCGGCATGGAATATTTTGCAGATGCAACCGAAACGCTGGAAACTATGACAGGGGATTGTGATGATTATGCTATTGCTATGGTATCTATGCTTTCAAACCTAGGAGGGGATGGGCGTGTAATCTGTGTTTCAGGGCATGCTTATCCCGAAATGTATCTTGGGAAAGATCTCGATGAAAGTACATTAATTGATTTAAAACAACAGATAAACAGCCATTATGAAAAGCTTTACGGCAGGAAAAACAAAGTAAGAAATATGCATTACCGCCGTGATTATGACGGTACTTACTGGCTTAATCTCGATTGGCAGTCTGATCATCCCGGAGGAAGATGGGTGGATGATTCAAGCGATGCGCAATTTCTTGTAATTTATACAAATGGAACTTGGAGACAGGGTTATCTAAATAATGAATAATTAAAGATTTTTTCAAACCTCCTTCTTTAGACTGACATCAATGTCATATTGCTGTATGATGTTGATGTCTTTTTTTATTTCTTTCCCCTCCTTCCCAAGTTGTACTTGGGAAGGAAATTGAGTTTGAAATTGTATTTCAATCTTTGATCTCCAATGCTGCTGATGTGTAAGTTCAACTTACAGTACATTTTACTTCCCAAGTACAACTTGGGAAGGAGGAAAAGCAACTGCCAAAGGCAGTCAAGCCAACAACGGGTAACTAATCAAACCCGTCACTGTCTCAAAAATGCCGCCCGCCTGTACGGGCAGACATGTGGATTTTCTCCACAAAAAACCGGAGTTGGGTTCAAAACAGTGCTAAGTTAGGTTCAAGTTGTGTCGGAGTTGGGTTCAAGTTGGCATCAAGTTGGGTCATCGTTTTTGGAAAACAGGGGTTAACTCATTGCAGTATAAGGAGATAACGCCATCAAAAATATGAGATTTTCGATTAAAGATTTGCGATTTTGAGCCGGAAACGGCATTTTTCTAGCAAAATAAAACTTCACTATATCATTAACCATTATCGCTATGGGAAAAATTTGGTAGCAGATAATTGTCGCTGATGTTGGAGGAGTTAAAGTATTACTTGAAGGTATTTCCGGTTTATTTTATTCACATCCCGGTCTAATCGCATATTGATTCTTCTTACTTCTAACCTCTGATATATAACTTCTTATAATTGTAAATCCTGCTAAAATTGATGGGATTGCCACGCTTTGCTCGCAATTGTGCTTAACATCCAACTATTTTCACCAAAAACTTGACAATAAGCAATTACTATATTAATTTAATGTAGTAGTGATTATCATCACTCAGTAACGTTCTTTGATAAAATAGAGATGAATTTATACATGTCGTAATATTGTATGAAAATACTGCTCACTAATTTGGTTAGATTTTGGAAGTTTGAAAAAAATATGTACTGAAAAATACCTAAAGAGTCAGGAGTTCAAGAGTCTGGAGTCGGGAGTCTGAGAGTTGAGAATCTAAGAGTTTGAAAGTCAGAGTTATAAGTTCGGGAGTTGAGAGCTATAAGTTTTAAAGTTGCGGGTTATGAGCCGGGTGGTGAATACTGTTTTTGTTTTCTGGATACTCATTTTCCCGAATATATTTGGCAATAAGATTCTATGTTCAGTATTTATTTTGTGTCGCGAAGACAGGAGAAGATAAAATCATTAATATCTTTTACAGTAACATTTGGAGTGATTTTCATGAAAGTGGAAGGAGAGTTGTTCTGGTATATCCAGTTGGAAATTAATTTCATACTATCCAGCTCTTCTTTATTATATTTACCGTAATTGTTATATAATACAGAGCCAAAAAGGTTTCCTCTGAAATATATATTCTTAATCAATTCATTCAAAATCTCCTTGCCCTGTGTTGAATCCTGCAGGGCAGGGGAGACATAAAACGTCTTTACCAGCTTACCACCCGAAATAAAAAACAACTCACCGGAATTTTCCTCCCCGGTTTCCGGGCATTTTACAATGTAGTTTTTCAGATTAATCTCTGCAGAGGTTAAAATCATGTTAGCCATTACTTTTTTCAGGTCTTCAATCCTGTCACGTAAAATCGATGCCTCTTCAAATTGCAGTTGTTCTGAATATTCAAACATCTTTTTCTCGAGCATCTGAAGTGCTCCCGGGCTTGCTTCCGATTCGAGGAATGTTATAACACGGTTCACCTCTGCCCTGTAAGCAGGGTGCGGCTCCGAGAAATTGCACGGTGCATTGCATTGCTTAAATTCATGATACATGCAGGTTGAGTGTTTAACCGAAGGTGTTAATTTTTTATCATCACATTTACGGAGGAAAAATCCCTTGTAAATCCTGTCAAGCAATGAATTAACCGTATACGAACTGCGGAATGGTCCGTAATATCTTCCGCCGTCCAGCTTCACCTCAAATGTTTTTTCTGCTTTGGGATACTCGTTCTGCACATCAATTTTGATAAATGGGAAATTGCTGTATCTCTTTGTTGCTGAATTATACGGCGGCTTTAATGATTTTATCAGCCTGCTCTCAAGTATTAATGCAGAAAGCTCAGAGCCGGTAATTTCATAATTAACTTTTTGTACTTCACGCAGCATTTTTTTTATCTTTGGTGTGTGCGATACATTATGATAGAAATAAGAACGTACCCTGCTGTTGAGATTCTTTGCCTTGCCGACATAAATTATCTTATCATGTCTATCTTTCATAAAATATACACCGGAATTAAACGGGATATCCTTCAGCTGCTGCTTGATGCGTTTTATATTGGGTGGTATCTTTTCTGCTTCAAATATTTTTTTATACTGGAATGAAAGTATTTCATCAATAGATTCGTATTCATATTCATTCAGCAGTGTATCAATAAACCTGAGGAGTATTTTTGCAGTTGCAGTAGCATCATCAAGTGCACGGTGTCTTCTTTCAACTTTTATCTGGTAATGTTGTGAAAGTGAATAAAGCGATTTTGACCTGAGATTCTTGTTTAGCCTTCTGGCAAGCCGTCCTGTACAAATGGTGGGTGTATCAACAGGCATCTCACCGCATCTTTGTAATGAGTTATTCAAAAACTTGTAATCGAACGATACATTATGCCCTCCCAGAACAACATTATCCGAACCGAAGGCAAAATCCTTTAGAATCGGCACAACTTTATCGAATGTTGGCTTATCGTACACCATTTCATTTGTAATTCCTGTAAGAGATGTAATATATGATGATATATACATCTGTGGATTTACAAGTGTTGAGAATTCTGAAATAATCTTTCCCTTCTGGATTTTAACCATTCCAATTTCCGTAATACGGTCATGGACGGCACTTAAACCGGTTGTTTCAACGTCTAATACTATGAATGTTGTATCTGAAATTGAGTTCAATTTTAACAGAGGAAAAATTTTTCAGATAAAATAATAATGTTTAAAATTAACTAAAAAATGCAAAAACTAAAAGGGAAAGCTCATAAACTGCTTAAATACATTCAGTAAAAAATACAGATTTTTACGGAATACTTTTATAATATTTTTAATTTTCATAAAAATAATATGTTAGATATGGAACTACTCAAACATTGTTTTAATTTATACTTATAATCAATTCAAACTTTATAAATTTATTAAAAATGAGAACATATATTAAATCAGTTATTTTTCTTTTCACATTTTCTTTTTTATTCAGCACATACGGCAGTACATGGACAGTTGAGGTAACAAATTTCCAGTTTACACCCAGTAATTTCAATGTCAGTGTCGGCGACAGCATTAAATGGGTATTGATAACGGGTGATCATACAACAACTTCAATAAGTGTACCCACAGGTGCTTTATCATGGGATTCACCAATTAATATCAATACGCCAACATACATATATGTACCGGCAGTAGCAGGATTATATCAATATAAATGCACGCCGCATTTTCCAACAATGACCGGTTCATTCACTGCAACACCTATTGGAATAATACCGATAAGCAGTAATGTGCCTGAAAAATTTAATCTTTATCAGAATTATCCTAATCCATTCAACCCGGTAACAAAAATAAAATTCGATATTCCGTCAATAGCATCGGGTAGTGCTAAACTAACTGTATATAATATTCTTGGCAGTGAAGTAGCTTCACTGGTGAATGAACAATTAAATGCCGGTACATATGAAGTAGAATGGAATGCTTCCAATTATCCAAGCGGAGTTTATTTTTACACATTACAGGCAGGAGCATTTACAGAGACAAAGAAGATAACACTTATCAAATAACAGGTAACAATTATAAAAAAAGCCGCTTTGATACAAGCGGCTTTTTTATTTGCTTTAAACTTTTTATTTTTTGTTTGTTCTCTTCTTAAAAGGAGCTTTTATTTTAATCAGTCTTATCTTCCACCAGTTCTCAAACCTGTTCTCTTCGCCGTGCATTAAACGTTTTATATTGGCACGGTGATTATAAACAAGAAAAATTGCCACAAATAAGCTGAAATAAATTAATGTATGATAACCGTTAATCTCTACATCAAATACATTTTCTCTTAAGAACATAACAAGCGGGAAAGCAAAAGCTGCAGAAATGGAGCCGAGTGAAACATAACCGGATGAAAAAAGAACTAATACAAATACTCCGATTGCAATTGTAGCATCAATCGGTGCCAAACTGACAAGCATGCCTGCCGCGGTATTAATACCTTTTCCGCCTTTGAATCCTGCAAAAATTGTCCATACATGACCTGCTATTGCTGAGATACCCGCGATTATTTGTACTACTGCAAAATCTTCAAACGGTGTAACATTTTCAAAAGGAAGCTGGCCGTAAAAAAATCTTGATATCAATAATGTAGCAATCAGCCCTTTGCTTATATCAACAAGCTGAACTAATGCGCCTAGCTTCCATCCAAGTACACGGAAAGCATTTGTGCTTCCCATATTCCTGCTTCCGAATTTCCTTGGATCCATTCCTTTAAAATGTTTTCCAATGAGCATAGCAGTTGGAAATGAACCAACAAGATAACTGAATATAATGACTAGTAATAATGAAAGCATAAATTGATTTAGATTTTAATGAACCGACTCTATTCTTTTAATTTCGGGCACTTCATGCATTATGGCTCTTTCAATGCCGGCTCTAAGCGTCATTGGACTCATTGCACAGTTCGTACATGAACCGAGAAATTTTACTTCTGCAATTCCGTCATCTGTTACTCTTACCAGCTCGACATCACCGCCATCTATTTGCAAAAAAGGCCTGATGTGTTCTAAAACCAACTGAATTTTATTGATAACTTCAGCCAGGTTTTCCATTTTTAAAAAATAATAAGTATAAGTTACTAATTTATATAATAATTATCAGTGAAAAAATAACGCGTGAAATTTTCTATAATGAAATCTCTATTTTCGGCTGCCCCGGTCTTTCGCCTCTGGATATGACTTCCGAAACAAGACTTTTGGCAATCTCAGTAAATTGTTTCGCCTCAACTGAATCAGGATTGCGTAATACAATAGGATTGCCTTCATCACCGCCTAAACGTATCTGTGTATTGATAGCAATCTCACCCAGGAAATTAATATCCATCTCTTTGCTGAGCTTATCACCACCGCCCTTGCCGAAAATATAATCCTTTGTGCCATCGGGATTATTGTAATAACTCATGTTCTCAATTATGCCAAGAACAGGAACATTTACTTTCTCAAACATCTTAGCACCTTTACGTGCATCTATCAATGATATATCCTGCGGAGTTGTAACTATTACTGCACCTGTTAACGGGATAGTCTGCGTTAAAGTCAATTGTATATCACCTGTACCCGGAGGCATGTCGTATAAAAGAAAATCAAGTTCATCCCATGCAACATCATTCATAAATTGTTTTAATGCACTTGATGCCATTGGCCCGCGCCATACAACTGCTTCATTTGCATCCACAAGAAATCCGATTGACATAAGCTTCAAACTGTATTTAACAATTGGGAGCAGCTTATTTCTATCACCGATCTTTACAATTTTTGGTCTCTCATTTACACCAAGCATCATAGGTATAGATGGACCGTATATATCGGCATCTATAAGACCAACTTTATAACCTTCTTTGGCGAGCGCTGCGGCTAAATTAACTGCAACGGTAGATTTTCCTACTCCGCCTTTACCTGATGCTATGGCTATTGTATATTTAACGTCCGGTAATATTTCTTCTCCACTTTGACTCTGGAAATTTGGTATTTCTGCCATAAAATTTTAATATTATCAACAAATATAGTGATATTCCCTTACAGATATTATAACAAAATAAGAGCCTATATAAGTTCTTAATTATTTAATTATCAGTATGTTCACTGCAAATATAATCCTTAACATACCACCATGGGTCTATGTAACCATTGTCTGCATCTGATATTCCCATAGGGATAACTCTGTATTGCCCGTATTCTTCTTTAAACTTGAATGCCAGAAGATGCTTCCATGAAGTGCCTCCTATGGTCGCTATGCAAATATCACCTGAAGCAAACAAAACTTCGAATTCCTCCGGTGAATAATTATTTATTTTATATTTCTTTAAGTTTACGTGTTTAATTTCAAGCCAATCTTCGGATATGTATTTTTTCAGCTTATCTGATTGACCGCTCTTAAATATTTCAAGAATTTCGGTAGTTACCTGTTTCATTTTCGTCGATGAAAGCTCTTCACCATTCCCCGATGAATATACTTTGGCTGTATAAATAAATAATACTAAAAGAATTGGAATTAATATTTTTTTCATGACTGTGATATTAATTTGGTAAAAGTTAAAATTTTTTTTATAGAATGCTCATCCGACGACCTGTGCTATTATCAATCATTCGTATTTCAAATGCTCATATCAATTTTCGAAAGTCGTAAGACGAATGAACTTTAAATACCTATTATTTTTCCGAGAACGAAACCGATTCAATAAAATCACCAACCTGTATTTCATCAACAACCTGCTGTCCATCAATCATTTTTCCAAATACTGTGTATTTAGTATCAAGGTGCGGCTGTGATGAATGAGTTATGAAGAACTGGCTTCCTTCTGTATCTTTACCGCTTGATGCCATACCAACAACATAAGGTCCGAAACTGCCTGACTGGTTTATTTCAGTCCTGATTGAATATCCCGGTCCGCTAAAGCCTGTACCTGTCGGGTCACCGCCCTGTATTACGAAATTTGGTATTACACGATGGAAGATGAGATTATCGAAATAATGCTTGTCAGCAAGCTTCACAAAACTTTGTGATGTAAATGGGGCATTGGAAATCTCTAATTGTATTTTAATTATACCGCGGTTTGTTTTTATGTTTGCTACGCTGCGTTTCATTAATGACTCTATAAAAGCCCAGTTAAAATCAGTTCTGTATTTTTTTACTTTTATTTTTTTCTCATAGTTCTTTCCGGTTATAATAAACAGAGCATCGGCAGATGTTTTTGCAATATCATAATTTTCGGATGAAAGGTTTTTCTTCAGCAAATCATTTGCTTTGGTAATTTTTAATTCACCCATCGTCTGTATATACATAAGCATAATATCCAGGTCTTTCGGATATTGGAGGTCATTATAATCGAACAGCAGTATTTGCGAAGTCTCATCTTTATATTTTGCAAACATGGAATCCTTCAATGCTCCAAGGCATAGGTCAACAATTGCAGGATTTCTTGATGATAAAAATTCCGAGAAAATTAATCTTATATTATTTTTATTTTCTTCGTCAACTTTACTGCTTACATTATAAACAAGCTCTACAAATGCTTTATAAAGTTTTGCCATTTCATCACCGGATATCATTTCACCTGATGTAATGTTCTTCTGAGCATTGTATCTTTGCACATCTGCACTTATACTGTCACGTACTTCGCGGTAAATTAACCCGTCTGAAATATATGATAACGAACGGATAATATCTGCTTTAATATCATAGTTTGTTGTAGTTGAATAATAACTAATCAGTTCATTTTTTGCTTCATCTTTAAATATCCTGGCATATGTTTTTACAGCTTCTGATTTTACCTGCCAGTCAACTGCTTTTGCTGGAATGAAATACCACTGCAATCTATCTTTAACCTTATTTTTGATTTCATCTGTCATAGTAAACCCGTCAAGCAGCCTGCCAATAACATTCAACGCAATTAATGAAATAGAAGTATTTGATTGCTCTGCAGTATTAAATAACAGTTCTAACAGAGAATCTGAAATATTAGCTTTATTAGTACTGCCGATTGCATTTAAGATATTGACTTTAATTTTCCATTCAGATTCACGGCTAAGTGCTTCAACTAAATATTTAAGCTCATCAGCACCTTTCAATCTTCCTAGTGCAGTATAAGCCCACATACGTGTTTCAGGATGGTCTTGCTGTGTTAATTTAATTATTTCATTTCTTGCTGCTTCAATCAGGTTCTTTTCCGGTATCCTGGCAAATGCATAAGATGAACTCCGCATTAATTCCCATTGGTCTGTAGAATTAATAAATTCCTTTAATTTATTTACTGTATTTATATTTATAATTTTCCTGTATGCAAATCGTGAAATTGCCATAGCAAGGGCGGCATTAACCTCATCATAAGTTGATTTGTATTCAAGTAACCTGTTCAGGTCTGTTTCATTGCCCAATATCCCAATTGATAAAATTATTTCAGACAGTACATTTTTATCCTGTTCGTTTTCAAGTGCTTTGAAAAGTGATTCAACACTCCTCCTGCTGTTTAATTGTCCTAAAACGAATGCTGCCTTCACTCTGAAAACAGGAGTTATTAACCTGTCAGACAATATTCCCGATACTTCAGCAACAGCTGTTGTATCCTGGATGTTTGCCAGTGCTGTTAATGTACGGTGTAATACCAAATCATTATCTGATTTTAGATATTGCAGAAGTTCCCTGTCTTCACCTAATGAACGTGTATCCTGAAGCTCAAGTATTTTTTGGTCATCTCCTGTAAAATTTTGTGCGTTCGTTAGAGATGGTATTAAAAAAATACAGAAAAATATTATTGAGAAAAAATATCTGTTAATTTTCATTTCTTATTTGTTGTTGTTTGTTTCTTCTTTGTGTCTTTGGTATCTGTTGTTTTCTTCTGAACCGGCTTTTTGTTCTTATCAGCAGGCTTTACATCCTTCTTTTTCTTTGCGTCCTCTTCCTGTCTCTCCTTCAGTAATTTTTCTTTTTTCTGTCTATCCGATTCTTTAGTTAAGAACTGGGAGAAATTGTAAAACTTAAATCCCTGCTTCTTTAATGTAAGTACCTCGCTGTAAAAATTTTTAAAAGCATCGTAATCCATAAAGAGAACTGTAATTACTTTTCCTGAATTGCTTGCCTTTGCTTTAAGTGTATTAATAACCGATTGTACTTTACTGCTGTTTATTTCCACGTCCGGAAACTTGAAGAATAAAGTATCGGGTATTGTTTTTACATCAAATTTCGCAAATTCCTCTGCCAGCTTATTGTATATTTTATCTTTCTGGATATTAGGGTCAGTTGTTGAAAGTAACACATATTTAACGGAAGGGAAGTCAACATTGAAGCTTTTTACCCTTTGCTTAATTTCCTTATCCTCCATGTCAAGTGAGAAATCGGTTTCAACAGCTTCCTTTTCACCGACACTGAGGTTTATGATGAGATCTTTTTTATCATGTATCAGCTTATTCTGCAGCTCAATATCCTCCAGGTTTCTTGGAAGTATAAAACTGAATTCGGATGTTGAATTTATTATTTCTTCCAGCTGCTCAGTTTTTAATTCGCTGAGATTACTTAAAACAATAACCAGCGTACCGCTTTCGCGGGTAATTTTATCGGTATGATTAACCGATATTCTTGCCAGCGGCTGTCCTGCAGCTGAAACGGAATCTTTGAAAACCGTTATATCAATGTCGGTCGTTCTGATATCTTCGTTTACAATTGAATATAAACCGGAGCTTTTTATTAAATTTGTAAGGTCAAGATTTACTTCCGCTGATGTCAGGTCTTTAGGTATTAACACACTCTTCGCAAACCATTCGGCATTTATTGATGTTTTCTTCTGCTGGTCGGTCTTCGTTTTGACCTGTTTTGTACCTGCCAAAGTTGTAGTTATCCAATCTTTTTTTATACCAAAGCTCATCAAAACACTATCAATATTTTTATCGAGTAATTGAGATGAATTTTGCAGCTCTGTTGAAATAACTTTGGAAGTATCACCTTTATTCTCAGAATTATTCTGTTTATCTGTGCGTAATGAATTGCCCGGGTTATGCCAAAAAATAAAATATAAAATAACTACAGCAGCAATAACAAGTATCGAGGCCAGTATTACCTTGAACCGGAATGATTTTAAAAAACTATTCCTTTTTGTATTAATCAATAACTTATGTGATTTGAATTGTCCAAAAATATTTATATTTTAAGTATAATACTATATATTTAATAATAAATCATAAGGAGGTTTATACAATGCAACCATATCCTGTAACAGGAAATACAACAGCTGCAAGTGAATACCAGGCATCATTTATACTTAAAGTATATAACTGGATGACAATGGGGCTTGCAATAACTGCTTTGATTTCACTGGGAATTGAAGTGGGTCTTCCGGGCTTAAAAATGATTATGGTAAGTAATCCAATGATATTCTTTGTATTATTAGGTCTTGAGCTTGTTATAGTGTGGGTGCTATCGGCTGTTATTAATAAAATTCCTGCTTTTGTTGCTGTATTGATTTTCATGGCTTATGCCGCATTAAACGGCGTAACATTATCCATAATTTTTATGGTATATACATCCGCATCAATTGCTACAACATTTTTTGTTACAGCAGCTATGTTTGCATGCACAAGTATTTTTGGATTCATAACAAAAATTGACCTGTCACGGTTTGGAGGAATTTTAATGATGGCATTAATAGGTCTTATTATTGCATCCATTGCAAACATTTTTGTAGCATCAAGTGGTTTGGAATGGATAATTTCTTACGCAGGTGTAATTATTTTTGTCGGTTTAACCGCATATGATACTCAGAAAATAAAAAATATGAGTACCGGAATTGACAGCTCATCAGAAGAAGGCGGCAGGGCTTCGATTATGGGTGCTTTAGCTTTATATCTCGATTTTATTAACCTTTTCCTTTTCTTGCTGCGCATTCTGGGAAGAAGAAGATAATAAACCGGTAATAAACTTATAATAAACAGAAATTTTTTTCACCCTTCTTGTGTTTTACGTATTTAACAAACATAAGAAGGGTTTTTTATATTCTATTCGATTTTTAAAGATTTTTATTAATTTAATAAATATACATGAAAAAAATATTAGTTCTTTTACTGTTTATTTTATTTTCTCCTGAATTATTTTCTCAATACGTTGTTGAACCTACTGTAACGGGATTGAACAGTCCTGTAGCATTTGCTTTTTTACCTAACGGCAATGTAATAATGACACATAAAGCAGGTCCTGTGCGGATATATAATCTTAATAACACAATTGTGTCAACATTCTGGAATTTTACCGATTCATGCCAGAGCGGCTTTGAAAGAGGAACTCTCGGAATCTGTCTTGACCCGAACTTTTCAACAAATCATTACGTATATGTTTATTATGTTCACCTCAACCCGCAGAGCTTAAGAGTAGTAAGATTTACTGAAAATAACAATCTCGGAACAAACCCGTTAATAATTTTCGATTATCCTGTTGGAACAATAGCGGGAAATCACGTGGGTGGAAATATACATTTTGGTCCGCAGGGAAAATTATACATCACAATTGGAGAGACTGCCGTATCCTCAAATTCACAATTACTTACAAATCCGAAAGGGAAAATAATAAGAATTAATTCCAATGGTACTATACCAACCGATAATCCATATTATGATGACGGTAATCCATCATCAAATAATGATGACAGGATATGGTGTTATGGATTAAGAAACAGCTTTGATTTCTGTTTTAGCCCAATAAATGATTCTCTTTATGCTACTGAAAACGGAGCTAACACTTACGATGAAGTAAACTTTATCCGCAAAGGCAAAAACTACGGCTGGCCAAATTGCGAAGGATATTGCAATCCTTACAATCCTGCATTCAAACAACCGATGCATGTTTGGGGCTCTCCTCTTCCTGCAGTAACAGGTATAATGGTCTATAATAGTACAGTCATGCCTGAGTTTAATGGAAAGCTTCTGGTTGCTGATAATGATAACGGAATGATATATAAGCTTGAACTCGGAAATGCCCCGTTTTATGATACCGTTACAACACGTACACAGGCATTTGATCTGGATGGTTTAACAGCATTAATGCAGGGTCCCGATAATTATATTTATGCATTAAACGGAGGATACACAACAACGGGAAAGCTGTACCGTATCAAACCCTCTACATCCGGAACAGGTAACCAGAATACTCCTGAGGGATATGAATTAAAGCAAAATTATCCGAACCCGTTTAATCCCAACACAACCATCTCATATTCAATAGGGAATGCAGCAATTGTTAATTTGAAAATCTATAATGCTATGGGACAGGAGGTTGGCTTTATAGTTAATGAATATAAATATGCCGGCACTTACAATATAGAATGGAATGCCGTCAATCACCCAAGCGGGATTTACTTATACAAGCTAACTGCAGGTGATTTCGTCGCCGAAAGAAAAATGGTCTTAATCAAATAATTAAGAAATAAAACGTAACTTATAAGAATTTTATTAACCCTTCGAATGTTTTTCTAAAAGTTTGGAGAAACAGAGAAGGGGTTTTTTTATCCCCTGATATGCTAAATGTAAGTTTTTAAAAACTTTTATTTGTAATCTTATGAGAAAATTCTTATTTGTACTGATGTTTACAATTTTTACGCCCTTTCTTTTTTCCCAATATACAATTGAAACTCCAATAACAGGTTTGGTACGCCCGGTAGCATTTAGCTTTTTGCCGAATGGTAACGTGATTATGACACATAAAGCCGGACCTGTAAGAATATACACTTTAGGCGGTGCTGTTGTATCTACTTTCTGGAATTTTACCGATTCCTGCAACAGTGTTGATGAAAGGGGAACACTGGGTATCTGTATTGATCCGAATTATGCTGTAAACCATTATGTTTATGTATTTTACATTCATCTCAATCCGCAAGGTATCAGGGTGGTGCGGTTTACCGAAAATAACAATCTTGGGACCAATCCCTTAATAGTGTTTAATTACCCGACCGGAACACTTAATGGAAATCATGTCGGCGGAAATATCAGGTTCGGTCCTGATGACAAGCTTTATATTACAATCGGTGAAACAGGCATTTCATCCAATGCCCAGTTACTGACTAATCCGCGGGGTAAAATTTTACGCATTAATTCTAACGGTACTATACCAACCGATAATCCATATTATGACGACGGGAATCCTTCAACGAACAATGATGACAGGATATGGGCTTACGGATTAAGGAACAGCTTTGATTTCTGTTTCAGCCCGGTAAATGACTCGCTTTATGCATCTGAGAATGGTTCAACAATCTGGGATGAGATTAATTTTATCCGCAAAGGTAAAAATTACGGCTGGCCGGTTTGCGAAGGATATTGCAATCCTTACAATCCTGCATACAGGCAGCCAATGCACGTAATTGGCGGTTCACCACTGCCCGGTGTAACGGGTATTATGATATACAGCAGTACCGTAATGCCCGACTTCAATGGAAAGCTCCTTTTTGGCGATAATAATTATGGGAGATTGTTCAGTTGTACGCTGGGAAATGCTCCTTTCTACGATACCATAACTGCCCGGACACAGGTTTTCGACCTTGATGGATTAACAACATTAATGCAGGGTCCCGATAATTATATTTATGCATTAAACGGCGGTTATACTACGACAGGGAAATTATACCGTATCCGGCCTTCCATAACAGGTATTGGCAATAATCATTCTATTCCCGATGGGTTTGAATTGAGACAAAATTTTCCAAATCCTTTTAATCCTAAAACAATTATCAATTATCAATTGGCAATGAGCAAAGACGTTAAGCTTGTTGTATATGATGTAATGGGAAAGGAAATTGCTGTACTTGTAAATCAAAAGCAAAATGCAGGCACACACGAAGTAGAATGGAATGCATCAAATTATCCAAGCGGAGTTTATTTTTACAGTTTAACCGCTGGCGATTTTACTGCTGAGAAAAAAATGGTACTGCTCAAATAAAAAGCAGTAAAAGCAGGTAAAAAGCTTTTTAAAAAGTGAAGTTTTGTATTGCTCTTATCTTAATATATAAGTGATATAAACGCGTAAGAATTATTTAGATCCTTTAAATGTATCTTAATCAGTGAAACGAGGAGAAGGGTTTGAGTTTTTTTATTTAATGATAATATTTTTAAAATTTACGATAAATTAATATGAAAATAGCTTTGTTTTTGTTACTGATTTCTGCTTGTTCTTTCCAGGTATTTCCGCAATACACAATTGAAGTACCAATATCGAATTTAGTTCAGCCGGTAGCATTTTCATTTTTACCTAACAACAATGTAATAATCACACATAAACCGGGGCTTGTCAGAATTTACTCTATGGATGGCAGTATTGTCTCGGATTTCTGGAATTTTACAGATTCATGCAGTAGTGCCGGTGAACATGGAGCACTCGGCATTTGCCTTGACCCGAATTATGCTACAAACCATTATATATATATCTACTATATTCACAGTAATCCGATGGGAATTAGAATAGTCAGACTTACTGAGAATAATAATGTTGGTACAAACCCTTTCATCATATATAATTATTTACCTGCTCCGCTAACAGGATTTCATGTTGGAGGTAACGTAAAATTCGGTGCCGATGGAAAGCTCTATTTTTCCACCGGTGAAACAGCAGTATCTCCTAATGCACAATTGCTGACTAATCCGCTTGGAAAAATTTTACGTATTAATTCCAATGGGACGATTCCAACTGATAATCCATTCTATGATGATGGTAATCCATCAACAGGTAATGATGACAGGATTTGGGCTTATGGATTAAGAAACAGCTTTGATTTCTGCTTTAGTCCTGTAAATGATTCTCTTTATGCAACCGAGAATGGTGCCGCTCTTTATGATGAAGTAAATTTCATACGAAAAGGGAAGAATTACGGATGGCCGGTATGCCAGGGATATTGCAACCCATATAATCCTTTATATCAGCAGCCGATGCACGTTTGGGGTGTCCCTATACCTGCTTTGACCGGTATTATGGTTTATAGCGGCTCTGTCATGCCTGAGTTTAACGGTAAGCTTCTTGTTGCAGATAATAATTTCGGAAAAATATATAAATGTGATTTGGGTGATGCTCCAAATTATGATACTATTACCGGGGTCACACAGGTTTTCGATCTTGATGGTTTTACTACATTGCTGCAGGGACCGGATGGGTTTATCTACGGACTGAGCGGCGGTTATATCACTGCCGGAGGATTATACAGAATCAAGCCGCAGGCTTTTGGAATTAAAAATAATAAGAATGTTGCTGATGTATTTGAGCTAAAACAAAATTTCCCGAATCCGTTTAATCCGAATACTAAAATTAATTATGAATTAAAGGCGGCAAGTGATGTCCGCTTATCCGTATTTGATGTTACTGGGAAAGAGATAGCTGTTCTTATTAATAAAAAACAAAACCCCGGCCCGTATGAAGTAATCTGGAATGCGGAAGGATTTTCAAGCGGTGTGTATTTTTACCGTATATCAGCCCGCAGGGACGGTTCTTCGACAGAAGAATTTACTGATGAGAAAAAAATGATCTTAATTAAATGAGTGTATAAAATATATGGAGTGTCCGGCTATTGCCGGATAACTGCAGCGGGTTAAAGCAATTAAACAAAAAGCGTTCTTCAATAGAACGCTTTTTCGTTTTATTTGTTATAGTATTTAAGATGAAAACAAATAAAATAATATTTCTGCTTTTGTTTATTCCCGTTACGTTTTTTTCCCAGTTTTACACAGCAGATACACTCATTACCAATCTCAGCTATCCGGTTGCTTTTGCATTTCTGCCTGACGGGAATGTAATGATTACACTAAAAGAAGGACCGGTGAAAATATATACTCTGAATAACACAATTGTTTCGCAGGTCTGGAATTTTACGGATTCATGTGTCTCTGACGGCGAAAGGGGTGTGCTTGGTATTTGCGCAGACCCGCAATTTACGGTTAACAGGTATATCTATATTTATTATGTTCATGCTATACCGCCTTTACCAACAGAACCGCAATGGCTTAGAGTTGTCAGGTTAACATTGAATGCTAATAATACAGGAGGAAATCCTTTTATTGTTTTTAATCACCCGGTAGAAGTTATTGGATGCTGTCATGTTGGGGGTAATGTCCATTTTGGACATGACGGGAAACTGTATCTTACACTTGGTGAAACAAATAACCAGCCCGCAGCACAATCAAAAGTTACACCGCTTGGAAAAATATTGAGAATGAATTCGAACGGTACGGCACCAACAGATAATCCTTTCTATGATGACGGCAATCCGAATTCGGGAAATGATGACAGGATTTGGTGCATGGGATTAAGAAACAGCTTTGATTTTTGCTTCAGTCCCATTAATGATTCACTGTATGCAACTGAAAATGGATTAATTACTGCTGATGAAGTTAACTATATACGTAAAGGTAAAAACTACGGCTGGCCAATTTGCGAAGGTTACTGCAATCCTCCTGTAGATTCATTTACTCAGCCAATGCACACCTGGTCACCGACTATTGCTGTTACGGGAATAATGGTCTACCAGGGAACGCAGTATCCTGAATTGAACGGGAGATTGTTAGTTGCAGATAATAAAAACGGAAGAATATATAAATGTGAGTTGGGCAGGGCACCTGCTTATGATACTATAATTTCACGTACACAAATAATTGAGCTGGGACCGCTGACATCTTTAATGCAGGGTACTGATGGATTCATTTATGTTTTAAACGGCGGTTATGAGCCAAGTGGAAAATTACACAGAATAAGACCATCAAGCATTGGAGTAAACAATAATCAACAAGAGGTACCCGGTGGATTTGTTCTTTATCAGAATTATCCGAATCCGTTCAATCCAAAAACTATTATCAATTACCAATTGACAATGAGCAATTATGTGATGTTAACAATCTATGATTTAATAGGAAGAGAAGTTGCTGTGCTCGTTAGCCAAAAACAAAATGAAGGCAATTATAAAGTTGAATGGGATGCATCAAATTATCCAAGCGGAGTTTATTTCTATAAGCTAACTGTCCGGCAAGCCGGATCTTCGACAGGAAATTTCTCTGCGGAAAAAAAGATGGTCCTGTTGAAATGAGTGTATGGAGTGTGTAGATTATATGGAGTGCAGTAACCGTGTTACTGCTAATTAATTTGGAGCGTACCCGTCCTGTTTACAGGAGTAACCGCTTAACCCCCAGTACTTTTGCCGTTATATAATTCATTAAATAAAGTACTCCCAATTATATTATTCAATAAATCAACAATTATTACTAATTTACTTTAATTTCATTGTAGATATTAAAGTAAAAAATTATTGAATAACATAACCGGTTTGAAAAATTCATTTCTGAAAAGATATGACTTGTGGATAATTTTTGCGGTGACCTTTGCGGTTTTTGCTTTTCTGAAAATTCACCAATTTTACTCGTTTACTTCAATTAATGCTGAAGTCATTGACTGGTATGAAACAACGGTCTGGAATTTTCTGCAGGGGAAGTTTTTTATTGCAAATCATAATATACCTTTATTCTCTGAACATTTTTCTCCTTTTATAATATTTTTAGTGCCGTTTTATGCTTTGTTCCGTTCACCTTATGTATTTATTGTAATTCATGCTTTGGCTTGCGCTCTTCCTGTTATCCCGCTTTATCTTTTAGCAGAAAAATATTTTACTTACCGGTTTGCTCCGGTTGCTTTTTGTCTTGCTTATTTTTTTTCAAGGATAGTCAATTTAGGATTGATGTTTGACTTCCATATAGAAATATTTTATCCGCTTCTGTTTTTATCTGCTCTTTTGTATATTGAAAAAGTCAGGTGGAATTTAGTTTATGTATTCTTAATACTGGCTTTAATGATTAAAGAAGATGCCTCAATTGCAGTTATTGCAATTGGTATATACATTTTCTTCAGCAAAGAAAAACAAAAAGGGATTATAATTTCATTAATTGGTTTGACCTGGCTTCTTCTTACTACTCAGGTGATAATTCCATATTACCGTGCCGGTATATACGGATGGGGTTACGGATTTTTAAGTTACTGGTCTGAATATGGAAATACACAAAAAGATATTTTTCTGAATATGTTCAACCCGGTAAAACATATACAGGTTCTTTTCACCGGTGCGAAGATGCAAAGTACTTTTAACTTTTTTTCCGTTTATCTTTTCCTGCCTTTCTTTGCTCCGCTTGCTTTTTTACTTCTTGTTTTGCCGCAGTGGTTCCTTTTATATTCTTCCGGCAATACTATGATGTTCAATGTTGTAAATTATTACGGTTATCTTTCATTGCCTTTTTTATTTTATACCTGTATTCTTGGATTTAAGAATATTGAAAAGAAAGTTCACAAAAAATATTTTATCATATCCATTTTGATATTGCTGGTTATTGTGAATGCCGCTAACTCAAGGTATTACAAATTATTTTTTCAGGATTCTATGAAGAAAAAAGCCAGGTACGAGGTAGTCGAAAAAATTATTGAAAACATACCGCCTCAATCGAGCATTACCGCACAGGCAAACCTGGTGGGGCATATACCTCCAGGAGAAAACCGCGTATTCTTTCCGCAGAATATAAATGAATCGGAGTTAATACTTCTGGACCTTGAAGGTGCTAAATGGCCTTTATCGGATTCAGATTACAAACAGTGTGTTGATACACTTCTGAATAATATTAATTTCAGGGTAATTGAAAATAATTCATCGTTTCTATACATAGAAAATTTACAAGTAAAGAAATAAATTGAGTGTGTAGAGTGTGTGGAGTGAGTGGAGTGTGTAGAGTGTGTAGAGTGTGTGGAGTGTGTGGAGTGTGTGGAGTGTGTGGAGTGTGTGTAGTGTGTAGAATGTGTAGAGTGTGTAGAATGTGTAGAGTGCATTGAGTGTGTAGGTACGTTGAGTGTGTGGAGTTTGTAGTCAGCGGTCACTCAGTGGTCACTCAGCGGGCAGTTTATGGGCACTCAGTGGGCACTTTACGGGCACTTTATGGGCAGGTTTTGGGCAGGAGTTTTTAAAAAATGACTGTAACTTATTGCAGTATAAAGAGATAACTCCTGCCCAAAGTGCTAAAAATGGCTCGAAATTTGGCGATTATAAGCAGGAAATGAGGTTTTTGAAAAACCGCTCCTGCCCACTGATTTTCGGGAAAAAATAAACAAAATAACCGAATCATCGTCGCTATAATTTAAGAGTTAAAGTAATACTTCAAGGGTTTCCCGGCTCGTTTAAACTCACGCCCCCTTAATCACTTCGAAGAGGGAACTGCTTACTATATTAATCCTCTAATCTGATAAATTTGATAAATCTGATGAATTTGATAAATTATTCTATACATTCGAAACTATTTTTTGCTAAAACTTGACAAGAGGCAATCTCTATATTAATTTTATATAGTAGTGAATGCTGATGCAATTTATTATCCGTTGTCGTACTTTGCTAATATCGAAATCATGATTATCAGGTCGTAAATTTAATTTATCGGGAGCTTAGCTACAGGGCCGGATATGGGAATAAAAAAGTATTAAAAATGAAAATTTTTCCATTTGTAGGAGTTTTCCTACAAATCAATTAGCAATTTGCAATGAGCAATGGAGAGTTCAGAGAGTTTGGAGAGTTCAGAGAGTTTGGAGAGTTCAGAGAGTTAAGAGAGTTTAGAGTGTTTGGAGAGTATATCTTTTTCCCCACTAGTCCTACAGGAATCTTGTGGTATAATCTTTAATCTATAATCTTTAATCTGTAATCTTTAATCTGTAATCTGTAATCTTTAATCTGTAATCTTTAATTCATCAATAATCACTTGTTTAAGGTAAAGTTTTTTTAAATACATTTCGGTATATTTGTTCTTCATTATGGAAAAAAATTATAAGAAAATACTTGTTACTTCGGCACTTACGTATGCCAATGGATATACTCATTTAGGACATATTGCAGGCTCATTGCTTCCTGCTGATATATATGTACGTTTCCAGAGATTATTGGGACGTGATGTATTATATATTTGCGGCTCCGATGAACATGGTACTGCTATTGAAATGTCAGCAATAAAAGAAAACATTACGCCTAAAGAGATAATCGATAAATATCATAAGTCAAATAAAAAAGCTTATTATGACCTTGGAATGTCTTTTGATATATATTCACGTACATCGACGGATGTTCACAGAGCAACATCACAGGATTTTTTCATGAACCTGTATAATAAGGACCTGTTATATACTAAAACCGAGAAACAGCTTTATTCTGAAAAAGAAAAACGTTTTCTTGCAGACAGGTTTGTAATCGGTACATGCCCTGTATGCGGATTTGAAGAAGCAACCGGCGATGAATGTGAGAATTGCGGAAGCTCTCTCACTCCTCTTGAATTGAAAAATCCAAGATCAAAAATTACAGGTGATACACCTGTAGTTAAGGAATCCAACCATTTCTATTTTCCGCTGAGCAAGTACCAGCAATCGCTGGAAACATGGCAGGGAACAAAAAATAACTGGAAACCGAATGTAATAAACTATTGTGCGGGTTGGTTTAAAAAGGGACTTCAGGACAGAGCCATTACACGCGACCTGGATTGGGGTGTACCCGTTCCTGTTGAAGGTTATGACGAAAAAGTTTTGTATGTGTGGTTTGATGCTCCCATTGGTTATATATCGGCAACAAAAGAATTGTTCATTGAAAGAAACAATCCTGACGGATGGAAAGATTATTGGTATAATGGAGAGACAAAGCTGGTGCATTTCCTGGGAAAAGATAATATCATATTTCATGCAATCTTTTTCCCGGCAATGCTGATGGCACACGGTGATTTTGTTCTGGCAGATAATGTCCCGGCAAATGAATTCATGAATCTTGAAGGAAGCAAGCTGTCTAAAAGAAGAGGGAATATAATTTATGTTAAAGATGCAGTTGAAAAAATTAATCCCGATACAATCAGGTACACAATAGCATCTAACATGCCCGAGAACCGCGACACGGATTTTTACTGGAGCGACCTCCAGGCAAAGAACAATAATGAGCTTGGAGCTATACTGGGCAATTTTATAAACAGGACGTTCGTTTTTGCAAATAAATATTTTGATGGAACAATCCCGCCTCAAAATGAATTACAGGATATAGACACAAATATTAAGCTAAGGCTTAACAGCGGTTTAGAAAAGATTGAAGCAGATTACGAAAATTATAAATTCAAAGATGCTGTCACAGATTCTATGAATATTGTTCGTGATGCCAATAAATATTTTAATGATACAGAACCGTGGAAAGCTGTAAAGGAAAATAAAGAAAGATGTGAGACAATAATAAATATATGTCTTCAGCTTGTTCATTCTTTTGCAGTAATATTTCATCCTGTTTTGCCCTTCAGCACTGAGAAAATCCTTCACATGCTGAATAAAGGGAAAGAGGACCTGAGCTGGGATAAAGCAGGTGATTTTGTGCTTAAGCCGGGCCACAGGTTAAATCAACCTGAAATACTATTTAATAAAATTGAAGATTCAGAAATTGAAAAACTTTCGTAAACGATATTAAAGAACTACTATGAATGATAATTATTCTTATAAATTCGGAAGCTTAGTTTATGATTTAAGCAGCAGAACCCACGTGATGGGAATATTGAATATAACCCCGGATTCATTTTTTGACGGTGGAAATTTTATGGATACCGGCAAAGCCATTGCACACGGTATTCAAATGGCTGAAGACGGTGCCGACTTTATTGATATCGGCGGTATGTCCACACGCCCGGGCTCCGAAGAGATTCCTGTTGAAGAAGAGTTAAACAGGATTATACCTGTTATCAAAACATTAAGAAAAGAAGTTAAAGTACCGTTGTCTGTAGATACATACCGTTCTGAAGTTGCCGAAGAAGCTATGAAAAACGGCGCATTGATAATAAATGATATAAGTGCATTCACCTATGATGAGAACATGGCACATATTGCGGCAAAGTATAAAGCCACCTGCATTCTGATGCACACTAAAGGTATGCCAAGAACTATGCAGGACAACCCTCAATACGAGAATTTAATGGCTGAGATATTAGCATTTCTTGAAAAAGCTGTATGGAAGGCAAATGTTGAAGGAATTGAACAAATGATAATTGACCCGGGTATAGGTTTCGGAAAAACAATTGAGCATAATTTGCTTGTCATAAAAAACATATATGAATTGAAACGTCTTGATTGCCCGGTAATGATTGGTGTCTCAAGAAAAAGTACAATAGGTGCCTTAACAGGAGCCGATGTAAACGACAGGCTTGAAGGAACAATTGCATTAAACACAATTGCATTGCTTAATGGAATAAACATAATCCGTGTTCATGATGCAAAGGAAAATGTCAGGGCAGCCAAAATAATTGATGCTTATAAGAAGCTATCCCCGTAAAATCCGCTAAATTTAGCAATAATACACCTTCTACCGAAAATCGCTACTGGAAAGTATTGATTTTCCTCCATTTATATATTATTATACCGTATAAGGATTAACCGATTCTCTGATTATAAATCATGTACCTGGTACGTACGTTAGATTTTGCAGTATCTCTTAATTAACGTATTTAAAAACCTTATACTTACGAACATGAAAAAACTTTACTTTTTTCTAAGTTCAACAATTCTTCTCGTATTATTATCCTATACATCATTATCACAGCCATATGGATGGTTCACACAAAGCAGCAGCACCACGAACAATCTGAATGCTTTATATTTTTCAAATACAACGACAGGTACAGTCGTAGGTTACGCCGGCACAATTAAAAGGACCACAAACGGCGGAACAAACTGGTATTCACAAAGCAGCGGCACACCCAATCATCTGTTCGGGGTTTATTTTATAAATGCAAATACAGGGTGGGCTTCGGGTGATGTAGGTGTAATACTTAAAACCACCAATGGTGGTTCAAGCTGGGTTATTCAATACAGCAATACTATTTACCAGCTTCATTCAATTTCTTTTATTAATTCAAGCACGGGAATGATAGCCGGCTGGTATGGAACGATTGTCAAAACAACCAACGGCGGAAGCTCGTGGCTTGTATTAACAAGCGGTATTGTAACAAATCTCCGTGGTATTTCTTTTGTTAATTCTTCAACGGGGTATTCAGTCGGCTGGCTTGGTACAATCATTAAAACATTAAACGGCGGAGCCAACTGGTATGCTGTTTCAAGCGGTACGGCAAATGAGCTTGAAGATGTGATATTTACAGATGCATATACTGGGTATATAACAGGTGAAGGAGGGAGGATACAAAAGACGACAAATGGCGGTGCAAACTGGATTGTGCAAAACTCCGGAACGGGCGGCTGGCTGTTGGGAATTACAAATCCTGCGGCAAATATGTTCATTACTGCAGGTGAAAACGGTACATTAAGAAAAACTTCCAATGGCGGTTTAAACTGGATTACCCAGTCAAGTGCTTCAGGAATGTGGCTTAACAGTATTTCATTCCCGGATACCAATACCGGTTATGCTGCAGGGGATAACGGAGTTATCATTAAAACAACAACGGGAGGATGGCTGCCTCCTCAAACTCCTGCGTTAAATTCTCCTGCAAATAATGCGACGTGTGTTTCCGTAACGGCAACACTGGACTGGAATGATATTATTCCGCCTGCACCGTTATATACTGTACAGGTATCCACACAATCTGGTTTTAATACTATTGTGATTGATAAAGACAGCTTAATGACATCAGCTTATGCTGTACAGTCTGGTGCGTTATCATATAATACTCTTTATTATTGGCGGGTGAAGGCAAAGAACCAGGTTGCAGAAGGATCGTGGTCAAGTATAAGAAGCTTCACAACTACGTTTCCTTCACCGGCAGCACCGGTTCTTGTTTCGCCTCCAAACAACTCAACCGGGATAACACTTACTCCAATACTTGACTGGGATAGCATACCTGCAGCATCTTCCTATAGGGTAAGATTATCGGCAGATTCAACCTTCGGCTCATCTATTATTGATACAAGCGGTGTTGTTATTGCCAGGTATAACGTACCTGCGGGAAAGTTAAGTAATAACATAAAGTATTTCTGGAGGGTTTATGGTAATAACTCATGTATCACAGGTCCTTCATCACAGGTATGGAATTTCAGAACGTTGATTACCGGTGTAATAGTTGAAAACAATCAATTGCCAAAAGAGTTTAAGCTTTATAATAATTATCCTAATCCTTTCAATCCATTAACGCATATCCGCTTCGACGTTCCCTCTTTAGAAGGAGGGGGAGGGAATGTGAAGCTGATTATTTACGACGTATTGGGAAAAGAAGTAATTACATTGATAGATAAGAATGTAGAAGCCGGTTCTTATGATATTGAATGGAATGCAGTGAACTATCCAAGCGGAATATATTTCTATAAAATTAATTCAGGACAGTTTACTGATATTAAAAAGATGGCTTTAATCAAATAGTGAAATGTCAAAATAGTGAAATAGTATTTAATGAAGTGCATGGATTGTGTTGAGTGTGTGGAGTATGCCGGGTAAAAGCAATATGAATTGCTGATACCGGCATATATGAGGTGAGAGAAAAACAATAAGAGGCTGTCTCAAAAGGATAGCCTCTTTTTTTTATTATTTTTTATTAAAACAATGAAAAATAAAGAACATAATAAATAAAAAGAAGGTTATTAAGTTATAAAACATTTTTATTTTAACA
>RPQH01000012.1 GCA_003820375.1 Ignavibacteriota bacterium
CTTAACAAACTTAACAAACTTAACAAACTTAACAAACTTAACAAACTTAACAAACTTAACAAACTTAACAAACTTAACAAACTTAACAAACTTAACAAACTTAACAAACTTAAAGAACTTGCTATGCATTTCTATTTACTAAATACTTTCATAAATTTGTATTTTTAATTTGATAAATAATAACAGATAATTGCGAACATCATCACAAATAAGGCAGGATTTCCTTGATTTTTTCAGGTCAAAGGAGCATAAAATAGTACCATCGGCACCGGTTATTCCGTATAATGACCCGACATTGCTTTTTACCAATGCAGGAATGAACCAATTTAAGGATGTTTTTCTTGGAATGGGTAAAAGAGATTATAACCGTGCTGCGGATACTCAAAAATGTATCCGTGTGAGCGGAAAACATAACGATTTGGAAGAAGTAGGTCACGATGCATACCACCATACATTTTTCGAAATGCTCGGTAACTGGTCTTTTGGCGATTACGGCAAAAAGGAAGCAATAAAGTGGGCATGGGAGCTTTTAACCAAAGTCTGGAAAATGCCTAAAGACAAGTTGTGGGCAACGGTTTTCAGAACTGATGATGAAGCTTATGAATTATGGCAAAGTGAAACAGATATTGACCCGGCACATATATTAAGGTTTGATGAGAAGGATAATTTCTGGGAAATGGGCGATACAGGTCCGTGCGGTCCGTGCTCGGAAATACATATTGACCTGACCAAAGATGGCTGTAAGCCGGAAGATGTTAATGCAGATAATCCTGATGTAATGGAAATCTGGAACCTCGTATTCATTCAGTATAACAGGGATGAAAAAGGTGTGCTTCATCCTTTACCGATGAAACATGTTGATACTGGAATGGGATTTGAAAGAGTTGTGCGTGTTCTGCAAAATAAAAAATCTAATTATGAGACCGATGTATTCCTTCCGTTAATAAATGAGATAATTCATGTTTCCAAAAAAGATTATACCGGAGACAAAAATATTGCGGCAATGAATGTTGTTGCCGACCATATCCGCACATTAACCTTTGCTATTGCTGACGGTGCAATTCCATCAAATGAAAGCAGGGGATATGTGCTGAGAAGAATATTAAGGCGTGCCGCAAGATACGGCAGAAATCTGAATCTGCATGAGCCGTTCATGTATAAATTGGTTGATGTCCTTGTTGAAACAATGGGTGATGCTTTCCCTGAAATAAGAGAGAAGCATGAGTTTATAAAAGAAGTCATACAGGCAGAAGAAGAAAGCTTTAATGTAACACTTGACAGGGGAATACATTTATTTAATGAAGTCGCTGATGCAGTAGAAGATACAACTAACAAAGTTTTTCCCGGTGAAGAAGCATTTAAATTATATGATACCTATGGCTTTCCGTTAGACCTGACCCAATTAATGGCAAATGAAAGAGGGTTACAGGTTGACCTGATTGCATATGAAGAAGCAATGAAGGGGCAGAAAAGTAAATCACGTGCTGCAAGGAAAGAAACTATTGGTGTAAGCTCAACCGAAATGCTTCCGGCTATACAAATTAATTATGACCCGTATAGTGTTGGTCCCGAAGGAATAAAGACTTCAATTGAAACTGTTGTTGAAGATGCCGCACAACTAATTGTATTGAAAGATAATCCGTTCTATGCAGAATCAGGCGGGCAGGTGAGTGATACCGGAAAAATTATTGTAAACGGTGAAAGGGAAATTGAAGTAGTAGATTCTAAAAAAGATTATATAGTAATTAAAGATGCTGATATTATTATTCCCGAAGGTGCTGAGGTAATAGCTAAAGTTGATTACGGCAGAAGAGAAGCGATTGAACGCAATCACTCTGCAACACATCTTTTGCATGAGGCATTACGCAGGGTATTGGGACCGCATGTTAAGCAGATGGGCTCTTACCTTGATGATAAAGTCTTAAGATTCGACTTCCCTCATTTCCATAAGCTTGAACAAGCACAGATAAAAGAAATTGAGGGTATTGTAATGGAAAAGATTGCCCAGGGAATTAATGTGAACTGGGAAGTAATGCCAATTGAAACAGCAGAGAAGATTCCCAATGTGAAGAAATTTTTTGGTGATAAATACGGTGATAATGTAAGAGTTGTAATTATCGATGAAAAGTTCAGTGTTGAGTTTTGCGGCGGTACTCACGTGAAAGAAACATCTGAAATCGGATTATTTAAAATAATCAGGGAAGAGAGCATTTCATCAGGAACCCGAAGAATATTTGCAAGAACAGGTGAAGGAATACTTCATTTAATGGATGAAAAGATTGCTGATATAGAAAAGCTTGTTGCTGACCTGCCGGAAAAATATGCCGATAATTTCAGGATTGCAATTGATGAGTTTAAGATTAATTCAAAAGATTTAGACTTCAGGGATATTGGAATTTTAAGCAGGATACTTGAATACCATGATAAAACAATTAGCTCATTGATGGACCTGCGTGAGAAATATCTTGAAGAGAGAAAGCAGGCAGAAAAAGCGCTTGCTAAACAAAAAGTAAAAGAAGCATCGGATAAGCTTGATGAAGTTATTGCTAAAGCTGCTGATGCTGAAGGGATAAAAATTGTAACAGCAAAATACGATTTTGACAGCATGGAAGAGTTAAAAGACCTTGGTGATATATTGAGAAGTAAATTAACTTCCGGAGTTGGATTGTTATATATTATTAAAGATGGAAAAGTTAATTTTGTAACAGTAGTAACAGATGACCTGATAAAAGAAAAGGGATTAAGTGCAGGCAAGCTGGCAGGAGAAGTTGCAAAAATTCTTGGCGGCGGCGGCGGGGGAAAACCACATCTTGCTGCTGCAGGCGGTAAGGATGTAGGTAAAATAGATTTTGCAATTACCGAACTTAAGAACATTGTTTTAAATCAAATTAAGAAATAAATGAAGGCAATAATACCGGCAGCAGGAGTAGGAACAAGATTAAGACCGCACACATATTCAATTCCCAAAATTTTGCTGAATGTTGCGGGGAAGCCGATGATATCTTATTTGATTGATGAGCTTATTAATGTGAAAGACCTCGATACTATTGTTATCATTGTCGGACATTTGGGTGATAAAGTTGAAGAATATATCAGAAAAACTTATCAAGGTAAAACTGGCATAAAGTTCGAATTTGTAAGGCAGAAAGAAATGCTGGGGCTGGCTCATGCGGTTTACCAGGCAAAAGATTTTCTTCATAATGAACCGGTTGTTATTATACTTGGTGATACAATATTTGAATTTGACCTCGTATCATTTTTATCACAGGATACATCATCACTCGGTGTTAAAGATGTGGAAGATAACCGCAGGTTTGGTGTGGTTGAAACAATAAACGGATATATATCTAGGATGATTGAAAAGCCTGCAGGACCTGAAGTTACAACAAGCAGGAAAGCTATTGCAGGATTATATTCTATAAAAAATTCGGAAAACCTTATACGTTCAATTGAATATATTATAGCAAATAATGTAAGAACGAATAATGAATTTCAGCTAACGGATGCATTGCAGAATATGATTGAGAATGGCGAGAAGTTCACTGCATTTGAAATTGAAAATTGGTTCGACTGCGGAAAGCCGGAAACACTGCTAAGCACAAACCGATATTTGCTGGAAAAGAATTTTACAGTACAAAATAATACAACCTTCCCCGGTACATTAATAATTCCTCCTGTCAGTATTGGTGATGATTGCGAAATTGTTAATTCAATTATAGGACCAAATGCTACAATAGGCAGCGGCTCACAGATAAAAGATTCAATAATAAAAAATTCTACGGTCGGAGATAATTCTACTATTAACAGCACACTGCTGGAAGATTCAATTATCGGTTCTGAAGTAAACATAACCGGTGATTACAGAAGATTGTATATTGGAGATTCTACGGATATAACGTTTTAAATAGTGAGATGGTGACGCAAATAACAAATAGCAAATAACAGATAACAAATATAAAGTATTATTTCCGCATCCCCTCTTTCCCAAATTTCCATTTGGGAAAGTTTTAGATTTTTCCATAAACCGACAATCTTATTGTTAATTACAGCTCATTACCTTACCAAATAGAAATTTGGTAAGGAGTTGTATGTATGAAAATTGGAATTAAGTTGATAAATGAAATTTGAAAGAAGTACGATATTTGTTATTTGTTATCTGCTTTCCTTCCCATTCTCATAACCGGGTCAAAGATAAAATTTGGGGCAATCTTTGCTAACCTTGTCAGCATTACTGTAAACCATGGGAACTGCACTAAACTTTTTCTTTTTGATATTCCCCTCATAATTATTTTTGCGGCTTTATCCGTTTGCATGAGGAAGGGCATATAAAACTCATTCTTATCGGTCATAGCAGTCTTAACAAATCCGGGTCTAACCGTAATTACATTAATGTTATAGTCTTTCAGCTCAACGCGTGCTGATTCAAGCAGGACAGATGCAGCGGCTTTACTTGAGCAATAGCTTGATGAGCAGGGATATCCTCTCACATCAGAAAGGGTAGTAATACCTGCAATAGTGCCATAGCCCTGTTTTCGCATAATTGGGATTAAAAACTCAAGTGAGTGGGCTATGCCGAATGTATTAATCGAGACAGAATTTTTAAATCCTTCACTTTTAAAGTTTATCATCCATTCAGGGTTACCTACTCCTGCGTTTATAATTGCAAGGTCGATAGTTGCTAATTTATTCAATGCAAACTCAATTCCTTTTTTAACATCTTCATAAATTGAAATATCGCATTGCATAAAATCGCATTGATGTCCCTGAGAATTGAGTGTTTTTGAGATTTCTTCGATAGCAGATAAATTTCTTGAGAGAAGAACTAAGTTAGCACCTGCCAAAGCATATTCTTCAGCAAGAGCTTTTCCAATTCCCTGTGATGCCCCGATTATAAGAACATTTTTATCAATCTTCATTTTATTAATATCATCTTTCTTGTCATGCTTAAATCACCATAGGTCAGTTTGTAAAAATATATTCCGCTGGGATAATCTGATGCATTCCATTCAACTTCATAACTTCCTGCATTTTGTCTTTCATTCACTAATGTGTGAATTTCTCTTCCCTGAATATCAATAACTATCAACTTCACATAATTGCTCATTGGTAATTGATAACTGATAATTGTTTTCGGGTTGAAGGGGTTAGGATAATTTTGCTCCAATGAAAAATTATATGGAGTGTTGTTTTGGTTTGTTATTCCAACCTGAATATCCCGTTTGAACAAATAAAATGTTCCGTTTGAGCTTGCACTTGACCATGTGTTGAAGTATCCGTCATAACCTGTCCACGGAAGCCAGAACACTCTCCTGATTGCTGCACCGGGGAAATCTGATTTTTCATAATCTTTTACAAATGTAGTACCGTTAAAATTATACACATAAATTCTGCTGTTAAAGCTGCTGTAAATCACTGAGGGTTGAGTGCTGCCTGTTAATATTTTTATATCGCTTGATGTCATTACATTATTATCACTGTATTCAAATATTGAATCTACTTTAATATATGTATTGGGACCGGTACTTCTGTAAATATAAGATGCAGCAGTATTATTTGAATTATTTGTTGATAAAAGTTCTTTTGAGCCGTTGTTTCCAAAATCATATACTCTGTAAGAGGCAGGGAAGCCTATAGTCGGTGCCTCAAAAATCAAATGCTGGAAAGAAGCAGAGACAGAATCAAATTCAATTCTTCTGATAAAAGTATTATAAACAGGAAAACCGCCGAATGTTAAAAATACTTCATCCCATCCGTCACCATCACTATCACCAAAGCCGCCCTTACCGGTTAAATTTGAAACAGTTGTATAAGTATAAATAGCTGCATAAGTGTTTGAACCTACGTTACCTGTTTGCTCCCAGACTCTAACCTGACCGCCGGAAGTATTTCCTCTCATGCAAATAATTTCTTTCTTATTGTTTTTATTCATATCACCGATGAATAAAGCTGCTGCAGTTTCACCATCATTAGTGTGGAGCATTGTAGTTTGGGTGTTCTGGCTTACATAATTATTATTCCCGTCATTTTCATAAACATAAACGCGTGAGAAAGTAGCAAAATCAGCGAGTATAATTTCTATCTTTCCATCGCCGTCAGTATCACCAAATACCATCGGACCAAACCCGCCGCCTTCAGCTTTAGGTATTGAGCATACAAGGGCAAAGCTATCAGGTCTTGATGCCAGCTGTTCCCATACATAAAACATAGCAGGTGAAAATGTATACCCGGCAAGGTCCAGTAAAGTATCGCTGTCAAAATAACCTACGCAGCCATCCCAGCAATTGCCGAATGCACCTGCAGGGGATGTCCAGAATGAATTAAAAAGCAATGCGGGATTATTTGTCTGTACCGGATTTCTGTTTATTTGTGTTTTTGGATTTACAAAATCTTTTTCATTAATTAAACCATCTCCGTTAAGGTCATAAGTTTTAAAATTTAAATTATCTATCGTGCCGTCTTCGTTATAGTCCTGTGAAAAAGTCAGAGTTGTAAATAATATTAGGAGTAAGAATGTTTTCATAAGAAATTAAAAAAAATTAAAACCATTTTTTTCTTTTAAAAAAAATTAACATAACCGCTGCTATAATAAACATGCCGCCCAGCACTACCGGGTAGCTGTATTTCCAGTGCAGCTCGGGCATAAACTCAAAATTCATGCCATATATTCCTGCAATAAAAGATAAGGGTATAAAAATAGTAGTGATAATAGTAAGAACCTTCATTACTTCATTTAAGCGGTTGCTGATACTTGAAAGATAAATATCCAGCATACCGGAGAGCATATCGCGGTATGTTTCTATCGTATCAATTACATGTATTGTATGGTCATAAATATCTCTGATATAAATCTGTGTCTGTTGTTTTATCAAACCGGTTTCTTCACGTTCCATGGAAGCTATTACTTCACGCAAAGGCCATACAGATTTACGCAGAAACAGCATTTCCCGCTTCAGTTCATAAATGTTGGTAATTGTTTGTTTTGCCGGATATGCCACAACTTCTTCTTCAACGTCCTCGATTTTTTCTCCCAGCTTTTCAAGAAGAGAGAAATAGTTGTCAACAATTGAATCTATCAATGAATATACAAGAAAATCGGAGCCGAACTTTCTTATTCTTCCTTTTGAAGTTCTTAACCTGTCACGGATATTATTAAATGTGTCTCCTTCGATTCCTTCCTGGAAAGTTATGACAAAATTATTGCCAAGAATTATACTAACCTGTTCAGAAACAATTTCATTAGATGAATTATGCAGGTAAAACATTTTCACAACAAAATAGATATACTCACCATAATCTTCCATCTTGGTCCGCTGGTCTGTATTAAGAACATCTTCCATAACAAGAGAGTGAAGCCCGTAATGTTTACCAAGTATTATGAGGTTATTGACATCGGTTAAACCTTCGATATCTATCCATGTTACCGATGGTTTATGTTTATAATGGAAACATTCATTCAGGTCGGTAATTTGTTTTTCGGTAATTTTATTTTCATCATAATCTATAACGTTAATAATTGTCTTATCGGGTTTTTTCTCACCGATATGAATAAGCGTACCGGGAGGCATTCCTGCTTTTTTAGACCTTGCTTTAAAAAATTTTGCCATAATACATAAAAATACAATATATTAAGTTAAATTAAAAGATTAGAAATGTATGTGAAATTACGCAAATCATGATTTAATTTGTTACGAAAGAAATATACAGGTAATTACAGCTCAAGTCCTCACCCCCCGTCCCCCTCTCCTATGATACATGAGAGGAGAGGGGGGAGCAGTTAATTAAAGATCCTCTATTTGAAAACGAAATCTACAATTAATTTCTCCCCCTCTCCTAACGCCTATCATAGGAGAGGGGGACGGGGGGTGAGGACTTGAGCTGTAATTAAATACAAAAGTTAAAATCTTATCCAATGATTACTCTTTTGGGTTTGTCACTTGTCCTTATAAAACTAAAATCATATTAATCCATTTAATCTTTGGTTCAAGCTTTTAACAATCTTACAAACTCTCAACTTATTTCGTATATTTTTATGAATTTTATTTTTAGATTGCTTTAATATTTATAAAAATTAAAATATAATTTATGCCAAACAGAATTCATTCTAACATCAAAAAAGAATACGAGTCATCAATAAAAGATTTTGGAAAAATTTCCAGGCCAAAGACTAAAAATAAAAGCAAATTTTTGAAGGGGAATAAAATAATTCCTTCAAAAATTAAGAAAAATACATCAATAGATGAATTGGTTGATAATTATTTCCAGGCATACAATGGTGCAAGGTTATCTGAGGCATGCAAAGTTTTCGTGAATAAAATGCTGGATAAAGATGTCACTATTGGCATGAGTTTAACCGGTGCTCTTACTCCCGCAGGTCTTGGTTCATCAATTATTCCTTTAATAGAAAGCGGCTTTATTGATTGGATAGTATCAACAGGTGCTAACATGTATCACGATACTCATTTTGCGCTTGGACATACTCTCCACAAAGGCAGTCCTTTTTCGGATGATATTAAATTAAGAAGTGAATGGGTAATCAGAATTTATGATGTATTGTTCGATGCTGATGTATTGTATCACACAGATGCATTTTACAGGAAGCTTATAATGCTGCCGGAGTTCCAGAAGAAAATGTCAACAAGTGAATTTTATTATAAGGTTGGTAAGTTTTTATTTAATATCGAAGAAAAGCTTGGCATAGATTATCATTCGGTTTTATCAACTGCATATAAATACGGCGTACCAATTTACACATCATCACCGGGAGACAGCTCAATAGGAATGAATGTAGCCGCAGTTGAGCTTGACGGCAGCAAGATGGAGTTCGATGTTAACAAAGATGTAAATGAAACAGCCGCAATAGTATTAAATGCAAAGAAACGCGGTAATAACGGCAAAGCAGGAAAGAGCGGTGTATTGATATTCGGCGGCGGCTCACCCAAGAATTTTATGCTGCAAACAGAACCGCAAATCCAGGAGGTGCTGGGTATCCAGGAAAAAGGTCATGACTATTTCCTGCAATTTACCGATGCAAGACCTGATACAGGAGGATTATCCGGTGCTACACCATCTGAAGCTGTGAGCTGGGGTAAAGTTGACCCGGCAAAGCTGCCTGATACTATTGTGTGTTATGCCGACACTACGATTGTGATGCCTATTCTGACTGCATATGCATTGAATAAACATGAACCAAGAGAGCCAAAGCGTCTTGCCGAAAAGACAGATGAACTGCTTGATTTCCTTTTTAAAGAATATAAGAAAGCAAATAAATGAGATTTTTAAGATTTTCGACAAAATTGCAGAAATTAAATCAATGAATATAAGAAACTTATTGTACTACATTTTGATTTCATTATTGACACCTGCTTTGTATGCTCAGGATACTGAATATGAAAAAATTGTTTCGGATTTTGTTAAAGATATTGCAAAATTCAAGGGTTTACATATTAAAGCTGTGACCACTTATAGTGGTATTTTTAAAAATTCAGATACAACAAATATTGAAACAGCATTAATTAAAAGTCTTTTTACAGAATACGACAGGCAGGGAAGGATAGTAAGAATTGTTACATATGATACATCCGGAAGTTTAAGGTCAACCGATAGTACAGAAATCAGAGTCAGTTATGATAATATGATATGTCCCGTATATATTCATGAAATAAAAAAAAACGGTGTTTATACAGATACATATATTAGTTATGACAGCTTGAACAGGGTAATTAAAATCGATAAAGTTTCAGATAAGTCGTATAATAATTCATTGATTTGGTATGAATATGATGACGTAAAAAATTGTATAATACAATTTTCAAAAATTTTTGAATCGGAAACAATATACAAAAGAGTATTTTGTTACGATGGAAATAAAAACATAATTTCGGAAGAATTTTGTGCTATTACTCCTGATACAACAAGATATGGATTCACGGAAATATTCGAATATGATTATGATGATAATGGAATTATAAAACAAAAATTAAGAATAATAAAAGGTAAACAGCACGATATTGATACGGTTGCATATATTTATAATTCTGCAGGGAAAGAAATTGAAGAAACTTTGAGGCATTCTATTCCAACGGAAAAAAGTGTCATAGAATATAATGATAGAAATGAACCTGTAAAGAAAACATCTTACTGGGGCAAAGAAAAACTGAAGGTAATTGAAAACGAGTATGATAATGAAGGAAAAATTACACGGTCAAAAATTAAAATAGGAATAGAATTAAAGGAAATATATATTGAAAAATTTGAATATTATTTTTTTGAAGATTAACAAATTTTTATAAACAAATTAACAACATATTGAAAAAATATATATTTGTAGTAATTTTAAACTCAATTTATGTTTTATCAGCATTTTCACAAGCTGAAATTCCTGTTGTTTACAAAGATTATGTTAATTTTAATGAAAATTCGAAAAGAATAAAAGAAGCTAAGATTCATGTGCGGACCGAAGTATCCCAGGTTGAAGGTAAACAGGATACTTTGAGGGTTTGCTGGTTTGATGCCGGAGGGAATTTAGCAAAGGAATACAGGTATTCAAAAGTTAACGGTAAGGATACTTTACCTGTTAAAAACAATTATTCTTATGTGTATGGAACAAACGGTATGCTAATACAGAAGATAGACTCGTCAGGGGCTGAGGTAGTAAAATTTAATATATATTATGATGACATCGGTACTATAACGCAGGAGAGGGAATACAATGCCAAAGGCAAAAAGGTTAGGGAAGTAAATTATGAATATGATGACCTGTCAAGGTTAGTCGAAGCAAACGAAGTGAATTATATTGATAATTGTAAAACGACAGCGTTATATGAATACGACAGCTATAACAATGTTGCTAAACATACATTAAAAAAATCATGTCCGGGCTCAGAAAGTGTAACAAGTGCTTATCAATACTTTTACAAATATGATAACAAATATAATATAATCGAGAAACAGTCAATTTTTCCTGATAAAACATTTAAAACCGAAACTTTCCAGTACGATAATAACGGCAATATTGTTAAGAGCTATGAAAGTATCAGCAAAGATGAATATAATGAGTATGCATATTATTATGATAAACTGAATAACAGGATAAAAACAGAAAAAAAAGAAGTAACAGGACTTTTTTATAAAAGTTATACGGAAGAGACCACTTACGATGAAAAGGGTGCATTAATTGAAACCAGGATTACCGGACCTGATGAAAAAGTGGTTTTGACAAAGAAATTTGTTTATGAGTATTATTAAAAAATGATAAGTTTGTTAAGTTTCCCGTACTGCCAGTGTCTCTCATTGAAGATTTGTAAATACAGAATTATTTTTAATCGAGGACACTGGCAGAAAAAGATTTTCAATTAACCTAATTCTTCTAATCTCAAATTATTGAGCAAAGATTGTTTTATTCCAATTTACTTCTTCGATTAATAATAAAATAGAAGCACAGGTTTATTAAAGATCCATTTTATTCTGCCAGCGTCCTCGATTATTATTTAATCTGTAATTATAGAACATCCAGGAGAGACACTGGCAGTACAAAAGCCGCAAATTAATCTCATACCCCTTGCCTGCCTTACATTTCAATCTTCTTTTATGGCTTCCTAATTATATTGTACAAAAAATAATACTCATATTATCATTGAAGAAATCAAAAAACAGGACAATATTGTATTTTATTAGTGAATAATGTTCAATATTATTATTAATATCAATTTTCGAAAATGATGAAAATGGAATTGATTCTTGGTAAGTCTGATACAACGATAATTTGTATTAGTTAAGAAGACTATCTTATTATGAATTGTTACATAGAGTAAGAAGAACTTAAGACTTGCCAAGTTTATAAATATGCAAGATCCGCAAGAGGAGAAAAGACTTACAAAGTTTTGAGATTTTCTAATAATTACAATTTCTCTTTCTTAATGTAATTAAAGCTAAAGATATTGATATTTTGTATCTAAAAACTTTGCAAGTATCAGGTAACTCTCCTACACTGCTAATACCCCTGCTTGCCCTGAATCCTGTATTACAGGAGCGTAACAGTGCTGTAACAGGAGTGAAACAGGAGGGGTGAGGACTTGAACTGAAATTACTGTTTATTTCTTACAGTAACAAATTGATTTATTATTTGCGTAAGGTGAATTAGAATATTATAAATAAAACATATATCATATGAGCACTATATTAAAAGAAATTAAATTCAACACTCTTTTTATCACACTGAACCGCCCTGATGTGATGAATGCATTTAACACGGAAATGCTGATGGAGCTTCAACAGGCAATGGATGAAGCCGCAGATAATGATGAAATAAGATGTGTGGTAATTACAGGCAATGGCAAGGGTTTCTGTGCAGGGCAGGATTTGAAGGATTTTGAAAAGGAAAACAAATCCTTTAAACAGGCATTGGAAGCTAAATACAATCCGCTGATTAAGCAGATGATGGGACTGCCTAAACCTATCATATGCGGCTTAAACGGCGTTGCAGCGGGTGCAGGGCTGTCTCTGGCGCTTGCATGCGACTTCAGGATAGCTGTTGAGTCTGCAAGCTTAATTGAGGTGTTTATAAACATCGGATTAGTGCCTGATTCGGCTTCTACTTACAATTTGCCCCGCATTGTGGGATTATCAAAAGCATTCCAGATGTGCTCATTTGCTGAGAAGGTAACTGCCGTGCAGGCAAAAGAGCTTGGTTTGGTAAACGTTGTAGTTTCAAACAGTGAAGTTTTAAATATTGCATTAGAAAAATATGCGAAAAAATTCGCTTCGGCTCCTACCAAGGCGATTGGAATGATAAAGACATTGTTAAATACTTCATTTGAAGGTACACTTGATACAGCTTTAAACAATGAAGCTGAAATGCAGGACATATTAGGCATTTCAGATGATTACAAAGAGGGCGTAAATGCCTTTTTAGAAAAACGTAAACCTAAATTCACCGGTAAATAAATAATTTTATTCTAATATTGTGGCAAAGATAAAACCAAAGGTTCCTTTACAAAAGGTGCCGTCCGCTCAGTCAAAAAAAACCGTTAAAGTAAATGTAATACCGGAGGAAAATAAATATTACATTTACGCATTAATACTTGCCTTTACAACGCTTGTATTTTTTGCAGCAAGCTATAAAATATCCGGAGATGATGATTTCTTCTGGCATCTTGCAACCGGAAGGTACATTGTTCAAAACCAGGTTGTACCAAATACCGATATCTTCGGTTATGCAACCGCAGGTGTTGAGTGGATACCGTTTGAATGGGGTTGGGATGTTATTACATATGGTTTGTATAATATCGGTGGATATAATGCCATACTTTTATTCCGCTCCATTATTTTTTCCCTGATATTTTTTATTTATTACCTGCTGCTGAAAAAGTTCAAGGTAAATTCTGTTATCAGCTACATATTATTTTTTATTCTTCTTATTGCCATAATGGACCGGCTTTCTCCGCGTCCGCATATTCTTACTTATTTATTCTTTGTAATACTTTTGTATATAATAACTTCATTCAAGTATATCGACAGGGAGAAATATTTTAAGTGGCTTTATTTTCTGCCGTTGATATTTCTTATCTGGGGAAATGTTCATATGGGTGTTCTGGCAGGCGGGCTGCTGCTGTTTATTTATACTGTCTCAGAAGTATTAATATTTTTATACCCGCAGAGATTCTCATCTCCTGAAATAAAACCTTTAACAAGAGAACAGATTCAGAGATTATTATTAATTTCGGTTGCTTCCGCTTTGGTGCTGCTTATAAATCCGCATGGCCTGCAAACATATTTATATGCTTACGGCCATACTAAGATGAAGCTTCTGGAAACTATAAATGAATGGAGAAATCCATTTAGCGGCGGTATGGATTTTGGATTTATTGTTACGTTTTATAAAATTCTGTTGTTCTCAGGTATAATTATTTTGATATATTCGATAAAGAAAAAAGATATTTTCTTTGCATTAACATATATCGGGTTTGCAATTTATTCAGTCAGGGCAATCAGGTTAACGGTTGATTATGAAATAATAATAATATTTTTCCTTGCTGTATCGATAAATTATTACTTCCAAAAATGGGCAAACACCGGCAAAGGAAATAATATATTACAATTCTTTTTGTACAATAATGGTGTAAAAGCTGTTTTAATTGCTCTCTTTGTTTATATAACATTTAATATTCCAAATGAAGGAGTGTACCAATGGCTTAAATATTACCGCATTCCGGGTTTTGGAGTAAACAGCGATTTTATTCCCGTTCAGCTTTTTGATTTCATGAAAGAAGCGAATATATCAGGTAAGCCGTTTAATCATTTTGGCACAGGAGGATATCTTGTTTGGAATTTTCCCAATGAAAAGAATTTTATTGACAGCAGAAATTTGAATGATGCTATATTCAATGAATATAATACTATAATGGTAAAAGGCAGGGGATTTGAAAAGAAACTGGATGATTATGGGGTTGATTATGTAGTATTCCTTGACCCTGACCTGATAAGACGCCCTAAAGATTTGCAAACCAATATTGTGTCATATGTCTCCCGTAATCCCGGCTGGAAGCTTGTATTCTGGGATGATAAATCATTCCTTTTTGTGAAAGATATTCCGAAATTTGCCGATGTAATAAATAAATACGAATACAGAATTCTTAATCCGTATAATTTTATCTTTCATCAGCAGGAATTTGACAAAAAAATGAAGGAAGACCCCGAAAGAGCTAAACAGGAATTAGATAGAAAAATAAAAACCGAACCACGTGGATATATATTAAGCGGTATTCACCAGTTCTCTCAGAAATATTTCAAATAGGTTTTATTCCGGATGAATATGCTTGAAAGCTGCATCTCTTCTTTCAAGCCAGTCATTAAAGAACATCAGGATGATTGCCATAGCAGGTATAGCAATAAGCAAGCCAAGAAAACCAAGGAAGTACTGAAACATCAGTAATGATAATATAAGTATTACAGGGTGTAATCCTATCCTTTCTCCAATAAGTTTAGGGGAGATGTAGGCATTTTCCAAAATATTTACTGCGATATTCAGCAATATGGTTAAAATGAACTTGAACAAAATATTACCACCGCTCACCAATGCAATTATTGAGCTCAATATCATAGTTACAATAAACCCGAAATACGGAATCAGGTCCAGAATGGCTGCAATTATTCCGAGTAAAAAAGCGTACCTGACGCCAATGAAATAAAGTCCTGTTCCAATTGCTAAACCATTATAAAGTGAAGTTAATAAATTTCCTCTGATATAATTACCAAGAATGCTATCAATTTTATTGTAAACCTCAACAGCTTTCTTTCTGCTGCCGGCAGGGAACAGATGTTTTACATATTGTTTTAATCCGTGAAAATCTTTTGAAATGTAAAATGTTAAAAATGGAATCAGTATTATATTTGCTAATGAAGTTGCAATTATTGTTATACCGGTAAACAAGCCGGAAACGCCTCCAACAAGTGCATTAAAGAAATAATCCATGCTGCCCGGTATCTGGTTAGTTAACTTATACTGTAAGTCTTCTGTAGGAATACCAAAATTGTTTAAAAAAGGAATCAAGCCTGTATTTATCCATATCTGAAAACCGGCATAAAGCTGCGGTATCGTTTCAATAAATTCTGTAAACTGTTTTACAACAACAGGTACTGCAATTACAGATGCCACAAAAAAAATCAATACACTGCAAACAACAACAAGCAAGCTTGCCTCCCATCTCTTCATTCTTTTCCGTGATATAAAGGTAACCAGGGGGTCTATAAGATATGCTAATATGAACGCAACGAGAAATGGGATTAATATATTAGATATGCTGTGTGTAAACCATAGGGCAGCTACAATAATTGAAATTGATAAAATTATTTTAACTATCCTGTTCCTTCTGAATGGAAAAAGTATAAATATTGTTACACCAAGAACAATGAAAGGGTTTTTGAACAGCTCCGTTACTGCAAACAGTATTCCGAAAAGAAGAATTGCAGCTATAGATATTATTATTTCATAAGGTCTTATTACATTTTTCGTTGTATTGGCCATTTAGTATTGTTTTCATTCGTTTATACCTGTATGACCAAACCCGCCGGAGGCTCTTTTAGTTTCGCTAAGTGATTGAGATTCTGTAATTTTTACATGCTCAACTTTACTGATTACCATTTGTGCAATCCTATCGCCAAATTTTATAGTAAAGCTTTCTTTTCCGAAATTAGTAAGCAATACTTTCAGCTCACCTCTGTAATCGGAATCAATTGTACCCGGAGAATTAATGATGCCGATGTTATGCTTGATTGCAAGGCCGCTTCTGGGTCTTACCTGGCCTTCATAACCGTGGGGTATTTCAAATATCAAATTAGTGGGTATAAGCTTTGTTTGCAGTGGTTCAAGAATAATATCTTCCAATGATGCTGATGCAATATCCAATCCTGCAGAATTCTCGGTTGCATAAAAGGGGAGGGGATGATTTAAGTTTGTATCTATCTTTTTTATTTTTAGTTCCATATAAAAACAAAGGTAGTTTATTTAGTAAACTACCTTTAGTAAAATGATTAAAAAATTTAATTGTTAACTAGTTTAATGATTCCATCAATCCGCCAAATATAAGGAGAACTATAAAGACTAATAAACCAAGCACAGCAAATACAACATGAATTATTCCAAGCCACATGCCGACTGTAGCCATTGTTTTTCCTGCCTGCGGAGAAAGACCTGCATTGATTTCATTAATTTCTTTTTTGCCCATTATCCATGCAATGATACCTGTTATCAAAATTGGACAGATGGTCCATGACGCAATACCAAGCACTAACGCCCAGATAGCTCTCTGGCTTGCCTTATCACCCTGCATTCCTACAGGAGGCGGCGGAGGCGGCATAGAAGGCGGCGGAGGAGGAGGTGCACCAAAATCTTGTTGAAAGAGTATATAGTTTCTCATAGATATATTATATTAATTTATTAAAATAAAGTTTTAACCGGATTAGCAATAATTATTTGGCTGCACTGTTCAACTTTTCTGCTATAACTGCAGGCAGTTGTGTTTTTATAGAACTTTTGGCTATAAATCCATCTGCATGGAATTCATCTGCCAGCTCTTTATACACTGTATCTTCATACAGTGTTAGAATTATTACGGACTTATCTGGCCATCTTTCCTTTATTGTTTTCGTTGCATCCAGACCTGATTGATTTGGCATACTTAAATCCATTAATACCAGGTCAGGGTCCAGCGATTCTGTTTTTTCAATTACATCTACACCATCTATTGCTTCTCCGACTATCTCTACACCCGGCAATGAATGTATATATTGCATCAACAGTTGACGGAAGTTATCATTATCGTCACATAATAATATTTTAATTTTATCTTTTTCCATTACAGTGTGTTTTAGCTAAATTCTAAAATGATATTAATTGTTCCTTGCTGTAAGCTTCATCTGCGTATTTTGTATTATTTCAAGAATTTCTTTATGAATATCATCTGAATTTTTGCCAATATACTTATCTACTCTGTAAACTTCAGCCAGCTTACGGTAAGATTGACCTTCATTTATCGAGATCATCACAACAGTAACTTCAGGGAATTTGTCTTTTATTGCGCTTAACGCTTCAATACCTGACTTTTTCGGCATTATTATATCCAGAATGACTAAATCAGGATAAGTGGCTTCTGCTTTTTTTATTGCATCTTCACCATCAACGGCTTCTCCAACCAATTCAACTCCCGGGATTGAACGTACATATTGTGATAAAGCACCTAAAAAATCCGGGTTGTTATCTGCTATGAGAACTCTGATAGGTTGTGCTTGAGCGTTCATTTATTAGCCCTTTCTCTTATATGTTAGTTTTTTATAATTCCTGATATTGATCCTAGTTTAATGATATTAAACCCTTTTCAATAGCATATCTTACTAATCCTGCAGTATTTTTTATAGAAAGTTTGTGCATTATATTTTTCCGATGAGTATCAACTGTATTATAACTGATATATAATATATTTGCTATTTCCTGATTTGAATATCCTGAAGCGATTAACTTTAATATTTCTATCTCTCTTTTGGTAAGTGGTACTTCTTTGAATCCTTCATTCTTTTCCGAATCTTTTGCACTCCTGATATAATTATCAATTATTAGTTTGGAAATATCTTTACTGAAGAAATTTTCTCCCGCTGCTACTGCCTTTACGGCTTCAAGAAGCTCTTCCTTATCTGTATTCTTTAGGACAAATCCTTTTGCCCCTGAGCGTATTATCTGGTTCAGATATTCCTGGTTATCATGCATTGTAAGAATGAGAATTTTTGCATTAGGATCATTTTCTTTAATTATCCTTGTTGCTTCTATTCCATTCATACCCGGCATAGATATATCCATAATGACTACATCAGGTTTAATTGAACTATATGCGCTTACTGCTTCTTCTCCATTTGCGGCTTCTCCAACAATAGAAATATTTCCCAAGCTCAACAAAATGTTTTTGAGACCGTCACGAACTACTTCATGATCATCAGCAATTAATACTTTAGTAGTTTTCATAGTTATAAATATAATTATAATTAATGTTTATCAATTATGAAAAAAATCCAGGTTTATATCGAGTAGCAATTCAGTACCCTGGCCTACACTGGAAATTATGTCAATCTTACCGCCAATAAGCTCCGCTCTTTCTCTCATATTCAGTAATCCAAATCCTCTTCCCATCTTCTTGTTTTTTGAAGCGTTATCTATATCAAAACCTTTACCGTTATCTTTAACTCTTACATATACTCTGCTGTCTTTTCTGTACAAATCCAATGATACATCAGTAGCTTCGGCATACTTACTTATATTATTAAATGATTCCTGTATGATTCTGTAAATGGCAATTTCAATTTTCGGATCAATTCTTTCAAGGAGCTGGGAAACCTGGAACTTGACTTTAACCCCGGTTAATTTTGAAAACTCCTGGCATAATATTCTTAATGCCGGTATTAATCCAAAATCATCAAGAGTAGTAGGCCGCAGGTCATGAGCAATTCTTCTGGCTTCAACTATTGCCTTGCTGATAATTGAATCAACCTGTTTAACGATTTCATCCATCTTTTCCTTACCCTGGCTTTGTGCAAACTCTATCATACCGAAGTTAAGCTTTGCCGCACTTAAAAGCTGTCCAAGCCCGTCATGCAGTTCACGCGAAATTCTTCTGCGTTCGTTTTCCTGTGCTTCAATAATAGCAAGTGAACGTATTCTTTGTTCAAGCAGTTTTTGATGCTCTTCTTCTGCACGCTTTCTTTCAATTGCGTATCTTACCGCTCTTATCAGAAGGTCGCTTTCAACTTTATCTTTTACTAGGTAATCCTGTGCACCTAATTGTACGGCTTTTATCGCTGTTGTTTCATCATTTAAGCCTGTTAACACAATTATCGGCACGTTCGGTATAACTGAAAATATTTTCTGTATGCTTTCAAGACCCTGGCTGTCAGGCAGCTTTAAGTCCAATAATATAACATCAATAAATTCATTTTCAAGGATATCGAGTCCTGTAGACAGGCGGTCTGCAAAATGAAATGTTATCTTTACATTTTTTACGTCTGAAAGATATTCTTTAATTAATCTTGCATCCCCCGGATTATCTTCAATCAGTAATAATCTTATCAAACTTGATTGAACTGCGAAATTTGAATTCTTCTCATTCAAAATTATGTACTTATAATCGTTAGCTGGATTACTTAATCTGTTAACTTAGAATTGTGATACTAAAATATATAAAAAATATTAATTTAATAAAAGCGAATTATCAGGAAATAAAAAATATTCTGTAATACCCGCTTTTTTATGCTTCTAACCAAAATCTTTCAATACAGGCTATTATTTCAAAGAAACTGTCTAACTCTACAGGTTTTGGGATATAACAATTAGCATTTAGCTCATAAGATGCATAGATATCGTTCTCGTTTTTTGAAGTAGATAAAATAATTACCGGTATATTTTTTAATTTTTCGTCAGCCCGTATCTCAGCTAACACCTGTCTGCCGTCTTTTTTCGGCAAATTCAGGTCCAGGAGTATGATATCGGGTGTTCTGCAATTTTTGTATTTATCAGCTTTTTTCAGATATTTAATCGCTTCTATTCCATCATTTACATATGAAATATTGTGTTCTGTTTTGCATTCTTTAAATGCCTCCTGAGTTAATACAATATCTGCAGGGTTATCTTCAATTAGGAATATTTCAGCCATTGTTGGAAAATTTAATATAAAATATTGAACCCTTATTTGGAATAGATTCTACTCGTATACTTCCGTTATGATTTTCAGCTATTTTTTTGCAAATAGCTAGTCCAATTCCAGTACCCGGGTACTCATTATAATGGTGAAGACGCTGGAATACTTCGAAAATCCGTGTGTAATATTCTGAATCCATACCTATTCCGTTATCGCTGATTTTAAATTCATAACTGCCGTTTTCATTTTTATATGAGATGTCTATTGCTGCTTTATCTTTATCATTAAATTTTACGGCATTGCTTAATAGGTTATGGAACAGCTGCCTCATTTGCGAACTGTCAGCTTTTAATGTTGGCAGTGCGCTGTAATTTACAACAAAATGTTTACCGGGAAATTCATTTTGTATAGATTTAATTGCTTGTTTAACTATTACGCTGAAATCTGTTATCTCAAATACTGCTGGAACGGTATTAAGTCGTGAATAAACTAACAAATCATTGAGCAAAGTTTTCATCCTGTTAACACCTTCTACAGCAAAAGATATAAATTCATCGGCACCATCATCAATTTTTCCTTTGTAGCGTTTTTGTAATAACTGAACATAGCTTGCTATCATTCTTAAAGGTTCCTGAAGGTCATGTGATGCCACATATGCCAATTGCTTTATTTCTTTCTTTGATATCTCGAGCTTTTCATTAAGCTCTCTGATTAATTCTTTATCTGTATTCCCGCTGTCTTTTTCTGTAATTGTTATTATATATCCAATCGTACACTCATCCTGAACAACAGGGGATATGACATATGAAATTGGAATTTTTATTTTGTTCCTAAATAATAAAGAACGGTTGTTGTCAGTAACAGGTACTCCGGTTTTTATTATACCTTCTGATAAATACTCGCCTGTGTTTTTATTCTCTTTGAAAATTTTTATACTATTATCAAAATGTTTGCCAGATATTTCATCTTCCTTAAAACCTGTGAGTTTTTCTGCGTTGTTGTTTACTGTTTTTATTACGCCGGCTTCATTAACAGTTATTACAGCTTTGTCAAAACTTCTTATTACCGACTTCAGCCATTTTTCATTCTTTTTTAATTTTTCTTCTTTATTAAATTTATAAAGAGTTGTTTCTATCCATGAATGCAATTCTTTTTCTTCAAATGGCTTTAAAAAGTAACCGTAAGGATCGGTATTTTTAATTCTGCCGATTGTTATGTCATCTGCATAAGCAGTCAAATAAATAATTGGAACAGAAATTTTTTCTTTAATGATAATAGCAGCTTCAATACCATCTATATCACCTTTTAGAACTATATCCATCAGTATTAAATCAGGCTGCACATGGTTTAAAGCCAGTATAGCATCTTCAGCTTTTGAATACGGACCGGCTACATTATAGCCATAATTTTTCAAAATGCTTTCAATATCTCTTGCAATTATCGATTCATCTTCGATAACCATTATTGTAGCATTGTTCAAAATAAGCGGTTCCTTTTTTGGTATAAATCAGCTTTATAAAACTGTAAGTTAAATAAAAAAATCTGCAATTTGTAGCCAAATTGCAGATTTTATTTAAAAAAACACTGCTAGATCAGATATTGAAATTTATTTCTTTTCACGCTCATCATAGAAGTCACCAAGCTTGAACCTGATATTCAGGAATGCAGTAAGCAAACCGAATTTACCGTTATCAAGTTTTGATAATCTGATTGAAGGTCCTATTGCAAAAGAGTTCAATGCAAAACCTTCAGCTATATTTGAAACAAGAATTTCAGCTAATATCTGGAAATTTCTTATTTTCTTTAATGTAGCGTTTACACGGAAATCAAACACTGAACCAACAAGACGGCTTTCACGGGTAAATAAACCAATATTTACTTCGTTATACCAATAACCTACGTAGAACACAGTTCTCGTTGAACCGAACATTCTGAAAGGATACCTGAACTCTGCAAGCAGGTTGCTTCCTGTTACAATATTGTTCGGCATTCTGGTAGAATCTTTTTGGTTTACAAAAGTATAGAGAGGTGGTCCGCCACCGGGAACAACACCTGTCTCTTTTATTTCACTGTACACACCAACTTCAAAGAAGTTACCGAGAGGAATTGTATAAGTTAACTCAATACCTCTTGGAGGAGTAAATACGGCATTATACTGCTTCCACGGCTTATTCTCAGTACTATCGGTGCCAAGATCATGTGTATTTAATTCTCTTATTCTTGTAACATAACTGACATTCACACCAAGCATCTGGAAACCCATTGATACCTGGTCAGATTCAAACGGACCACTGTATTTAGTTCCCATACCGAAAGTGAATCCAATTGATCTTTTAACCGGGATACCTAATCTTTCCCATCCAAATAAAGTAAAATAAGGATTAATATAAGCAGTAGTATTTCTAATTACTCTTTCCTTTTTTGGAGGAGCAATAAATTCTTTAATTTTTATCTGTCTGATAACATCTAAGAATACGCTGGCATAATCAAGCTTCTTCTGATTCAGATTTTCTTTATTTGTTCCGGTCCAATTTTTTAGCCCATCCTGTACACGTTTGGAAAGCTGTGTCCATGCAAAACGCTGTGATGAAGGATCAAGTTCATCGCCTAATACAACAAACTGGTTTTGAGGATTCGGATCCGAGATGTTTATCACAAGAGTAAAACTTTCCAGCTTAGGGTCAATACCCATATCGTCTTGTGCGATTATAAAAATACTATCATCTTCGGCTCTGGCTAATATTTTAAAATAATTCCATGTCCTGGGGTTGTTTGGATCTTCCTGCTGCGAGTATATATCTTTAGTACTGGAAAATACAAACCCAACTATCAACAGCATAAACAAGAACAGGATTGAGTCGAATTTATTTTTCATTTTGTTGAGATTTAGTTAAATAATTAATTTTTTTTTATCAAAATAAGATTTATTAGGTATTTACACAATACTGTTAAAACGTGAGTTTACCACTCACCAAAATAAAAACTATTTTGACCTGCTATTTTATGTCCTGCAATTTTATCTGAAACGGTAACTGTAAATCCTAATGAATAAGGAGCATCTTTTCCTTCTGAGAAATTATCGAATGCACCTTTGGAACTGAATGCATTCATAGTTACGTCATAAGTATTACCTTGCTGCTTTACCGTTACAGGTCCTGAGAATTTAACATCAAGCTGTCCGGGGAAATCATCTGATACCGTTACACGATAACATACACTGCTTTGTAAGCTTGTTACCCTTGTTTCTTCGCCCATTGATGCAACTCTCTGGAAGTTTATCTTTGGCTTATCGTTGGGTTTCAATTCAACTGTTTTTGAACTGGTTCCAACTTTAATTACAACTGAACCCTGCCCGCCGGTTTCAAATGTCTTTGTACTTTTTGGCGGAATAGTTGTAATTCCTACAACCTCTAACGGAACATCATATGGATTGTTCAGTGTATTTGATGTGTACTGCGTTAAGCTGATACTTCCAATTCTGATTTCCTGCATCTCACCCGGGTCTATTTTTACTTCTTCCTTGGGCGGCTCTATCTTCTGCTGTTCTATCTGCTGCATTTGAGGCTGAATTTGTGTTACTGTCAGGCTGAGTTTCTGCTGTGTTATCTCAACCATTCTCTGTAACTCTTTATTTTCTTTTAATAGATTTTTATCTACTATTGCATATAAGTTTGTATCTACTATTCTTGATCTGGAAAGTAAATCCTGTAATTTAATTAAAGAGTCCGGGGTAATTTCCGCTCTTACTTTTCCGTCATCAGCAACCACCTGTACAAGGTCAAGATTTGCGCCTTTAATTGCGATAACACAAACCACGAATATATAAAGTGATTGGTAGATAATAAATTTTACATCACCCTTTTTTTTCATTTCTTTTCTCCTATTAGGTAAAGTTTATCGTTTACCTGCTAAGTAAGCAAGGTTATCCAATCCTTTAATTGCCTGTACGTCTTTCAATGAGTTAGCAGTCTCAGTTAACATATGTGCAGTAATCTGAAGCTCTTTCAGTACGCTTTCATCCGGGTACTTTATGTTATCCATTTCTTTCATAAGGTTTCTCATAGATTCAAGGTTCTTCTTCATAATTTCACTGTATTCGGCGGTCTGTGTAGCTGCAGATAATGCTGTTGTAAGGGATTGTGATGTGTTCTGTAATTCTTTGAGCAATTCCGAATCATGAACATTTGTTTTGCTCATTTCGGTTATTGCATTTTTCATTATAACAACATTCTTGGAAATTGATTCACTGAAGTCTGCTGCTTTCTTAAGTGAGTTTTGAATTTCGTTTGCTTCTTCTCTTGTGAATTTATCGAGCACTGCTGCAGTACCGTCAGCTCCTCTTCTTGAGAAACCGTCATGTAACTGCTGTAATATTGCTCTCTGATGAATGTCATCTCTTTCACTGAAATACTCTTTTTCCAGGTCGTTCAATTCTTCACGAAGCTCAGCAAATTTTAATCCCTGTGAATCAAATACTATTTCAAATAATTTTGCAATTGCAAGTACAATTATAGATTTAATTTCAAATGGAACAGAGAAACCTAAGAATATAACCGGACCTTCTTTTATACTGATAAGCAGTATAGCAGCACCTAACAACGGGAGGGCTGTTCCTAAACCGTCAACGATTGTCGAATAACGGGTGGTTATTCTTTCAATAATTTCCTGCGACACACCTTTTGTGCTTACTTCTCTCAACAATTTACGGTATGAAAGTTCAGCACATAAAACAAATATTCCATAAACTATAAAAGGCATCCACCATAATGAAACAGGGTCTACTCCTTTATTTAATGTTGTCGAACCGGGGAATACAGCATTTGCCATATTCTCTGCAACCTTACCTAAAAACGGTACTTTTGCTACATCGATAAAAAATGATACTACTAAAGCTATTAAAGAAGGAATAGCCGGTTTCATTCTGCCGATAAATCCTTCGGCTTGAATTCTGCTTACTCCTTTGTTGATTACGTGTTGTTTCAGCTCATGGAATTCAGTTGATTCTCTCATCAATTCCTGAACTCTCTTTTCAAGATTGTCTTTCTTAAAATTACTGCCAAACAACTGTGAAGACATGTTTCCGGTAGGTACGGTTTTTTCTGTAGTTTTAAGACTAGCAGTCTGATCCATTTTGTTTCTCCATTTTTTTTATTTAACTATGCAGTGTTTTTAACTTAATGTATTATAAAATAATATAAAATATAAAAATCTATTAAACCTAATTCTTAAGTCCACACTTTAATTTAAGTTTATACAATATTTAAGTATTTTATTAAAAAAACAATACCCTAAACACGTTAGCTAAGCTACGTGTTTTAAGGACTTAAGGTATAATTATTCCTTTTTCAACCTGGCTCTTTAATCTCTCTTAAAGAATGTACTTTATTATTATCGGGCAGCTTAATATTATCAATAATTTTACTTTCAAATTCGGGCAGAAATTTTTGAATTGTGAATTTGACAGGCCATGCTGCGGCATCACCAAATGCGCAAATTGTATTGCCTTCTATATTATTTGCTACATCAACTAATAATTTTATATCTTCTGTTCTTCCTAAACCTTTATCTATTCTGTCTAAAATTCTTAACATCCATCCGCACCCTTCGCGGCATGGTGTGCATTGTCCGCATGATTCATGATAATAAAATTTTGCGATACGTTTTAGAACCTTAACAATATCAGTATCTTCGTCCATCACAATTATTCCCGCAGTACCTATGCTGGACCCTTTTGCTTTCAAGCTTTCCTGGTCCATTTTTAATCCTTCAATTTCATCACCTCTGAACGGAGGCATTGATGAACCGCCGGGAATAATCATCTTTATCTTTTTATTGCCCGGTATACCACCGGCATAATCATAAATAATTTCTGTTAAAAGCGTTCCGGAAGGTAATTCATATACGCCTGGTTTGTTCACATGCCCGCTTACGCCATATAACAAAGTACCGGGGTGTTTTGGTTCTCCGATTTTCAAAAACCAATCAGCACCCTTTTCTATTATCGGGGGTATATTGGCAAGTGTTTCAATATTGTTAATCGTTGTCGGGCATCCCCATAAGCCATTATTTGCGGGAAATGGCGGCTTTACACGAGGATAACCTCTTCGTCCTTCAAGAGAATTCATCAGTGCAGATTCTTCTCCGCATATATAAGCTCCTGCTCCCCTGTGAAGAAAAATGTCTGTTGAAAAATCTGTTCCTAAAATATTTTTGCCTATCAATCCTTTTGCATAAGCATCATCAACTGCTTTCTGAAGCATCAGCTGCCACGGATAATACTCACCGCGGATATAAACATAAGCAGTTTTTATTCCCATTGCATAACATGCAATAAGAGTGCCTTCAATAAACTGGTGCGGGTTGAACTCAAATATTTGCCTGTCTTTAAATGAACCCGGTTCAGACTCATCTCCATTACAGCATAAATATTTTGGCTTGTCATTTGACTTAGGCATAAAAGACCACTTCAATCCGCAGGGAAAACAAGCTCCGCCTCTTCCGCGTAAATTAGATTTTTTTACTTCTTCTGTTACTGAATCCGGGGGCATTCCTAAAGCTTTTTTTAATCCATTATATCCGCCATGCTGTATATATACATCCAGCTTATGATAATTTTTAATATTTTTTAAAATAATATTTTCCACTTTTTTCCTGCTGTTATTTTGATAACTCTGAAATAATTTTATCTATTCTTTCTTTGGAAAGATTTTCTTCGTAATAATCATTTACCTGCATCATGGGAGCTGTACCGCAGCTTCCTAAACACTCAGCTTCGCTTAATGTGAACTTGTTGTCCCCGGTTGTTTCGCCTGCATGTATGTTTAGCTTCTGTGCAATGTAATCAAGAACATCATAGCTTCCTCTAAGCATGCATGAAATATTTGTGCAAACCTGGATATGATATTTCCCGACAGGTTTCCTGTTATACATTGTGTAAAAATATACAACTCCGTAAACATGTTCATATGGAATATTTAAAATAATCCCGACATATCTCATAACATCTGCCGAAAGCCAGCCGAATTGTTCCTGTGCAAGCCATAAAGCAGGCATTAATGCTGCTTTGGCTGTGGGATATTTTCTTTTTATATCCTCAAGCTTTTTTAAATTTTCTTCGGTAAATTTAATTTCCATTTTCCCCTTAGAAATGATTCTCCCCCTTGAAGCGGGGGAGTATAATTGTCATTGTAGAAAAAATTATTTATCTGCTTCACCCATTACAGGGTCTACACTGCCGATTATTGCTACAATATCCGAAATCAAACAACCCTTCATCATTATCGGTAATGCCTGCAGGTTAACAAATGACGGAGAGCGTATTTTTAGCCTGTACGGGTAACCGCTTCCGTTGCTTATAATATAAAATCCAAGCTCGCCCTTTGAAGACTCAATTGCGAAATATGATTCTGCACCCGGCTCGGGGTTATTCCCGAAATTCACTATCATAAAATCATGAATAAGCTCTTCCATTTTTGTATACACTTTTTCTTTTTTTGGAAGAACTTCTTTCGGTTCATGTGCATCAATCGGACCCTGCGGTAATTTTTGAAGTAACTGCAAAAGCATTTTTTTGCTTTCCTTCATTTCATTTATTCTCACATAATATCTTGCAAGGCAGTCGCCTTCGGTAAATACCGGTACCTCAAAATCAAGTTCATTATAATAGAGATATGGTTCGTCTTTCCTCAGGTCGCGGTTAATGCCGCTTGCCCTTGCATTTGGACCGGTTAAGCCGATAGATAGTGCATCTTCCCTTGATATTACTCCAACGCCTTCACACCTGTCTATGAATATTTTATTTCTTTCTATCAGGTCCTGGCATTCTTTCATATTAAAATCGAACTCATCTAAAAATTGTTTTATCCTGCCTATTGCTTCATCGGTCAGGTCATATGCAAGACCGCCGATTCTTGTATAAGTGGTAGTGAACCGCACGCCGGTTAATATATCAAGTATATCAAGAATTTTTTCCCTCTCCCTGAAACCCCACAGGAAAACCGTTAATGCACCGACATCCATTGCCATTGAACCGAGCCATACAAAATGTGATGCTATTCTTGCAAGCTCACAGACAATTGTTCTTATACATTTTGCACGCGGCGTCGCTTCAATTTTTAACAGCTTCTCAACTGCCATTGCATAACAAACATTGTTTGCAATCGGCTGCAGATAATCTAACCTGTCTGTATGAGGAATATACTCATGGTAGGTCATATTCTCGGCTATCTTTTCATAGCCCCTGTGCAGGTAGCCAAGGTCAGGCAATACTTTTACTACTGTTTCACCATCAAGGCTTACAAGCAGCCTTAAAACACCGTGTGTAGCCGGATGCTGGGGTCCCATGTTGAGAACAAGCTGGTTCTCAAGAGCATCATCAAATGTTGCCTGTATATCATCGGTCTCAAGTGCCCGGAGTATCTTTGATATCTTACCGTTAGTCTTTGTATTTAGCTGTGCCGTCTGAATTAAATTTTTATCCATTTATTTTTTCGGTAATTCAATTGCGCCTGGTATTCCCATCAGCGGATAATCTTTTCTTAAAGGATAATATTCAAACTCTTCCATCATATATATCCTTCTCAGGTCAGGGTGGTTCAGAAAATTTATTCCGAACATATCATAAGTTTCTCTCTCAAGCCAGTTTGCAGTTGACCATACGGATGAAACCGTTTCAAGTTCAGGCTTTTTGGAATCCAGTACTGCTCTTAAGAAAATCCTGCTCTTATGGTTATTAGACCAGAGATTATAAATAACTTCGAACCTGTTGTTCTTTGTAAACCTGTCAACACCAACAAGGTCAATAAGCTGGTCATATTCAAATTCATTTTTGAATAATCTGCAAATATCCGTTATTTTCTCTTTCGGTACTTCAATGCAGTTGTAATTATTGATAGTAGAATATTTTACACCTGAAAATTCATTGTTTACCGATAGTTTTTGTTTTATTTCTTCTAATTGAGGCATATGTGGAATCAAATTTACAAAATAATATATATTTAATAAAGGTATTAGCGGTTTTTATTGAAAATAAATAGAATCTGCAAATATTAACATATTCTGTTATTAAAAGATTCTATCGATAATTACAGGATGCAGGTTGCAGGTTGAAGGTTACAGGTTAGAGGTTACAGGTTGGAGGTTACAGAATGCAGGTTGAAAAATTGAAGATTTGCAATTGTACACAGACATGTCGAAATCTTTGCCTGCCCTCAATTAATACAATAAAAAAAGGCGGATTGAAAAATCCGCCTTTGTAATTGTAAATATTTTTTTATTACTTCATTAATATCATCTTGTTTGTACGTGTATATTCTTTTGTGATGATAGAATAGAAGTAAATACCGCTTGAATAATTTCCGGCATTCCATTTTACTTCATATGTACCTGTTGCCAGTCTTTCATTTACAAGGCTCTCTACCTGTCTGCCAAGAGCATCATAAATTACGACCTGTACATCTGTAGTTCTTGCTATATCAAATTTGATAGTTGTGGAAGGGTTGAACGGGTTAGGATAATTCTGATATAAATTATATTCAACCGGAACAACTTCAGATAATTTTTTAACAGAAATTGGGATACAAGTTGTATCTGTAAGTGACCAACCTGTGTTGTAAACCTGTCCAACCAGTTCATTGAATATGGCAGAATTTTGTAATATGGTTGGGTCAATACAGTTTGAACCCCAATGTTCAACATTCCATCTTATAGCACCAAGAGTATAGCTTCCTTCGGTAAGCTCATAAGATGGTCTTCCCTGGAAATTAAATATATTCAAGCTGACAGCTTTTCCTTCCATAATGGAAGTTGTTGTCATAGCAGAATAATCTGAATTTCCGGACAAATTAATATTGGCATTTGTAGCCGGATTATCCGGGTGTACAGAAAGAGCAAATGAATCCGGTAAAGTCTGGAAGCCAACTCTTATACAAGTAGGTCCGACTTTCCATGTCTGTTCTGCAGGAACAGTTGCTATTACATCAAGTGTGTAAAGGTTATTTTCAAATCTTGCATTACTAACTGAAAAATCCACTTTCACCTGCGATTGAATGGTTCCTGCAATCATTGAAGATATTATTAATAGAAAGATTATTTTTTTCATGATTGTATATTCCTAATTTTAAAAAATTCGTTTAAAAATAGATTTTACGGGTTGCCCGGCCAATGTTTTCTTACATTGATATTACCATATAATATCGGTAAGTCATAACCGTCAACAAATGTATTTCCATTCAAATCACAGCTTACATATCCATCCAATCCGAACTGAGTAATAAATAACTGGTAGTCTTCTGTAAATACAAGTCCGCTTTGATTAGCATCGCCTCCGTAGAATACCCATACACTTCCAACCTGTTTCATATTATTACCAAATGCTTTATTGGAACCTGTTGTGAAATCATAATTAACATACTGACCTAAATTGAATAACTGCGGTAAAGCACTCCATGTTTCAATATGATTTCTATGCTTAACTATTATGTAATAATTTCCTGCAACAGAGTTTTCAAAGCTTACAGTATCTGTTCCGTTCGTATTTAAATAAGCAACTGTGCTGTCTTTTAATGTCCACGGATCTGATGTTTGTGCAATATAAACCCTGATAGTATCTCTAATCTGGGTTGAGCCGTTATAGAAACCTTCAAGATATACTTTAAGATTTGCATTAAGAGTTTGTTTTGTAATAAAGTAACAAGGCATAGTTGACCATTCACCTTCATTCATAGCGGCATTTAATGCGCATACCCTCCAATAATAAGTGAACCCGCCTGTTAACGTTCCGGGCATTACCTGGTAAGCTGTATCATAAACAATATCATTAAATACAAATGTTGAATATCCATTATTTATAGCAATCTGCATACGGTAAGCCACAGCACCGTTTACTGAATACCATTTCATTAATGGTGTTAATGTAACATTTTGCGCTCCGCATACCGGAGAATTCAAAACAGGGGCTGGCAGTAATCCCGGAATTGTGGTGAAGGATCTTGCCGCTGTAAAGTTACCTGTACCGCCGCCAACACTTGATGCACGCACCCTCCAGTAATATGTAGTGTTATACTCAAGTTGTGAGCTTTGATTCCAGTTAGTACCGGTAGTTGTTGAATTATATATAAAAGAGCTAAAATTCGGGTCTATAGAAACCTGAATATGATATGAATTGGCACCTAATGATGAATTCCATGCATATTGGAAACCGCTTCTAGGAATATTTTCAGCATTAGGAGCAGGATATACAAGCACAGGCGGTGCAGGCGGTGCATTCTGTGTTGTAAATGTGAAAGGAGCAGACCACGGTCCGGCTCCGCTTACATTTCTTGCCCTTGCTCTCCACCAATACTGAGTTGAACCTGAAAGTACATCAGGCGGAACCTGATACTGTGCAGAGGTTAAATCAAATACCGGCCAAACTATAGTAATAAAATTTAAATCACTGGCAATTTCCACGTCATAAACCACAGTTCCCGTTACTACTGTCCAGGTAAGCAGTGGTGTAAGAGTAATATTGCCTATGTTATTCGGCGGCAATAATAATGTTGGTGCAGAAGGCAATGCCGGCTGTGTTGTAAAATTCCATATGGATGAATATGGTCCGGTTCCTGTTGAGTTTGTACCCTTTACACGCCAGTAATATGTTGTTGCATTTTGAAAGCCGGTAACATATTGCTGTGATGATGCTATTCCATCAATAGTTGTAATGGGATAAACAAAGTTAGCATCTGTCGTATATTGCAAAGTATAATATTGTACACCTCCTCCGATATCGTTCCAGTCAAATGTAAGACTTGTCGGCATATTGGTTGTATCATCCGGCGGATAAAGTAGAGTCGGCTGTGCCGGTAATGAACTTCCTGTTGTGAAAGTAAAGTTTGCTGGTGCACATGCAAAGGCACCGTTTGCATCATATGCACATACATTCCAGAAATATGTTGTGTTTGACTGCAATGGTACATCATCATATTTGGATAACAAAATACTGTCCTGTTGAAATACTGTATTGAATCCCTGGTATACAGTCAGCTTGTAATGATGCGCTCCTGTAACATCTGACCAGTCAAAATCAACGGGAACCGGTACATTGTTAGCATTGTTAGGCGGCGTAATTAATGTAGGAGGATCAATTGCATACACTTCTTTTAAGGACACAAGCAAGAAGAGTAAGATAAGTGAATAAGTAAATTTCTTCATTTAGAGCTCCTTGAAGTTATTTGGTAAAAAATTTTAATAAGTCCATGCTTATAAACAGCATTACTTATAAATAGGGAAAATAAAGTTAAAATATATTTAAAACCTTCGGGAAGGCATTGCCATTCAAATGAATAATAATAAATATAATTATTTTCACTTAAGCCGTACATAATTTGTATTTGGCTCACTAGCAATTTTGAGTAGTTTTTATTTTTGAATAAAATAATATGAACAAACAATATTAATCTTGCAAGTCAATTTAAATATACTATTTTCAGGGGATTGTAAGTATAGAATTTGAACCTTTTTAATTAAAATTTTTTTGTTATATTTATTTTCTTTGTTTTAAATTTTACAAAAACCTGAAAGCTGCCATAAATGGCGGTTTTTTTATATATTCCCAATTGTTAAAAGCTGCGAAGTCCGTACATAACTACCCGCATATTTATTTTTCAAAATAATTTTTCATCTTTAAAAATAAAATAATATTTTTTTTCAGCAGGGAAATTACTTATATAATTGATGATTGGTTGAAGTGCTTCAATTAAAACTTGAATGTTGAATGAGTATTTATATCCGGAAAAATTAAGGAGTAAGTACTTGCCGTTGAACTTAATTAACACACAACCTGTAATTATAAAACATCCACGAGAGAGAGACCGGCAGTACGGAAAGATTTTCTTCCCCATTACAAATTGTCGAGTATTGTTAAGAAATAACAATCACGTAGTGATTGCCCGTATTAGCAATGACATAAATGATTGAAACAACTTCGTAGAAGTTACCCATCTTCTAAAGTAACTATGGGCAACTCCTGCGGAGTTTGGATAATTATTACAATTGTTTCCTAATATGGAAAATCACTACGTGATTAATTCTTGATGACCGGCAAAAGCGTGTTTGTGCCTCAAATCATAATCAGACTAACACAGTCACCTTACGCAAACAATCTTTCCCGTACTGCCAGTGTCCTCGATTAAAAATAATTCTGTAATTATAGAACATCCATGAGAGACACCGGCAGTACGGAAAGCCTTCGCTGGAATGACACGGGGGATGAACATGCCTGCCCATACAGGCGCGCGGGAATGACACGGGGGATGAGCATTAGTAATGACTGGACATGGTAGAATTTTTTATCATAAATCTATAAATCAATCATTTATCGTGCCAATTCAATGGGGCTATGTTTGACAAAATGTCAATAATAAACTCTCCACATATCATTTCATCCAAAATCAATCTGTATGTTATAAAAATGTATCTGAATTGATATAAAAGCGTGTAAAAATTAAATAATTTTTGTCCGGGAATCTATAAGTTATTGCCATGTAAGGCGTTATTCGATTTTTTCAAATCAAAAATTTCTGAAAAAATGCTGATTGTAAATCATAATCGCCAAAAAAAATAATTTACAAAATACACCTTTTTGCTAATCAAAATCGTGATGACAAAATGTTAAAGAACATTGCAGGAGGGAAGTGATATCTGTAAACCGGCAAATACGATAAATTGTATCACTCGTTAGCTGTCGTAAAATTAATTGAAGAATATATCTTTTATTGGGTTATCATGGTTTATACGTTTTCTATATATAATAGAATAGTATTACAAAAAAATAAAAAAGGGCAGTCTTAAACGACAACCCTTTTTAAAAACAGAAGTAAAAATAATTGAAAAATATTATACTTCTTATTTAATAATTATCATTTTTTTTGAAAGTGAATAATCACCGGCAGTCAGGATGTAATAATAAATTCCGCTTGATAAATTCCCTGCATCAAAAGTTACCTTATAACTGCCCGGTGCATATGGTTGGTTATAAACATCAGCAACTTTTTCACCGAGAGAATTAAATACAGACACATTTACATCACCTGTGTAATTATTGTTCTCCGGCAGGTCAAACGCAATTGTAGTGGACGGATTAAAGGGGTTCGGATAATTCTGATGCAATGCAATTTCAGTTGGTACCGAATTACCATTGTGAGTGATACCGGTAAATACAATCCATGCTGCAATATTATTTACCGAAATACCACCTGCAGAAAAGAAATGCCCGGCTGCATAAACAGACGAACCGAACCCTGCTAATGCAAGAACATTTCCACCGTTAATTCCGCTTCCGCAAGCAGACCACAATGTGCCGTTCCATTTAGCAATGTGGCTTGCTGAAATTCCTCCGGCTTGTGTAAAAGCTCCGCCTGCATATAGAACAGAGTTAACAACTGTAAGCGAATACACAATACCGTTTGTACCAAGAGCAAGATTGCTCCAGCTTCCGTTCCACTTTGCAATCCTGGATGCAGAAATACCACCGATTGTTGTAAAGCTTCCCCCCACAATCAGCTCATTGTTGTAAATTGCAAAAGAATAGACACCGTCATTAAATCCCAGTCCAAGAGTGCTCCATGTAGTACCGTTCCAGGCAGCAATTCTGTTAGCATTAATTCCGCCTGCTGTAGTAAATAATCCTCCCACTATTAACTGGTTATTATAGACAGTTAAAGCATTTACCTCATTATTTACACCGAGCCCAAGCGGAACCCAGTTTGTGCCGTCCCACATTGCAACCCTGTTAACAGATGTAGAGCCTGAACTAAAGAAAGTACCGGCAGCATACAGATTCCCGTTATAAACTGTTAACGCCAGAACATCGTCATTCAATCCTGCACCCATGGTTGACCAGTTGTAGCCGTTCCATTTAGCGATTCTGTTAGCCGATACGCCGCCAATAGAAGTAAAATTTCCCGCAGCGACAAGTTCACCGTTAAAGATAGTTAACGCTTCAACTCTTCCGTTAACTCCCATACCAAGGGAAGCCCAGTAAGTGCCGTTCCATTTAGCGACACGGTTAGTGCTTGTTCCTCCGGCAGTTGTAAAAATGCCCCCCGCGACGAGTTCGTTATTAAATACCTGTAAAGTATAAACGTCGTTATTAGTACCTATTCCCGGAGACATCCAGGATTGAGATATGGAAATATTGACGCTGCAAAAAATGAAGATAAAAAATAAAACGAACAGGTAAAAATGTTTTTGAAAAAATGAAGTGCGTGTAAGATGTAGCTTCATGATGTTTCCTCCTTCGTTTATATAAATAGGTTTATATAACACATACAAGTTAGCTTAAAACAGGTACGTACACAATACCGTGAAGTGGGGATGGCAATTTGTGAATAAAATTATAAGGAAAAATAGGCGGTTATTAATGATTTTAAAGCTATTTAACCTATTGAAATCTATAAAGTTGTCTCAATTAATTTGAAATAATTCTTTTTATAAATTGATAAATATCAGTTGAAAGATTTGAAAATAAATTACTTATTTCTAAAAAATGTTTTCTAATATTATGAAAATTCATAGCATTAATTATATTCATTGCACACTAACATTACTTCTTATATATTTGTATTAATGAAGTTAACGGAATATTTTGTACCTACCTTAAAGGAAGAACCAGCTGACTCGGTGATACCCTCACATAAATTGATGGTTAGAGCCGGTATGATAAGACAGCTCACAGCAGGTGTTTATTCTTATTTACCCCTTGGTTTAAAGGTATTTAAGAAGATTGAGAATATTGTAAGAGAAGAAATGAACGCTATTGGCGGTAATGAGTTCTATTTACCTGCTCTTTCACCGAATGAATTGTGGCATCAAACCGGAAGACTGGAAGATTACGGAGATGATATCTTTCGCATAAAGAACAGGGAGTTAGTATTAGCACCAACTCATGAAGAGGTTTTTACCTCAATAGCTAAACCTAACCTGATATCTTATAAAGATCTTCCTAAAATTTGGTACCAGATACAGACTAAATTCAGGAATGAAGCAAGACCAAGAGGCGGTGTTTTAAGAGGCAGGCAATTTACAATGAAAGATGCTTATTCATTTGATGCTACATGGGAAGGATTGGATGAATCATATAATAAAAATGACAAGGCATACAGGAATATATTTACCAGGTCCGGATTAAAGTTTTTTGTTGTATCTGCATTCAGCGGTGCAATGGGTGGAAGTAAATCAGAAGAATTTATGGTTGAGACCGAAGCCGGTGAAGATAATGTTGCTTTAAGTGAAGATAACTCATATGCTTCAAATGTAGAGGTAGCTGTATCTTATTGTGAAACTGTCGCAAGGAAAAATAGTAATCTTTCTTTGGAAGAATTTCATACACCTGATATTAAAACAATAGATGAACTGGCCGGTTTTTTGGGTATTACAGATAAATCACGACTTGCAAAATCCAGGGTTTTTGTCATTCCAGGCAAAGAAGAAAAAGATAATAAATACGTTGAAGTATTAGTATGCGGTGACGATGAAGTAAACGAAACAAAGCTGCATAATATTTTTTCAGGTATAAGGGCTGCACACCCTGATGAACTTTCTGAAATAACGGGAGCTGATGCAGGTTCAATAGGTCCTGTTGGCGTAGAAGGTAAGCTGAAAGTTATTGCTGATCTAAGATTAAAAGAAGCAGATGAATTAATAAGCGGTGCAAATAAAAATGATTACCATGTAAAAAATATTGATCTGAAAAGAGATGTACCGGGAATCGAATACTTTGATATAAGAACAGTTAAGGAAGGCGAGCTGACTTTGGATAAAAATTCAAAGTTAAGGATAACTAAGGCAATTGAAGTCGGACATATTTTTAAGCTAGGAACAAAATATGCAGAGGCTCTTGGGGCAAAATATCTTGATAAAGAAGGCAAAGAACAGGTTATCATTATGGGCAGTTATGGAATTGGGATAGAAAGAATTGCAGCTGCATATATAGAACAGAATTATGATAAGGATGGAATAATATGGAGCGGGGAAATATCTCCATTCCATGTACAGTTAATTTGTGTAAATACAAAACTGGAAAATGTAAAACAAAAAGCAGATAGTATTTACAACGATTTCATTAAGTTGGGAATAGAAGTGTTGTATGATGACAGAGGCGATATCAGTCCGGGTTTTAAATTTAAGGATGCCGACCTGCTTGGTATGCCGCTCCATGTAATTGTGAGTGAGAAAAATTTAAAGAATGATGAAGTAGAGGTAAAAATAAGACGTACCGGTGAAAGGATGAAAATACCACTTGCAGAAATTAATTCTAAAATTCCTGAATTATTAAAAAATATAAATTAAACCTATCGGAAAAACACTACCTTTTTATTATATTCCAAAACTAAAAATTTGTCGGATTTAACTAACTACCGGTTAATAAAATATATAATAATAATATTATTAATCGGAATTGTATTAGGAAGCGTTTCTCTTATCTATCCATTTGGTAGAGACCAGGGAATTTATGCTTACGCCGGGCGTCAAATTTTAGATGGAAATCTTCAGTATAAATATGTTTTTGACCTGAAGCCTCCTTCAGTTCATTTTACTTTTGCCCTGGGTGAAATAGCTGTGGGTACAAGCATGCAAAGCTTAAGAGTATTTGATCTATTATGGCATTGTTTGACAGCAATAATAATATTTCTGATTTGTTTCCGGTTAACCAAAGGTCACAAATCATCATTAGCAGCAGCGGTATTATATCTTTTTCTTTATTACAGGTTTGACTACTGGCAATCTATGCAGGCAGACAGTTTTATGAATCTTCCTTTTGCCGTATCGATTTTACTGTTATTGATTGGAACAGATAAAGAAAAATTTATATGGATTTTTTTATCCGGTATATTTTTTGGCTTAACGGTTTTTTATAAATATACGATATTGGGTTTTCTTCCATTGTTCTTTGTTTTATTGTATTTTTGTTACAGAAAAAACATGACTTCTGTTAGAATTGCCGTAACATATACTTTAGGTTTCTTAATAGTAGTTTTTTCTGTTATAATTGTGTTTTTTTCCGGCAGTGCATTGAAAGAATTTCTGGATGTTAATTTAGTACAAATACCTAACTATGCTAATATCGGTCTTCAAACAGAAAATGTTTGGTACATTTTAAGTAATTTACTTAAGCTGTTTGCTTATTCGATTTATTCTCCGTTAATTTTATTGATTGCCATTCATTTTTTTTATTTATTTAAAAATAAAAAATTTGATTTCCCGAATGGATTAATTTTAATCTGGGTATTATGTGTACTGATAAATCTTATAATACAATGGAAATTTTTCAAGTATCATTTTAATGTCTTATTTCCTCCTTTAGCTATTGGGGCTGTATTAGGTTTTACAACTGTGAAAGAGAAGCTGATGAAACACAAATATTTTGTACCGGTATCTTTGACTCTGGTTATATTATACTGTTTAACAAGCTTTAATATATATTCAAGTTATTATTCAGACTTACTGGATTATATAACATCGAAAAAAACATTAATTGAAATTTACGAAAAAAAGGGTGTAACAGATGAAACTGAATTTTTTGTTATAAGGGAATCTTTTAAGGCAGTGAATTATATAAATTCAAAAACTACAAAACAGGATTTTGTTTACATTTGGGGGTTTGACCCTGTAGTATACTATTTATCCGGAAGAGAATGTGCATCAAGATTTATATACAATTTCCCCCTATATTGGAAAAAAGATAATGCAGCTTTTAGAAGAGAATTAATTACGGAATTGAAACAAAGGAAACCAAAGATAGTATTAATATCAAAGAATGACCAGCTCTATCTTCTATCCGGATATTTTGAAGATTCAAAACAAATGGTTGAAAGATTTCCGGAACTGAAGCAATTTGTAAACGATAATTATGTCTTCGACCATCAGACACAAAATTTTGATTATTATGAACTTAATGAAATAAAGCAGTAAAAATTGATGAAAGACAGGATAATACTGGCATCTTCTTCACCAAGGCGGGAATATCTATTAAATGGAGTATTAAAGAATTTTGGATTGAAGTTTCAAATAATACCTGCTAATATTATAGAATCTGTCCATCCGGGTAAATCATTTGATAAAACGGTAAAAGATTTAGCAAGGGAAAAAGCGGAAGAAGTTGCATCCAGGGAAAGTGGATTAATAATTGCCGCTGATACTATTGTAGTTCTTAATAACAATGTTTTAGGGAAACCGGAAAACGAAGATGATGCAAAACGCATATTGAAATTGTTAAGAGGGAATGATCACGAAGTTTTTACAGGTATTGCTTTTATTGATACAAAAACAAACCGTATTGTAGAAGATTTTGAGGTTACAAAAGTTAGATTCAGAAATATGAGTGACAGTGAAATTGATTTTTACGTTAAAAGCGGCTCACCAATGGATAAAGCAGGAGCATACGGTATTCAGGATGATTTTGGAAGTACATTTGTTGAATCTATTAATGGTGATTACTTTAATATAGTGGGGCTTCCTGTTGTAAAAACATATTTGCATTTAAAAGAATTATTGAACCTGGAATTATAGTTGTTTCAAAAATATAAAAAAAGAATAATATACTCGATAGTATTTGGTGCTTTATTTTATTTAGCATTAAGCATATATGCAAATTTAAATGACCTGATGGTTGCCTTCAGCAAGTTTAACTGGTATATTTTTCCTTTGGTGCTTGTTCTTTCTTTTTTAAATTATGTCAGCAGGTTCCTGAAGTGGGAATATTATACTAAAGTTCTTAATATTCATATTGATAGAAAGATTAGCTTTATGATATTTTTATCTTCTTTCATTATGGCTATTACACCGGGAAAAGTCGGGGAAGTATTTAAATCGTATTTACTTAAAGAGCACAATGGTACTTCAATAAGTAAGAGTGCACCAATAGTGTTAGCTGAAAGAATCACTGATTTTCTTTCATTAATATTTTTAAGCATGATAGGTGCAATATTATTTGGTTATGGGACAAAACTGATAATAATAGTGGGAATTTTTTTTGTTATTCTAATTATCATAATTAGTTCTAAGAAAATTTCATATTCAATAATCGGATTATTAGAAAAGATAAATTTTGTTTCGCGTGTATCCCATAAAATACATGAGGCTTATGACAGCATATACCAGATGATAAGATTCAGACAATTGGTAATTGCATTACTGTTAAGTGTATTGGCATGGTTCTTTGAGTGTATGGGATTTTATATTGTAGCAAACAGCTTTAGTGCTGCCAGCATAATTCATGTAGATATATTTGCAGCAACATTTATATATGGATTTGCTACAATTGCAGGAGCAGTTACAATGCTACCGGGAGGTTTGGGAGCTACAGATGCCAGTATAGCTTTTTTACTTGTTTCATTAAAAAATATATCGGAAAATATAGCAGTTGCAGCAACATTGATTATAAGGGTTGCAACTTTGTGGTTTGCAGTAATTGTAGGAATAATAGCAATTTTAATTTACCAGAAAATATCGCATAGCAATTTAAAAGATATTGCACTGGATACAAAATAATAATAAAATGGATAAAAAAATTCGTATTTTAATAGCAAAAGCAGGCCTTGATGGGCATGACAGGGGTGCTAAAGTAATTGCTGCCGCCTTCAGGGATGCAGGTATTGAAGTGATTTATACCGGTTTAAGACAAACACCGGAAATGATTGTTGAAGCCGCATTACAGGAAGATGTTGATGCTATTGGCATCAGTATACTTAGCGGAGCACATAATACAATTTTTAAAAAAGTTCTTGATTTAATGAATTCAAAAGGACTGAATGATGTGCTGCTTTTTGGAGGCGGTATAATTCCTAAAAATGATATTGAAAAATTAAAAGAATTGGGTGTAGGTGAATTATTTACACCCGGAACGCCAACTCATGAAACTATAGAATATGTTAAAAAGTGGGTTGCGGAACATAGGCAGGCAGTTGTATAATAACATTAAAAATTCGCTAATTAAACAATGGCAATAAAATTTGGTACCGATGGCTGGAGAGCAGTCATTGCGGATGATTTTACTTTTGAAAATTTAAAAAAGATATCAAAAGCTACGGCAATAGCTTTCCAAAATCATCCTAAACTTTCAAATGGTATCGTAATTGGTTATGATACCAGGTTTATGTCAAAAGAATTTGCTGAAGTGTCCGCTGCTGTTTTTGCTAATCACGGAATAAAGGTCTTTCTTACCGATTCTTTTGTAACTACACCAACGGTTTCGCTATTAACAAGAGATAATAATTATGCATATGGTGTAATGATAACTTCTTCTCATAATCCGGCCAAATATAATGGATTCAAGCTGAAAGATGAATTTGGCGGTTCGATGGGACCTTCATTATTGGTTCATATAGAGAAAGTGTTAAATGAAACTCCTGATTTTGATTTCGGTTCAGATACTTTTGAACAGCTTCTTAGTGCCGGAAAAATCTCATATACTGAGGGAAGAAAGTACTATATTGATAACTTAGATAATAAAATAGATGTTAATACTATTAATAATTCAGGTATAAAAATATTATATGATGCTATGTACGGTTCAGGGCAGGGGATGATGGATGAATTAATAAAGATTGATTCAATTAGAAATACATTAAATCCCTTATTTGGCGGTTCAAGCCCCGAACCTGTTGAGAAAAATCTGACAATGATTCAAAATAAACTTTCGGCAGGTAACTATGATATAGGTATTGCAACTGATGGCGATGCTGACAGAATTGCAATATTACGCGAGGATGGTTCATTTATTGATGCTCAAAAGACATTTGCTTTATTGCTTACTTATCTTTTGGAAGATAAAAAAATGACGGGTGCGGTTGTTAGAGGCTTTTCTTCAAGTGAATTGATAAAGAAAATATGTGAAGCAAATGATCTCAAGCTTTATACAGTTCCAATTGGATTTAAATACATATCGGAGTTAATGATTAAAGAAGACATATTAATAGGTGCCGAAGAAAGCGGCGGTATCGGCATTAAAGGCCATTTACCAGAGCGTGACGGTGTATTTAACGGAATGCTTTTCAGCGAGATGTTAGCGGTTAAGAAAAAGAAACTCAGTGAACTGATTAATGACATTGAAAATAAATATGGAAGCTTTTATTATAAGAGAATTGACAAACATTTAAGCGACAATGAAACAAAGAATATGCTGGTTGAAAAAGCAAAAGATCTGGATGAAGTTGCCGGTATAAAGGTAATTAACAAGGATTTACTTGATGGATGTAAGCTTATATTTAAAGACGGGTGGCTACTAATACGTGCTTCCGGTACTGAGCCGCTGTTAAGAATATATACTGAAACATTTTCAACTAATAAGACAGATGAAATTTTAGATGATATTTTGAAGAAATTTAATATATAAATGAATACAATAAAATATTTAATCATCGCGTTGGTTTTATTTAATTTATCGGTTTACACACAGATTACTGATAAAACAGATAAAACAAATACTCAGTCACAAAATTTTAACTACCAAACACCCAGAATTGATGTATCCAATATGGATATACTCAGGCAATTAGAACCATCGACAAGTTATATGCCCATAAATGAACAAATTATGGAGGGTCCTGTAAATGTAAATAAATACATTGTAGGTCCAAATGATGTGTTTTCTCTGGGAATTTGGGGAGTATTAAACCAGGCAATACCTTTAACTGTTTCTCCTGAAGGCTCCTTAATTATACCTTCTGTGGGAGAGATAAATGTTGCCGGTTCTACACTTGCTGAGGCAAAAGAGAAAGTAATTTCCAAAGTAAGAGGAAGATATATCTCCGGCGAGGTAACTTTAACACTTATAAGCCCAAGAAAATTTATTGTTACTGTTTCAGGAGTAGGGCAGGGGAAATACCAAATGTCTGCAGTGATGCGTGCTAGCGGCTTAATGAATTATATTATGTCCGATAGTATAAGTCTTATGAAATCAGGTACATCTCCGGGTGAAAGAGGAAGATTCAGTGTTAGAAATACTACCATAACCCGAAAAAATGGACAGAGGGTCAGGATAGACCTCCACAAATATTTTGCGACTCAGGATGAAAAATATAACCCATTTTTATTAGAGGGAGATATTATTAATATTCCCAAATACGATGTAGATGCTGTATTCCTTGTCGTAGATGGTGCAGTTCAGTTTCCGGGAATGTTTGAATATGTTGAAGGAGATGATTTAGAGACTGCGTTGCAGTTGGTTAGAGGTGCTACAACTGCTGCTAACATGGATAGTATTTTGATTTCAAGACTGGATGCGACTGCAAATAAGATGACTAACATATATGTAAATTATGAAAGAGACAAACATATGCCGTTACAGATAAATGACAGGGTGTATGTTATGGCTATAGATGAGATAAGAAGGGATTTCAAGATATTTATTTGGGGAGAAATTTTAAGACCGGGACCATATCCAATTTCAGAACATTCAACAAAAATAAGTGAAATTATTAGTATGGCCGGCGGTCTTAAACCTACAGCTTATTTACCTATTAGTGAATTATATAGAAAAATTGATACTATGACTTTTGGAAGTAAAAATAGAGACTCCACGGAAAATCTTTTTACTCAAAGATTAAATGATGTAATATCCAATAAAGATGAGAAAGAATATTTTGAGTTAGAAACTAAAACTAAAATCGGCAGAGTTAATATTGATTTCGAGAAATTAATGCAAGGTGATAAAAGCCAGGATATAGATGTAAGGCCCGGTGACATAATCTTCATAGGAGAAAATAAAAAACAAGTATACGTATATGGGCAGGTAAATAAGCCGGGATACGTTCCTTTTAAAGATGGAGCAGACGTTACCTATTATGTTAGTAATGCAGGCGGGTATGGTGAAAGAGCAGATGAGGATGAAGTGAGAGTAATTAAATTTAAATCACGTGAATGGATAGACCCGGATGATACTAAGATTGAATCAAATGATTTCATATACATACCCAAATTAATAAAAAGAGATTTTGCATATGATATTGATCTTATAGCGAAAGTATCATCAGTTATAGCAACAATATTAACATTAACATTATTAGTAATTCAATCACAAAAATAAATAAAATTGGAAAAGAATAAAGAAGAGCTTATCTCTATAAATGCCAATAAAGGAATGACAGTACTTGATATTGTCCTGATATTTTTAAAAAATAAAAAGAGAATATTTATAATTTCTGGTATCATTTGCATAATATCAATAATAATGTACTTTTTTGTATTTGATCTGATATATTATTCTTCTGCATCTGTAAAAAGCAGTTCAAAAGGTTCGGGTCTTTTAGGAGCACTTGATGGTGGACTTGCAGATGTAAGCGGCCTTGATGATTTAGGAATAGGCGGAGGAGGAAAATCCGCTAAAGAATTAGCTGCATATGAAGAAATTCTTACCAGCAGAAGATGTTTAGAAGAACTGGTTAATAAATTCCACCTCATGGAGCGAGATAAATATATGTTCATGGAAGATGCTATTAAAGATGTTAGAGATAATAAAATGATATTAAACCATGAAAAATTAGCCGGAATATTATATGTTGGAGTATTTGATAAAGACCCCATTTTAGCTAAAGATATGGTTGAATTTTTACTGCAGGAACTTGATAAAATAAATATTGACCTGAATGTTTTGAATGCTAAGAACAACAGGGAATTTATTGAAAAAAGGTACTTTCAATCAAGAGATGATTTGAAAAACTGGGAAGATTCATTAAAGCAATTCCAAATGATTTATGGAGTATCTCCGGATCTTCAGATTAAAGCTGCTGCACAATCCCAGTTCACGCTCGAAGCTGAGCTAAAAACTGAGGAAGTAAAACTTGATGTTTTAAGAAAAATATTAAGCTCTGACCAACCTGAAGTTAAAACACAAGAAGCAAAAATCAACTCTATTAGAAATAAAGTAGCAGAAATTAGAAATTCAACTGATTTAAATGATTTATTAAGATTGGGCAATTCACCTGTTATTCTTATGAGTTTTTTAAGATATCAGCGTGAAGTTGAAATACAAGGCAAGATAGTTTCATTTTTATTACCTCTGTATGAACAAGCTAAGATTGAAGAAAAAAGAGAAACTCCGACTATATTAGTATTGGACAAACCATATGTTTCAGAAAGAAAAGCCAAGCCAAAAAGATTAACTATGGTCCTGTTATTAACTGGTCTGGGATTCTTCTTTGGGTTATCTTTTTATGTAGTAAAAACAAAATGGCTGGAATGGAAAAAAGCCAATTATTACTTACTGAGTAATAAGCAGAAGTAGATGAATTATAACAGTAAAACAATATATTGGCTTTCAATATCAATAGTTTTCTTTATGCTTTACTTTAGATCCTGGTTCCCGGGAGCTAAAGTAATGTGGGGAAAAGAATATTATCTTATTTTATTTATTTGTTTATGTGTAATAATAATTAATTTTAATATAAATAAATTTGTTAATTTTTCTTTCTCTGCAAAAACTTTTGAAGTAAAGATTATTTATCTGTTGTTTTTTATACTTTGTATTTCAGTATTTGTATATAATACTCAGGAAATAACGAAAGCAGAATACCTGTCAGCTACAATCGGTTATTTAACTTATTTTTTCCTTTTTTTTGTTTTAATACCTCAATTTTTCGAAAGTAATCCAAATTATTTTGAAAAATTTGTTAAATTCATATCGAATTTAGGTTTCTTTACAGCAGTATTTGGGTTATTTACAATGAATGCCTGGGAGGGTGTTACGGCAAATGTTGTTGTTGCATACATTACTCATCCGAACAATACTTCCATCATTTTTACCATGACATCAATATTTACCGTTTATTATTATTATGCAAAAAAAGATGAATTTTCTGTTTATAGTAAAATATTTTATATTTCATCTATAATTGTTCAGTTAATTGCACAATTATTCACTTATACAAGAGCCGGGTATATTGCAACATTTGTCGCATTATTATTCTTTATTGTAATAGCAAAAGGGAAAAAATCGCTAACATTAGTACCTATATTGCTTGTAATAGTACCTGTTTGGGGGGTAGCTTTTTTTACCACAAAAGGTTTTTCATCATTTATAAGCCGGTTTTATTTACTAATACCCTTCTATAACATGATTATGGAAAAGAAAACTAATTTTCTTTGGGGTTTTGGTATTACCGAATCGCACAAATTATATAGGATAAACCTGTTAAATTTTAACGCAAACGAAGTTAAAATTGTTGACCCCCACAATTCATATGCTTCATTAATATTAATGTTCGGAATAATTTTTACCGCAGTATTGCTATTATTCATTTTTATATTATTATTTAAAAATACAGTTAAAGCATTACGGTCAAAAAACCAAAACGAACGGTTGTATTTTACTTTTTTAGTAACATTTATTATGTCACTGATGATCCAGGGAATGTTTGATTCCGAGGTAATTAAACCTTTGTATTTTTCAATGCAGTTCTTCCTGATTTTTTGCGGGCTGATGTATTTAAATACAAAAAAATATTTCGAATACAGAAAAATTATTATACATAATAATGAATAATATAATACAGAAATATTTTGAATAAATTAATTTCAGTTGTCTTAAGTACTTTTAATGAAAGTAAATATATCAATGAAACATTAAAAAGCATTTTGGAACAAACATATGATAATTTTGAAATTGTAATTATTGATGATGGTTCCACAGATAATACAATAGAAATAATACAAAAGTATAATAATACAGGAAAAATCAGGCTTTATAGTCAAATCCATTCTGGTAATGTCGGAAAAAATTTAAATGAAGCTATAAAATTATCTAAAGGAGAAGTTGTAGCTATTATGGGTGCAGATGATTTGTGGGAAAGTAATAAACTTAAATCACAAATGACATATTTGAATAAATATAAATGTGTCTGTTCAAACGCTGTAGTTATAAATGAAAATGGAGAAAAAATTTCTGATCAGTTTTATTATTCTCTTAGTAAAACTACTGAGTTAAATCTACTCATGCTTCTTAGCAATAATGAAGTGATTTCATCAAGCGTATTAGCATTTAAGTCTCAAATCATTGAATGTGGGGGTTTTGACGAAGAATATGGTAACAAAGCAGAAGATTATTTTCTATGGCTAAATGTGGTAAAAAGATATACTATTTTGTATGTTCATGATTTTCTTGTTAGATATAGAAAACATGACAAGAACTTATCTTCAAAGAGTATTAAAGATAAGGAAGATCTATTTTTAAGAGCAATTAGTATTCGAAAAAAGTATTTGAATGGAAATAGTTCTATTTCTACATCTGCAAAAGAGGGAATTGTTAGAGAGTATTCAAGATTAATTAATATGTACAGAAATTTACATGATTATCAAAAAGCTGCAAAATATTGCAAGTCCGGAATAAAATACATCCACAATAAATATTCATTTAAGTATTTTAAATATTTATGTTTTTTATTTATTTCTGAAATATATTTATTATTAAAGGGGAAAGAATAAATTAAAGATATAATTAAATCATTTTCTAAACTTTCTGTTTCTTCTTCTCTTAGTGTCATTACATCAGTTGTTAGAATTAAGATCTTAGCAGTTTTATTAGGACCAACTGGCTTAGGTTTACTTTCACAAATGATGAACTTATCAACACTCATAACGGCTGTATTTCCAATCGGAGCAATAGGACTTACAACGTATGTTTCTAAATTAAAAAATTCTCAAGTTCCAAAGATAAATTATATATTAAAATATTTTATTAGATTAAATATTATAGGTGTTTTTGTTGTAATAATAATATTAATATTTTTCTCCGAGAAACTATCAACAATTCTTCTAGGTGCCGGTGATTATCAAATTTATATTTTATTGTTTCTAATATCCCTTCCCTTGTCATTAATTTTTAGCTTTATTGATATTTATCTTCGTGGAATAAGGCAAATTAATAAGTATGTATTATTGATAAGTATTTCATCTCTAGTAAATTTATTTATTTATATACCATTAGTCATCTATTTCAAATTAACAGGTGCTATAATTGGATTAATTATTGCTCCTTTGATAAGTTGTGTAATAGGTTTTTTTATTTTAAAGAAAAATGCATTATACCCAAATTTTAAAGATGTTGAAGTAGCTGAGAAAAAAATTAAAGTTGATATTATTAAAATTGGACTCAGTTCTTCGATTATATTGTTAATTCAAAATCTTATATATCTATTTATTAGAACATCAATTATAAAATCACTTGGAGAATCTCAAGCAGGAATATTTCAATCAATATTTGCAATTTCAAATAACTACTTTTCAATATTTTTTTCTTTGATGGCAATATATAGTATTCCAAAAATTTCCGAGATGATTAAATCTGAAGATAAGATAAATGAAATTAATCAGACATTGAAATTTATGCTTATATTGTATACACCTATGATTTTAATATTTTATATCTTTAGATATTACATTATCATATTGCTCTATAGTGATTCATTTTTACCAGCTGAGTCATTATTGTTTTTTCAACTATTGGGAGATTTTTTTAAAGTGTTGGGTTGGGTATTTGGATTGTGGCTTATTCCAAGTATGAAAATTAAAGCTTGGTTTATATTTGATTTTATATTTTATACTATATTCTTTTGCGTATTTTATGTTTTATTTTATTTTTACTCTTTTGGCTTGAAATCTGCACCTATTGCATATCTTATTGCATATATTATACACTTTGTTATAAATCTTATTTATATATTTTATTCATTACGATTCAAATTTAAAAGAGATTCTGCCAGGGTTGTAATAATTTCTACATTTGTAATTATAATAAATTTTTTTGTTTCTAGTATTTTTAAACAATATGGATATTATTTAATTTTTCCTTCTCTGGCTATTTGGGGATATTTTATTTTCGAAAAACATGATTTTGATAATATTAAAAAACTTTTATTTCGGAAAGATCAATAATATTATATTTAATATTATTCCAATTTTTCATTATGATTCTTAAACCCTTGCAACTAATATTTTTACTAGTTAGTTTATCTGAAACAGGTTGATATTTTATTTTATAATTTTTTAAAATTTGAATGCTTAAAATTTTTAGTTTGAGAAATTACAGATTATTTAAAGATGTGTATAAAAATAACTCATTTAAAGGAACAGTATCAGTTTCTGGTCCCGGCTCTGATCTCAATCAAACAAAAATAATAAGGGGTGAAATACCTAAGATATTAAATGAGATTAAGGCTAAATCATTATTAGATATTCCATGTGGTGACTTTTTATGGATGAATTTAATATACTTTAAAAATATACAATACATTGGTGGAGATATTGTAAAAGATTTAATAAAAAGGAATATTAATTTGTATGGTAATGCAAATAGAAAATTCATTTCAATTGACTTAGTGAATGATGCTCTACCAAATTCTGATATTTTGCTTTGTAGAGATTGTTTAGTCCATCTGAGCTTTAAAGATATTTTTAAAGTTATTAATAATTTAAAAAACAGCAAAATTACTTATTTTTTAACTACTTCGTTTACAGATAGAAAAAATAATATTGATATCAAAACCGGTTTATGGCGGTCGTTAAACTTTCAATGGCGACCCTTAAATTTACTTTTACCACCTTTCAACTTCCCTAAACCAATTAAAATAATTAACGAACAATGTACGGAAAATGGAGGCAAATATTCCGATAAATGTTTAATTCTTTGGAGAGTGGATGATTTACCAGTTTATTAATTTATATTTCCGCAAATAATTATAAAAAAAGTTAAAATATTAAAAAATTGGCATGTAAATCTATTCTAAAAGCTTTTTTTTGAAATCTATCTTTAAAAGATAATACCATAAACATTGTTTTAATGAAATATGAGCAAAAATTTTATATTTTTTGAATTTTAAGAAATCATAATATTTTTAATCTATTTACATATTATTAGAATTAAATCTTAATTTTAAAAACTAAACATTTAAAAATTTTTGGAAAATATAGTTTTAGTAACTCATTCTAGTGAAGCAACGGGCGGAGGTGAAGATGATTTTTTAAGATTAGTCAAATATCTTAGTAAGAGATACAATTTATACTTAATAATACCTAATGGACCTCGAGCTCAATTATTATCCGAATATGCAGTTGATTATTTAATTACTCGATTCAATATTTTCCCTCTATCAAAAAGTAGTGTGAAAAGTTATATAAAATATATTTTAGTAAGTTTTTTAAGATCATATGATATACTGAAATTTCTAATTAAAAAAAAGAAAATTGTAATATCATATATAAACTCATCTGTGTGTTTTTCGGATGTATTAATACTACGATTTTTTAGAATCCCTGTAATAATTTGCATAAAAGAAAATATCCAACCAGTTTGGATTAGAAAATTAATTTTTAAATGGATAAATTATTTTTCCTGTGCGATAATAGTTATTTCAAAATTTTTAAAAAATGTATATTTTGAGGACACGGGAAATAATAATGCATATATAGTATATCCATTAATTGAAGAAGAATTATATCGAAAAATTTATGACAATTTGAAAACATTTCGAAAAACTAAAGATGGAAAACTAGTTTTATTGAATATTGGAGTAATTTGCAATTACAAAGCTCAACACTTATTAATTGAAGCTATTAAAATGACAAATTTAGTTGATAAAGTTAAGCTTAAATTTATTGGTAGGGTAACAAGTCATAAATATTTTGATTATTTAAATAGTATTAAACATAACTGTGAAATAGAGTTTTTAGGAGAGCTAAAAAAAGAAGATACTATAAAAGAGATATACGATGCAAATTGTGTAATTATTACTTCTTTAAATGAAGGTTTTTCTATAACAGTAATAGAAAGTTTATTTTTTAATAAACCTGTTATAACCTCTAATGTCGGTATAGTGCCTGAAATAATAAAACACAAGGAAAATGGTCTTATATATAAAACTGGTGATTCAGGAGATTTAGCAGATAAAATTAACTTATTATTTAATGATAATTCACTATTTAAGAAGATTTCGGAAAGTTCAAATAAATCTATTTTATCAAAATTCAATTTAGATTTAAGCTTAAAGAAATATGATGAAGTAATAAAATTATACAAAAAATAATTGCTTACAATTATGTTATTTTTATTAAATAAATGAATAAAGAAATATCTATAATTGTAGTTAATTATAATTCATATAAATATTTGCAGAAACTATTACCATTTATTGATTTGAAATTCAAGTTTCTTAATAAAGAAACTATTATTCTGGATAATAGCCAAGATAAAAATGATTTTAATCAAATAAAAATTAATGATGAAACAAAAAATATTTTTTTAAATCAAAATTTAGGTTTTGCAAAAGCAAATAATATTGGAATTTCTTATTCTAACAGCGAATACATACTATTCTTGAATCCAGATACGTTAACTACTGAAGACTTCGTAACGCCAATTATTTCTTTTATTAAAAAAAACCCCGAAGCAGCAGCATGTGCACCTATGCTCGTATATGAAAATGGTGACTACCAGAATTCAAGCGGACCCCAAATGGGTTTTTGGTATGAGTTTATGGAAGCTTTTTTCTTAATTAGCTTACATAGAAAACTTTTTTATCTTTTTAAAGTTAAAAATAATATTAAACCGGTTAAAGTTGGATGGGTAAGTGCTGCATGTATGATAATAAAGAGGAATATTTTCGATAAGGTTGGTGGTTTTACTGAAGATTATTTTCTTAATTATGAAGATATAGATCTTTGTAAGAAAATATCAGATGAAGGATATATTAATTATTATTTCCCTGCCTTAAAGTGCATACATCTTGACCATAAAAGCTTTGATAAAAACTACGAATTACTTGTTTTAACCAGATATAAAAGCAGACTGATTTATTCTTCAAAACACTATAATATATTAACAAGACTTTCAGCAAGATTTATGCATATTATTAGCATATGTATTAGGTTGTTATTTGTAAATTTAACACATCGTGGCATTGAACGCAGAAGCAGGGCAAAGGGCTATTGGAAAGCACTTGTTATGTATCTTGGTATTTAATAAGTCCCTAACTTTATCACTGTAATTTATTAAATTAATCGCAAAATTACGTTCTTATGGAATTATCTGTAATAATAGTTAATTATAATGTTTATAATGATGTTATTAACTGCATAAGTCATCTAAAAAAGCATGTATTTGACATAAATTACGAAATAATTGTTGTAGATAATAATTCTGCTGAAAAGGAAATTGAATGTATTAACAACGTGTTTCCGGATGTGAAATATATTTCTTTAAATCAGAATTTTGGCTTTGGTAAAGCAAACAATGCAGCAATGAAAATTGCAAATGGAAAAATGTTCCTTTTGATTAATCCTGATATTGTTGTTAATGATAAATCTATAAATAAATTATACGATTTTTTAAATAAAAGTAACAATGCCGGAGCAGCAGCACCGGTACAAATAAAACCAAATGATGGATTAGAGTATTATTATACTTTTTTTCCCACTATTTATTCCAGGTTTATGCAGGAATTTGGCTTATACTTTAACGGTCCATTCATGCGGGACCGCTTCTTTAAATTTTGGGATGAAAATATTCAAACAGGTAATCCTTTCAGAGTTAATTGGGCAATGGGTTCGTGCTTAATGGTAAAACGGGAAGCATATAAAAAAGTTGGTGGTTTCAATGAAGCATTTTTCCTTTTTGAAGAAGAAACAGAATGGCAATACAGAATGAATAAAACTGGCTGGAATACTTTTATTCTTCCTGATTGCAGAGTTTTGCACAATCATCACTCCTCAACCAGCAAAATTGGAAAATTGTTTGTCTATTTTCATGAATTCAGAAGCAGAATAATTTTTGCCAATCTGCACAATGGAATAATTAAAAGGAGTATAAGGTTTATATTAACTTTTTTTGCGTTATTGGTTAGAGTAATTGTAAATTTTTTAAAGTATTTATTTTCAGGCAATAAATATTCAAAGAAAAAAATAAAAGTTTTTTTAAAATTGATGAAGTTTAATTTCTTATCAAGAAATAGAATTATTAACTCCAGATATATCTTTCGTGATTTCCAACATCTTTTTGCTGCCGATGATAAATAAAAAAAAAATATATAAGATTATTTATTCTATAGGGTCACTTATATTTTTTTTCAGAAAAAAGAATATTGATATAAATAAAGTAAAGAACATTTTAGTAATTTCGCTTTACTTCAGAGGTGATACATTATTTCATACACCTTCAATCAGGGTTTTAAAAGAAATATTCCCTGATTCCTCTATTGATGTTTGGGTAAAATCCCGAAGTAAAGATGTATTATCAGGAAATCCTTATATAAATGAAATAATAGTATTCGATGAAATAAGAACCTCAGATTATAATGAAAAGTCAAAGCTAAGTCTCAGGAACAAAATTAAATTTCTGAAATTTATTAGAAATAAAAAATATGACTTCGTAGTAGATTTAACCGGTAAGTATTCAACAGCTTTATTTACTGCATTGTCTAAATCAAAATATTCTATAGGAATAAATTATAATGGATTTGGGTTTTGTTATTCGAAATTCGTACCGCTTGATACTTCGCACTCACCCGGTCATTTAATAGATAAATATCTATCTGTAATTGAAAAGGGACTTGGATACAGGGGTGAAGAATGGAATAGAATAATTAATAAAAATGGAAACTCTCAGGAGATATTTATTGATAAGGAAATTGAAAATAATATTAATGAAAAGATAAAAATATTAATGCTTTCTGGCAGGCCTTTGATTACCATCCATACAACATCCGGCTGGGACGCAAAAAAATGGGACTATAAAAAATTTGCAGAATTAATAAGATTATTGAAATCAGAGTATAATTACAACACATTGATGATAGGTGACAGGACTGATTTGGAAAACATAAAAAATATTTTAAATGAGATAAAAGATCTTGAAGAAGAAAATATCCCTTTATATATAATCACTTCATCACTGGTTGAAACTGCAGCATTAATCAGAAGATCTGATGTATTTATAGGAAGCGATTCAGTTCCGCTTCATATTGCAGGTGCTGTTGATACTCCATCTATAGCATTATTCGGACCAACGAATCCTGAATTTTCAAAACCAAGAGGTGAAAAACATATAGTAATATATAAAATTTTGTCTTGTTCTGCTGATGAAAATGTACAATTTTGTACTAGAGATGCCGGAAAAACATGCCTTACTATAGATTGCATGAAAATGATAACCGCCAAAGAAATATCTGAAAAGGTGATTTTTCTGCTTAATAAGTATTATTATAATCCTGCACAATGAAAAAATTTAAGATTCTTCATATATCTCCTAACGGAGAACTGTATGGCACCGAAAGACATATATTATCTATTGTAAAATATTCAGATAAAAGAAAGTTTGAACATACCGTAATGCTGCCTTGCAGCGGAAGTTTCGATGACATTCTTCAGAGTATTGGGATTCGCACTATAATAGCAGGAAGACCACATGGATATAAACATAAATCCGGTACAATTTTCAGCCCTGGGTTTTGGAAACTTAGAAGAGAAATTAAGATGGAAAAGCCTGAAATCGTACACTGCCACTTAAATTCCTATGGCTTAATAGCAGCAAAGCTGGCTGGAGTAAAAACTACTGTACATACCAGGCATGGTGTTTTCTGGACTGAAGAAGAGTTGGAGAATTTGAGTTTTCAAACTAAAACTCTGCAAAAAATAAAATCTGCCTTATTCAGCAGTACTGTTGCAATAGGTGAGTATGAAAGAAATACTTTGATAAATATTTTTAATTACTCACCTGAAAAAATATCTTTTACTTATAATGGCGTGACAGTTGATGAAATTGAGTCTAAAGTAGATAATACTAAGAAAAAAATGGAGCTGTTCGGTACTAATGATTTAATTATAGGAGCTGTCGGCAGGTTAGAAAAACAAAAAGGATTTCATATGCTGGTGGAATCTGCAAAAAAAGTTTTATCAGAAGTTGCAAATGTTAAATTTGTAATACTTGGTGATGGTTCATTAAGAAATTACCTTCAGGGTTTAATAAATGAATATGATATAACAGACAGGTTTGTCTTAATGCCGTATAAGAAAAATGTTTATGATTATTTCCGGAATTTGGATATCATGGTTCAAACTTCTCTTTGGGAAGGAATTTCTTATGTTGTTTTGGAAGCTATGGCATTAAAAAGACCTGTAATTGCTTTAACTTCACCAAATACATCAGGTGTAAAGGAAATAATTATTCAGGGGAAAACAGGTTATTTAATCGAGGATAATTTCATTAATTTGCTTTCCGAGAAAATTATTGAGTTAGCATGTAATAATGAAAAATCTGTCCGGATGGGTTTAGAAGGTTATAATCACGTAAAAAAGAAATTTACAGAACAAAAAACTGCTGATGATATGGATAAAGTGTATTGTAAATTACTAAGTATTGAATGATATAATGAATCTTCCCAATGAGAAAATACTTATGGTTTTTACACTTTCTACACCATGGGAAGGCTATCACAGGGGACCATTTATTGAACATATAGCAAGCGAGATTAAAAACTCTGGGGGTTATGTATTATGCCTTGAACCAACCATACTTTCAATACACACATTGATAAAGTACCCAAAAAGAATTTTTAAACTTTTCAAGGGTAAGTATAAATTCAGAAAGTTTAAAGACAATATTTATGTTGTACCTGCACATACTTTAGAACACATTTTGATCTCAGTTCGGTTTGGATTTTTTAAATTTATTAATAAAATCCTTTTAAAAAATCAATTAAACAAATGTGCACATAAGATAGACGATGATATTAAGAAAATTGCATTAATTGTTCACAGACCGGAACTTTATTTTCTAAAAGACCTGACAAATTCAACTGCTATTATCTATGATTGCTGGGATGATTTCTGTTTAACTTCAGATATGAAAAATATGAAAGTGAAGGGAAATTTTGAGAGGGAGAAAATTTTAGCGGCATCCAGTTCTATTATTATTACTACTTCTGAAAAATTGTACTTACGAAATAAAAAAACTAATAGTAATACTTTTCTGATTGAAAATGGCTATACAAAAGTAAAGTTGAATGATTTTTCTGAAAATGATTTGAACTCAATAAGGAAATTTTTATCAGATGTTAAGAAACCTATTATAGGTTATGTTGGTAATATAAAACATTGGGTAGATTTTGATTTACTAAAATATATTATATTGCAGAGACCGGATTATTCATTTGTATTTGCGGGATCTTATTGGGAAGAACAAGGAAAAATTTACAGTGATTTTCTTGAAAAATGTTCTAATGTTTTCGTTACAGGTTATATAAATTATAAGCTCTTTCAATTATACATTTCAAAATTTGATGCCGGAATTATTCCATTTATCCAGAATGAATTTATGAGAAGTGTAAACCCGAACAAATTTTATGAATACATAGGCACGGGTTTACCGGTAGTATCAACCGATATAGGAGACTTAAAAGTCAAATATGGAAATTTCGCAAAAGTTGTTAACAATAAAGAAGATTTCTTAAAAAAACTTGATGAAATAGTTAATTTGAATGAAAACGAACTAAAACATCTCAAAGAAGAGATTTTAAAAGTATCATGTATGCATGAATGGACTGTGAAAGCCCGGTTTTTCGTAAAATTATTTAATGAACACATTAGAATGGCAGCATGAACATACTTTTTATTGCTAATAGGTTTCCATATCCCCCATATAGAGGTGATAAATTAAAAATATTTAATCTTGCTAAACGCTTGAGTAAGAAACATACTTTATATTTGTTAACCTTTATTCAGGATAAAAAAGATTATAAATTTATACCTGAGTTGCGAAATTATTTTGATAAGCTGGAAGTTATTTACCTTCCCAAATACTTATCTGTCTTTAAATGTGCTGTTAAAATATTCTCTCCAAAACCTTTTCAAATAACATACTTTGAATCGAATAGGTTTAAAAAGCTTGTTAATAATTTTATTGCAAATAATGAAATTGATGTAATTCATACCCAGCATTTAAGAATGTCACAATATTCTGTTGATATCAAACATATCAAAAGGATATTGGATCTTCCTGATGCTTATTCGCTTTACTGGGAAAGAAGAGCAAATCTGAAAAGAAATATTTTCCAGAAAATCTTTGATAATATTGAATTCAGTAAAGTATTGAAATATGAAGAAATTATAAAAAAGTTTGACCTCAATCTGGTTTGTTCTGATGAGGACAAGCAATTTTTAGTTAATTCACATAAGATTGATACTATCAAAATACTTCCAAATGGAGTTGATCTGGATACTTTTAAAAGTGAAGGGCATGATTATACAATAAATGATAAGTTGATTTTTACAGGCAATATGGATTATGCCCCTAATGTAGATGCTGTTTGTTATTTTGTAAAAGAAATTTTCCCAATAATACTCAGTAAGTTTCCGGAAACTAAATTCTATATTGTTGGTCAGCGTCCAGTCTCCAAAGTGTTAAGCCTGCAATCAGAAAATGTTATAGTTAAAGGATTTGTAGAAAACTTAGCTGTTGAATATAAAAAATGTGCAGTTGCTGTATCACCGGTTAGAATTGGTGCAGGTACTTTGAATAAAGTTCTTGAGCCAATGGCACTGGGGATTCCTGTTGTTACTACCAATGTTGGATTTAAAGGGTTATGTATTGAACCGGGAGTTGATGCATTGCTGGCAAATAATACATCAGAGTTTGCTTATCATGTAACTGAGCTTCTTGGTAGTGAAGCAAAAAGAAGAACTATTGGAAATAAAGGTAAAGAAGCTATAACAACCCGGTTTAGCTGGGATAGCATTAGCTCTTTACTTGAGAGCTTTTTCGAAAAATTAACAAGGAATTAATTCTTTAACGTAGATACGAAAACGTAGTTAAATTTGTTATAAGAACCTTCTTCTATTTTAATTAAATTGTTTTCTTCAAAAGCCATAGCCTCATACCCTAAATCACTTAGAAGATATAATATTTCTGCTTTCTTTTCGTTATCATGTATTTCGCAAAATATAAGAGGTTTATCTTTTTGAATTAGCTTTTTTCCTCCTTTTAGCACAAAGTATTCATAATCCTCTACGTCTAATTTAATAGCATCAATAGTTATATTTTGAAATTCTCTTAATTTATCCAATTCTTTTAATTCTACAGTATATTCAATGCCTTCCGAAGAATCGTTTTCTGAATTCTGAATATGACAAAGCCCCTGTTTTTTTACTTTATTAATTATAGGCATAATCATTTTTATGGTCTTTGTTTCATCACCCAAAGCAACATTATATGCTGTAACATTTTTTAATCGGAATATTTTTATAATATTTGTTAATATATCGAAATTTTCTTTAATGGGCTCAAAAGAAAAGATTCTTCCTTTTTTGAATCTTTTTGAAAAAACAGTAGTAATTATTCCAATATTAGCACCAATATCAAGAATTGTTGAGTTTCCAGGCAATAGATCCATAAAATGGAATATATCTTTTTCCCAATAATCCCATTTCAAAGTAAATATTTTAAAAATTGAGAAAACTAATAAATATCGTTTTAACCCTAAAATAGTCTGGAGAAAATATTGAATGGTTTCCTTAGCGAATTGCTTCATTAATCGTTTTATTTGTTAAATATAGATATATACATTTTAATAATATATGTATTAGCATTATGCCAATTAATGTGATTTTATTTTTGAGTTTTATATATAAAAAATTGAGTTTATATTAAAAATTTAATAAAATCAAAGAAATATTGTCTCCGAAAACAGTCAAATACGATTGCTTATATTTTAAAGGCGAGTACCCATGCGAGCCAAATAAAAAGAGGGGTAAGATTTGCAAAGATTGTGATGAATATGCTCCTATTAGTAAGAAAGTCCTAATAATTAAGCTTGGGGCTCTGGGGGATGTTATTAGAACTACTCCACTTGTAGTATATTTTAAAGAAAATTATATTAACTGCCATATAACCTGGATTACAAAATCTCCTGAAATACTTCCAAAACATGAAATAAATGAGATTTTCCCGTTTCAATATCCTGAAGTTTCCGTTGTTTTAAATAATAAATTCGATATTGCTATAAATTTAGACAAAGATAAAGAAGCGTGTATTTTGTTAAATCAGGTAAATGCTGATGTAAAATATGGCTTCTCATGGCAGGATGGTCATATCTTTGCATTAAATAAGTCTGCGGAAGAAAAACTTCTAACTGGTTTGTTTGATGAGTATTCAAAACAGAATACCAAAAGTTACCAGGAAGAGATTTTCGAAATGTGTAATTTGTGTTTTAATAATGAAAAATTCCTCTTGGATGTTAACACTTCTTATTTAGAAAAGTGGAATACTATTAAAGATAAAGCTGATGGGAAAGTAATAATTGGTTTAAATACAGGATGTGGTAAAAGATGGCTAACCCGTTTATGGCCTGATGCTTACTGGATAGATTTGATTAAAATGCTGCAGAAAAAAAACTTCTATCCGGTGCTTTTAGGGGGGAAAGATGAAGACTGCATGAATTTAAAATATTCTTCTATCACAGGAGCTTTTTATCCTGGTACTTTTTCTCTTGAAGAATTTATTGCTTTATCTGCAAATTGTGATATTATTGTTTCTGCAGTTTCTATGATGATGCATATTGCTATAGCTTTAGGAAAGCCATTGGTTCTATTTAACAATATTTTCAATAAGAATGAATTTGAATTATATGATAATGGAACAATTATAGAGCCTGAATCAGGCTGCGATTGTTTTTACGGCACATTTTGTAAGAGAGAAAGGCATTGTATGAATGATATTTTTCCTGAAATAGTATTTGAAGAAATTATTAAATTAGATAATAAAAGGTCCGGTAAGTAGTTACCTGAATATATTTTGTCTTCATCTAAAGAAAAAATAGTTTTACTGTTTTCTGATTTCCTGTTCATTAATCTTGCATGGGCATTATATTACTTTTTTAGAATTGAATCGGGCTGGATTCCTTATACAACTCCAACCTCATTTTTGATTCCTTCAGTAATTGTTTATGTCTATTGGCTTATTGTTTTTTCTTTTTCAGGTTTATACCAGCATTGGTTTGTCAGGTCAAGATTTGATGAATTTTCTTCTGTAGTCAAGGCAGTTTCATTGGGTTGTATCTTATTGTTCTTTGCAATTTTTCTTGATGATGCTATTAATAATGCTAAAGCAATTTCCCGTTATCTTATCCTGATTTATTGGAGCTTGATGGTAGTATCGGTAAGTATAGGAAGAATCTTAATCAGGAGTTTCCAGATAAACCTGCTTGAAAAGGGAATCGGTTTAAGGAATACTGTAATTGTTGGTACGGGGCAAAGAGCTAAAGACCTGAATGTACTAATCAATAAATTTCCGCAGTTAGGATATAAAATAAAAGGCTTTATAAGCCTTAACGGAAATCATGATAAGCAGCCATCAGTATTGGGTGAATTAGAAGATATCACTCATTTAATTTCAGTAAATCATGTTACTGAAGTATTGATAGCGCTTGAAAGCAAAGAAAAAGAACGCCTTTTTGATATATTAAAAAATTGTGCACAGGAAAAAGTTCATTTAAAAATAATGCCGGATACTTACGAGATTATCAGTGGAATGGTAAAGACCAACCAGCTTTACGGTGTTCCGTTGATAGAAGTAATGCCGGAAATAATGACTCATAGCCAGAAGCTGTTAAAAAGAATTATTGATATGGGATTATCATTAACGTGCCTTGTAATTTTGTCTCCGTTTTTGTTATTGTTAATAATCCTGATTAAGATTACTTCTAGAGGACCCGTATTCTACACACAGACCAGGGTCGGGAAAAACGGCGCGCTGTTCACGATGTACAAATTCAGGTCTATGTATCAAAATGCAGAAGAGTATGGACCCGAATGGTCAGGTGAAAGTGACCCAAGGATAACGCCTATCGGAAGACTGATTAGGAAAGTATATATTGATGAAATTCCGCAAATGATAAATGTAATAAGAAATGAAATGAGTATTGTTGGCCCTCGTCCTGAGAGGCCGCATTTTGTCGAAATATTAAAAAAAGAAATACCATATTATTATAAGAGATTAGCCGTAAAACCCGGTATAACAGGATGGGCGCAAATAAAACATAAATATGACTCATCACTGGATGATGTAATTGAAAAACTGCAATATGATTTTTATTATGTCGAAAACATGTCTTTAAAGCTGGATTTAAAAATAATGGTTAATACTGCTCTTGTAATAATATTTATGAAAGGTCATTAACAAAAATGGGAAATGTAAAAATTCAGATGGTCGATCTTAAGAACCAGTATCTTAAAATAAAAGATGAAGTTGATAATGCAATAAAAGGGGTAATTGATTCGGTTCAGTTTATTCAGGGAAATGCAGTAAAAGAATTTGAAAAAAATACAGCAGAATATTTACAATGTAAATACGCTATCGGATGTGCATCAGGAACTGATGCATTGCAAATTGCAATGATGGCATTGGATATTAAACCCGGTGATGAAATAATTACCACTCCATTTACATTTGTAGCAACAACAGAAACCATTGCATTGCTTGGTGCGGTGCCGGTATATGTGGATATTGATGAAAAAACGTATAACATAGATGTTAACAAAATTGAGGAAAAAATAACACCCAGAACCAAAGCCATTATGCCTGTGCATCTTTACGGACAGCCGGCTGAAATGGATAAGATAATGGCGATAGCAAAACAGCATAAACTTAAAGTAATAGAAGACTCAGCCCAGGCATTTGGAGCGGTTTATAAAGATAAAAAAGTATGTTCAATTGGTGATATCGGATGTATTAGTTTTTTCCCCAGCAAAAATTTAGGTGCATTTGGCGATGGGGGAATGGTTACTACAAATGATGAGCAATTAGCACAGAAAATGAGGATGATTGTTAACCACGGGTCAAAGAAAAAATATTACCATGAAACATTAGGCGTTAACAGCAGGCTTGATACAATACAGGCTGCTATTCTGAATGTAAAGTTAAAATATATTGATGATTATCACTGTGCAAGAATTGAAGCCGCAGAAAAATACAACGGTGTTTTGAAAGGTTTTGCAGAGACTCCTTTTGTATTACCTTATGTTAAACATATATTTCACCAGTATTCAATTAGGGTTAAAAACAGAAATGAACTGCAAAAGTTTTTGGCTGAAAATGAAATTCCGTCTATGATATATTACCCGGTTCCACTGCATTTGCAGGAAGCATACAGGTATAATTATAAAAAGGGGGATTTTCCTGTTACAGAAATGATAAGCGAAGATATTATTTCATTACCGATGCATACTGAGCTTACTGATGAACAAATAGAATTAATTACAGGTAAAATAAAAGTTTTTTTAAATAAATAAAACTGTTATTGGAAAAGGCGTTAATAATAATCCCGACTTACAATGAAGCTGATAATATTATCCGGCTCATTGGGGAAATTTTTAAGTTACAGTTTAATGATGTTGAGATTAATATTCTAATTGTTGATGATAATTCTAAAGATGGAACATCTCAACTTGTTAAAAATTTAAACGATTCCCGTGTAACTGTTTTTGACAGGGAGCGAAAATTAGGTTTGGGCACTGCTTATATTCTGGGTTTTAAATATGCTATTGAAAAGAAATATGATTATGTTTTTGAAATGGATGCAGATTTTTCACATGACCCGCAGTCTATACCGAATTTTCTTGAGAATATTAAGAATTATGACCTGGTAATAGGCTCAAGATATATTAACGGTATTGCAGTTGTAAACTGGCCTTTAAGCCGCCTGCTTATAAGTATGGGTGCGAGTGTTTATACTAAAATGATAACGTTTTTACCTGTACATGATGTTACGGCAGGGTATATGTGTTATAAGGTGGATTCTTTGAAACAAATTAACCTTGATTCAGTAAAATCCAACGGTTACTCATTTCAAATAGAAATGAAGTTCAGGATGTGGAAAAAAGGATTTAAGCTTAAAGAAATACCTATTGTATTTATTGATAGAAGAGCGGGTGTATCCAAGATGTCACGGAAAATTGTTTACGAGGCTTCTTATATGGTTTGGAAATTAAAATTTATGTCAATTTTCAATAAACTTTAAATTAAGCTTGATAGACTTATCTGTAATAATAGTTAATTACAATGTTAAAGAGCTTTTAGAAAATTGCATTAATTCTATTTTTGCAGCTGCTAAAGACTTGAATGTTGAAGTTATTGTTGTTGATAATAATTCATATGACGGAAGTGTTGAATATTTAAAACAAAAATTTTGCAGCAATAACAAAGTTAAGTTCATTGAAAGCAATATCAATCTTGGATTTGCCAAAGCAAATAATTTAGGTGTAAAAGAAGCTTCTGGTAAATATTTACTCATTCTAAACCCCGATACTATTCTTCAGGAAGATACACTGGAAAAAACAATCCGGTTTTACGAATCAGATAAACAAACTGGTATAGTAACATGTAAGCTTATACTTCCTAACGGGAAGCTTGACCTTGCGTGCAGGAGAAGCTTTCCCAGTCCTTCAGTGGCTATGTATAGAATTCTTGGTTTTAGCAAAATCTTCCCCCGAAGTAAAATATTCGGTAAATATAACTTAACTTATTTAGACGAAAATGATACTTACGAAGTAGATGCAGTTTGCGGCGCATTTCTTTTTATTAAAAAAGATATTTACAAACAGGCCGGAGGGTTTGATGAGAATTATTTTATGTATGGAGAAGACCTGGATCTTTGCTACCAGGTAAAAAAAGCAGGTTATAAGATATTTTATTATTCAGGTACAAGCATTATTCATTATAAAGGAGAAAGTACAAAGAAAAGCAGTATCTCTTATGTGAATAATTTCTACGGAGCCATGCGTATCTTTGTTGAAAAGAATTTTCAAAAAAGCTTTTTTTTATTAAATACGGTTATTAAGCTGCTGATATTTTATCGTGCTTTAGTATCTTATATTTCCCGGTTTATCAAGTCTGTATATCCTATTCTTATTGACCTGATTCTGATTGTTTCTGCAATGCTTCTTGCCATCAGGCAAAGATTTGAGCAATTCCCTCTTGAAGCTTACGGGCTTGTTATACTGATATATTCGGTAGTCTGGATAGTTACACTTTCAGTAACAGGTACATATAAAAAGGAAAACTTCCTTTCAATATTAAAGCCTCTTTACGGTATATTAATCGGATTTTTTATCAATTCATCATTTACATATTTCTTTAATGAATATGCATTTTCCAGGATTGTAGTGTTAAGAACAACGTCAAATGCATTTCTTTTTCTTGCCGCATGGCGTTTAGCTGTCAGGTTAATAAGATTTTTTAAAGAAAAAGACTTGTTCCACAACCGCGAAAATACACTTCTGATTGGAAAAAGCACTGAATCCGAAAGGTTTATTACTAAGCAAAAAAAGAAAATCGATTCACCTTATAATATTCTGGGTTATATATCATCTGATTATAATGAATCTGAAGGCTTTATTGGTAACCTGGATAATCTGAATGATATAATTACAGCAAAGAAAATAAAGCATGTTATTTTCGTTTCGGAGACACTTACAAACCAGCAGATACTTGATGTAATGTGGAATCTGAAAAATGCAAATTTGTATTTTAAAATCTTATCTATCGATAGCGATTTGATACTGGGGAAAAACTCTGTAGATAAGGTTGACGATATTTACCTTATGCAAATTGAATATAATATCAATAAGAAATTTAATATATTCGTAAAACGAATATTTGATATTGTATTCGGAGTATTTTGCCTGATTTTTGTTTATCCGTGGATTTGGCTAATTATAAAAATAAAAAATTTAAGCAATACACAGCTTAAATTTTTAAATAAAGTCCTGTTGATACCTTCTGTGATATCCGGGAAATATAGTTTCGTAGGCAGGTCAATCTGGGACAGGACATCATACGGAAAGAATTTTTTAGGCAAACATGGCTTAACTGGCCTGGTCCAGGTTAATTTTTATAAAGACCTGACCGAAGAGGAAATTGAATATTACAACAATTATTACGCAAAAAATCAATCTTTAAAGCTGGATATTGAAATAATTATAAGAACTATTTCACTATTCTTATTCAGAAAGAAAATAATATATTATGAATAGAAACGTTCTGGAGTTCGAACGACCTATAATGGAGTTAGAGCAGAAAATCGAGGAGATGAGGAAGTATGCTGATAGTCTTGATATTTCAAATGAAATCAATAAACTTGAGAAAAAAGTAAACGAATTAAGGAGCTCTGTGTATAAAAATCTTACACGGTGGCAAATAGTTCAAATTGCCCGGCATCCCGAAAGACCTTATAGTCTCGATTATATATATCTGATGACTAATAATTTTATTGAGATGCATGGTGATAGAAATTTCAAAGACGACAAAGCGGTTGTTGGTGGTTTCGCATACCTTGACGAAAAACCTGTTATGATAATCGGTCAGCAAAAAGGAAGGGATACAAAATCAAACATATACCGTAATTTCGGAATGATGAATCCCGATGGTTACAGGAAGGCATTAAGATTAATGAAGCTTGCTGAAAAATTCAACCGCCCTGTAATTACCCTTATAGATACACCCGGTGCTAACCCGGGAATAGATGCTGAAGAACGCGGACAGGCAGAAGCCATTGCCCGCAATATTCAGGAAATGACCAGGCTAAAAGTACCTATTATTGTTTGTATTATTGGCGAAGGTGCTTCAGGCGGTGCATTTGGTATCGGTGTTGGAGATAAAGTCCTTATGCTTGAATACTGCTGGTATTCTGTTATTTCCCCTGAGTCTTGCTCAAGTATATTGTTCAGAAGCTGGGAGTATAAAGAACAAGCTGCCGAAGCTTTGAAATTAACTGCTCCTGACCTGATAGAGCATAAAATTATTGACCGCATAATCGAAGAACCTGAAGGTGGTGCTCATAGAAACCATAAAGAAGCTGCGGCAAGTTTGAAACAAGCAATTTTGGAAGAACTAAAATCACTTGAAAAAATTGACCCCGATAAATTTCTTGACCTCAGAATTAAGAAATACGGATCAATGGGATACTGGGAAGGTTAAATAAGTGAAAAGTAAATCCTCCCGCTTTTTAGTTAAAGGCGGAAAACCACTTCACGGAACTGTTAAGCTTAGTGGAGCTAAAAATTCTGCGTCTAAATTATTGGTTGCTACATTGCTTACAGACCAGCCCGTGCATATCAATAACTTCCCCTGTACTATTATTGAGATGGAAGTTACAAGACAAATTTGTGAATCTCTTGGTACTAAGTTCATAAAATTCTCAAATAATGAAGCTGTACTCCAGACAAAAAAAATAACCAATACTTCATTTTCCGAAGACCTTGGATTAATAAACAGGATTGGAATTTTAACAGTAGGTGCACTGCTTAAAAGAACCGGTGAAGCAAGAATTCCAAAGCTGGGCGGAGATAAGATAGGAGCACGGCCTATTGATTTCCACCTGAATGCTCTTAAACAGCTTGGTGCTGAAATTAACGAATACGAGAAGTTTTATGAGCTAAAAGCCAAAGCTTTAATCGGAGCAAATATTACGCTTCCTTTTCCTTCTGTAGGGGCAACTGAAAATCTAATCATGTCATCATGCCTCGCAGAAGGTACAACATACATACACAATGCTGCTGTTGAGCCGGAGATTATTGACCTTATCTTAATGCTTCAAAAAATGGGAGCTATTATTGATGTATTAACCGACCGTAGAATAGTTATAAGAGGCGTTGAAAAGCTAAAAGGAACAACACACCGTGTTATACCTGACAGACTGGAAGCGGCTTCTATAGCTGCTGCCGCTATTGCTTCAAAAGGTGAAGTTGTTGTTAAAGGTGCACGGCAAATTGATATGATAAGCTTTTTAAATTCTATACGGCTTATTGGAGCGGATTATGAGATTCTTGATGATGGTATTAAATTCTTTTATAAGCAAAAAATGAGACCTATAATTATTGAAACAAACGTTCATCCCGGTTTTATGACTGACTGGCAGCCGCCGTTTATAATTTTATTAACACAGGCAGAAGGCGTTTCGATAATTCATGAGACTGTATATGAGAACAGGTTTGGATATGTATCCGAATTGAAGAAGATGGGTGCAGATATTGAGCTGTATAACACTTGCCTTGGCGGCTCTGTGTGCAGATTTGCAAACACTAACTATTATCACAGTGCTGTTATCAAAGGTCCCACTGCATTGCATCACGCTAATATTACGGTTCCTGATATCAGGGCAGGATTTTCATATCTTGTTGCTGCATTAATAGCAAAAGGTGAGAGCATCATAGATGGTGCACATTATATTGACAGGGGATATGAGCACATTACTGAGAAGCTTTCAAAGCTTGGTGTGAATATCTCGAGAATATAGTAGAGTGTGTAGAGTGTGTAGAGTGTGTAGAGTGTGTAGAGTGTGTTGAGTGTATGGAGTGTGTAGAGTGTATGGAGTGTATGGAGTGTATGGAGTGTATGGAGTGTATGGAGTGTATGGAGTGTATGGAGTGTCCGGCAATTGCCGGATTACTGCAAAATAAAGTATGCAGTGTCCCGCTTAGCTGGACACTGCACTTTTTTTATAAAACAAAGATTTCCGTACTGCTGTTAAGTCCTTTAGGATCAGTGACTGCCTGCTTATTGCAGGCAGGGGAAAGCCATCAGAAGATTTACAATAGATGATAGACAAGGGGTTACTGATATTGGTACGGATATTCAGGGATTACAGTAAAGATTATATTAACAACTCCAGACTATCATTAACGAATTACCCCTTGAAAACTACCCGGCTTAGACAATCTCCAATCAATGCTAGACAAGGGATTACTGATATAAATATGAACAAACAGAAATTATAGCTTACTTTATATAAACAACTCTAACCTGCAATTATCGAATTACCCCTTGCAAACTATCGGGCTTAGTTGAATTCCAATTGCACATTAACATAGGAAGATTGGTGTGATGGAATGGGTTTAAAGTCAGCGGTCATCCAGCGGTCACTCAGCGGGCACTCCATGGGCATCCGGTGGGCACTCTGTGGGCACTTTACGGGCAGGTTTTGGGCAGGAGTTTTCGAAAATCGGCTGTAACTTATTGCAGTATAAGCAGATAACTCGTGACCAACTTGCTAAAAACGGGCTTAAATATGGCGATTATGAGCAGGAAATGCGGTTTTTAAAAATCCACTCCTGCCCGCTGGTTTTTGGGATAAAAGTGAAAATGTTTGTCGCTATAATTTAAGATTTAAAGTAATACTTTAAGGATTATCCTGCATATTCAAGGA
>RPQH01000013.1 GCA_003820375.1 Ignavibacteriota bacterium
AGGGGTGAAGGATATAGAAGAGAAGTTCAGACTGGAACAGGGAGCCGGTTTTACATTGGTAAGACTATTAGACCTTCATTTGGTATATATTATGGTATAAGAACTGTATGTAAAGAATGTGCTTTAGATATTGATCGTAAAAATAAAGCACTTAATATAGTTTTAATTATCATTCTAATTATAATTTTAATAATCTTTATTGTTTTTATAAATAATACAAATAAAAATACGGACATTAACAGCAAAAAAATAGATTACAGCAATTTAGACAGAAGAACTTCTAATGACATTGAGTTAATTAATAGTGATGCTAATATATACTCTAAACCATCGATAAATTCATCAATAATATGTAAGGTAAATAAGCTTGCTTCTATTAAGAAAATCAAAACTACAATTTATTTTGTTGAAGTTGAATTTTCAAATATAAATGGAAATAAAGTAAAAGGTTACATTAGAAAAGCAGATTTAAAAAAAACAATTAAGTGACAATAAATGCTATTTAACAAAATATTAATTTTTTTAATTCTTTCAATCCAATGTTATGCACAGGAATTAGATACAATAAGATTTTATAATAACATAAAAGAAAGAGTATTTTTGGTGAAAGGACATAATGATATTTATTTTGATTTAAATAGAAGATCTTTAACTCAAACTACAAATCAATTTAGATATAAACCTCAGGAAGAATTTGTTAATTTAAATTCGGTATATATAAAGGTAGCTTTTTAAATAAATTTAGTAACGAATATTTACTAATTATTTCTTTAGATCCAAACTCATATACTTCCTTTTTCAGCCATGCAGAAGGTAATGGACAGATAACACTAATATATATATTTGATGATGGCTATAATCAAATAGGTAAAACTTATTCTCAATACGAAGGAACTAAAATTATTGATATTACAGATGTCGATAAAAACGGTATAGATGAGGTATTTATTAAATCCCACTACGGTATGCAGGGATGTTTCAGAGAAGGTATATCAATATTTAGCGGTGATTTCGAATCTCAAAAAGAGTTAATGGATTTTATAACCTTTCAATCATGCTTAGAAAGCAGTAGCCCAGGTGAAAAATTAACTACTGAATCAACTTATGAAATTGGTCATTGTGTTATTACGTTCACAACACAACTTGAATATTATATTGCAATGGGAAATATGGATAACAGATTTATCAAAACAGAAATAAAAAAGGATAAATATGAATATAAAAATGGAGCTTTTATTCATATTAAAGATAAAGACAATGTTAATTGGGATGATAGTAGATTAGAGTTTTAGTTATCATACAATCTTAATAATTAAAAATAAATGTTATTTAACAAAATATTAATTTTTTTAATTCTTTCAATCCAATGTTATACACAGGAAATAGATACATTGAGATTTTATAATAACATAAAAGAAAGAGTATTTTTGGCGAGAGGAACGAATGATATTTATTTTGACTTGAATAAAAAATCAATTACGAAATCTTCAAATAAATATTACTCAAATCCGGAAGAAGAATTTTTGAATTTTGTGTATAAAATTTTTAAAGGAAGATTTTTACATAAATACAATACTGAATATTTATTTGTAATAACATTAGATTCAAATTCATATTTACCTTTCTTCGGTCATGCAGATGGCTATGGTCCATCGACTTTAATTTATGTGTTTGATAGTAACTATAATCAAATAAGTAAACTTTATTCTCAAGAAAAAATAACCGAAATTATCGGTGTTGTAGATATTGATAAAAATGGGATAGATGAAGTTATTATGAAGTCTGGTGATGGAGGACAAGGTTGTCATAGAGAATGGATTACTGTCTATCACAAAGATTTTGATATTAATAATGAACTGCTTAACGTGATTACTTTCCAATCTTGTTTAGAGAGTGGTAATCCTGGTGAAAGCCTAGTAGTTAATGCAGAATATGAAATTGTTGAAAAAACCATATCAATTAAAACTCAAATAGATTATTATATATGTATGGGTCAATATGATGAATATGATGAGTATGGAATGCTTAAAATAGATAATAGGTTTGTTAAGACTGAATTCAAAAAAGACATTTATATATACCAAAATGGGAATTTTGAACATTTAAAAGACATAGATAATGTAAATTGGGATGACGAAAGACTGAATGTTTTTTAAAATATTTTTCATCTAATGTCAAGAAATATATTTATTTTATTTGTTTTTTTTATTTCGAAAAACTTTTTTGCTCAAAATGATTTTGATGTTATTACTTTTTTTAAATCATCTAATCTTTGTGTTGATACAAATGGGCATTTTGAAGATGTAAATTGTAATTATGCTAGAATTATTTACCCGAAATTTCTTGATTCTATGTATTCTGATAAAATAAATCAATTTGTTTCTGGATTAATTTGTTCATATTTGTGGGGTGATTATTATTCAGATTTTAATAAATATTCAGATGATTTTTTTTATAAATATAAAAACAATAATCCTGAATATCCAATTCCGTTTTGGTGGCATGATATTAAGGTTGACGTAAATTTTAGTTCAAACAAAATAATTGTATTATCTTTGAGTAGTTACTTATATTTAGGTGGTGCTCATGGTGCAGGGAGATTTGTTACATTAAATTATGATAAAATAGTTCAAAAAATATTAGTTTTAGAAGATATATTCTTACCAAATTTTGAGAATAAATTTAATATTATTTTAAATGATGAATTAAACAGAGAATTAAAAATAAACGGATTCAATAAATTAAATGTTGAAATAAATTTTTTTGATGAACAGAATTATTATTATAATGACATAAATAAGAGATTTTCTCTTAATGACAATTCATTTACAATTTATTTAGATTTTTACGATAACCTCCATGATACAAGAGTAGGTGCTTATGTAAATGAAATAAATATACCTTATTCACTTTTGAAGAATATAATAAATCCTGAATATTCATTTAATTATTAACAAGATTCATGAAATTAAAAAAACTAATTTTTCTTCTTATCATTTTATCTCTTTTCATTTTAAGAATACCTGGCTGTTATTCTTTTCTTCCAAAATCTGAAATTGATAATGGTATTCCGGAAGATACAAGAACATGGAAATTATACAGAATAAAATGGAAAGCTGGTACTAATCCTGAATTGGAAAAAGCACTTTCAAGATATTATAGTAAATGCAATCCAGGATGTATTTATGAGTATATTTTGGATGTTAATTTATTAAATCAAGATGAAGATATAAGTTGTAACAATGAACAACCGCAAGATATAAAGAACTTGTTAAAAAGGACTAAAACTATATTTCTTCATGAAAATGATACATGTGGTACAAATAGTTGCGCCGGAACTGCAATTGATTGGAACAAAATTGATGGCGATTTAAAAAATTTAATTCAGACTGCGGATGCTGTAAAAATCCGCATTCCAGTTAATTCTGATGAAACTTCAGATCCAAGGACATGGAAATATTTTAAAATGATTTGTAGAAAAGATGATGATAGTATTTTCATTAAATTACAAGATGATATAGGTGTCACACCATTATTAGACAGCTATACAATAGTTGTAAATATTTTAGAACCCAGTAAACGAAATCAATTTATAGTTTTGGGTGATGAATTGGAACTCACCCAAATGAGGTTTGCATGGTCACAATTATCGAAACCAGTTCAAAATGGTTTAATTAGATGGACAAAACCTAATAAGGAAAATTTATTACAAATTGGTGGTTTGAGATATTAATGATTTGAATTAGATTCAGCTTCTAATTATGAGTTAAATAGTTTTAAACCAAAAAGATTGATTACTTCTTAAAAAATAAATAGTATTTATTTTCAGTACTTTTAATAATATATTATTGAATTAGTAAACTTACGCAATAAAAAAATTATGAAATATTTTATTTGGAGTATTTTATTCTTATCTGTGGCTATCTTTTTCTACTCATGCGATCAGGATACCCTAGTTAACCCATTTTCTGTTTATACTTACCAGGATTCCATCGTACAGCTTGTTTCACCTGAAGACGGTTTTACAACACCGGCTAATAGCGATGTACGTCTTACATGGAGAAAAACCGTTAAAGCTTCAAATTATGAGTTGTGCATAGATACAGACCCAAATTTTGCAACAGCAGGTTATGAAGTTATTGATGATACAACAGATTTAGGTCATTATTTTATACCTAATACGTTTTACTGGAGGATTCGTGTGCATAATTCCACTGTTCCTTTCCCCGGCTGGTCTGAAACACGCAGATTTATTGTGCAGTAAATGGATATTCCATAGTAATAAGAAAAATTTAACTATCTTCATCGTTTCAGTAATGGAAGCAAATTATTAATTAACTGAATATGACAACAAAAATTTTCTTTTTTATTTTTTACTAAAGTATTAAAATTGCTTTAACTAAGTCATTAAATAATATGGGAAAAAAGAATGTAACTTCGACATCAATAATTCCAAGAGAAATAATTGAAGATCATATTTATCTTTTAAGAAAACATAAAGTAATGTTCGATTTTCACCTTGCAGTTCTTTATAATGTTGAAACCAGGGCATTAAAGCAGCAAGTAAAAAGAAACATTCACCGCTTTCCAAAAGACTTCATGTTCGAATTAAATAATAAGGAAATTGATATTATGGTATCACAATTTGTGATACCTTCAAAACAATATTTAGGTGGTTCCAGGCCAATGGTTTTTACAGAACAAGGTGTTGCTATGCTATCTTCAGTACTGAAAAGCGAAAGAGCAATGCTGGTAAATATCGAAATTATGAGAACATATGTAAAGATTCGGCAAATATTATTTAGCCACAAAGAACTTGCCCGTAAAATCAGAGAATTAGAGCTAAGATATGATGCAAAATTTAAGGTGGTTTTTACAGCAATAAATGATTTGATGAACCCTGTATATTTAAATAAGGGAGATTTTGGATTTAAAGTTAAAGAATCAAAAATAAAATATTTGCCAAAAATAACGACAACGAAACGATAAGGTATCACAAATTGTGATACCTTATTTTGTATTTTCTAATTCATAGATGACTTCTTATTTAAATCTGCGTTAATCTGTTTCATCTGTGGAATCTGTGTTCTGAAATTATAAACATCTGCGTTCATTGCCGGGATATTCACTTTCGTGAATATGTGTTAGTTTATCCTATCTTATTTCATTTCATATCGTTAAATTTGCATTTTTAATAATTATGGCAGAAAAGAAAACAATCAAACTACTGGAAATTTGTCACGGGCGTTCAGGTGATAAGGGTGATGCGGCTAATGTGGGCTTAATTGCTTACAAAAAAGAGGATTATGATGTTATAAAAGAAAAGGTAACAGCAGAAGTCGTAAAGAAGTATTTTGATGGCATTTGTTTCGGTCCTGTAGACCGTTATGAATTGCCTAATATTAATGCACTTAACTTCGTGCTTCACAATACCTTAGGCGGCGGCGGTACGGTATCTCTTAAGAATGATGCACAAGGCAAAACATTGGCTTCTGCGTTGCTTATGATGGAGATAGAAGTGTAGGTTATTGTTTGTTCAGCTCTTCTCTTTCCCAAATTTCTATTTGGGAAAGTTCTGATCTTGAATTACAAATCTAATGTTAATTGCAGTTAAAAACTTTCCCAAATAGAAATTTGGGAAAGAGTTGCAAAACCTTACAAATAGCCCCAAAGGGATCTAAGGAAAATTTTGTAAGGAGTATAAAAATATAATAAGGAAATATACAAATCATGTTTGAATACACAAAATCGGAATTGAAAAAAGTGGGTAAGAGAATCGAAGACCTAAGGGGGTATCTTTGATATTGATGCCAAGGAAAAACTTGTCTCAGAACTTCAGCAAAAAACCTCAGCTCCCAATTTCTGGGATGATAATGTAGCTGCACAAAAAATATTACAGGAAATTACACGTAAAACCGAATGGATTGATGCATGGAAGGTATTGCATAACAAATTCAATGACCTTGACTCAATGATTTCACTTGCAGAAGAAGAGCACGATGAATCATTTGAAGAAATCTTCGAAAAAGATATTGAAGTGTTAGAAAAGGAAGTCGGAGCACTTGAGTTTAGGAATATGTTAAGAGATGAAGATGATGAGCGTGATGCGATATTAATGATAAACTCCGGTGCAGGCGGAACAGAGGCACAAGATTGGGCTCAAATGCTTATGAGGATGTACCTGAGATATGCAGAGAAGAATAATTACAAAGCACAGATAGTTGATTTGCAGGAAGGTGATGGAGCTGGAATAAAAAGTGCAACGATAGAAATTACAGGTAAATATGCTTACGGGTATTTAAAAGCTGAAAATGGTGTGCACAGATTGGTTCGTATTTCACCGTTTGATGCAAATAAAAAACGGCATACATCATTTGCGGCAGTATTTGTATATCCTGTTGTTGATGATAATATTGAAATTGAAATTAATCCTGTTGACCTAAAGATAGATACATTCCGCAGCGGCGGGGCAGGCGGGCAAAATGTTAATAAGGTTGAAACAGCAATCCGCATTACACATGCACCTACAGGAATTGTAGTGCAGTGCCAGAATGAACGCTCACAGCTTCAGAACAGGATGAATGCGATGAAGATGTTGAAATCTAAATTGTACCAGCTTGAAAAGGAAAAGGAACAGGAAAGGCTGAACAAGGTTGAAAGCTCTAAGAAAAGAATTGAATGGGGAAGCCAGATACGCTCATACGTATTTCATCCGTATAATATGGTAAAAGACCACAGGACAGAGTATGAAACAAGCAATACTCAGGCTGTGATGGATGGTGAAATTGATGAGTTTATAAAGAGTTATTTGCTGAGTAATTAATTTTATAAATATTCAATTATGAATAATATCCCCCTCAACTAAACGCTTCGACAGGAGAGGGGAGAGGATAAATTTTTATATATATAAAATGTCATTTGAATTTTTCTTATCGAAAAGATTTTTAAAACCTAAGAAGGAATCGAAGTTTGTTTCGTTTATAACATTGATTTCTATTGCGGGAGTTACAATTGGTGTAACTGCTTTAATTATCTCTGTATCCATATTAAACGGATTCGAAAAGGAAATTACGGAAAAGGCAGTTTCTGTATCATCGCATATACAGGTAACATCATTTAAGCCGGAAGGAATAAAAGATTACCCGGGAGTAATTGAAGAATTAAAGAATCCAAAACATGAACTTCCGGTAGTATCTGCACATCCGTATGTTCAGCGGGAAGCAGTAATAAAGTACAAAGATAAAACCGAAGGCATCATTTTAAAAGGTGTAAGGAATGAAGATAATATATTCGGTGAACAAAGAGTAATTACAGCAGGCTCATCCGAGTTAAAACAAATAGATTCCAGTGTTTCAACAATTATAATCGGTAATAAAATAGCACAAAAGCTAGGCATTGAGCTCGGCAGTAAAATATTTATAATAGCAACAACGGGAATTCCATCGCCAACCAATACACCGGATATAAAGCAATTCCGTGTATCAGGCTTTTACCAGACGGGATTAAGGGAATATGATGATGTTATGCTTTACTGCAGTATGCAGGATGCTCAAAAATTATTTGAAATGAAAAATAATGTTACGGGTATTGAACTGATGATAAGCAAAGCCGATAAAATTGCTTCAACTACAAACGATATAAGAAAAATACTTGAGTATCCGTTATATGCAAAATCGGTGTTCCAGATTTATAAAGGTTTATTTACATGGGTAGAGCTTCAGAAAAAACCCATTCCAATTGTACTGGGATTAATAGTTATAGTAGCAGCGTTTAACATTATTGCATTTTTATTAATGATTGTACTGGAGAAAACGGAAACAATCGGAATATTAAAATCTCTTGGAGCGGCAAACAGGGACATAATAAAAATATTTTTCTATCAGGGTATGTTCATTTCTATTATTGGAATCGTACTCGGAAATATACTAGGTTATGGAATATGTTTACTTCAATTGAAATACGATATTGTAAAAATACCCGATATATATAATCTTTCACATGTTCCATTGTTAATTGATTCGAATGTTGGAATATTAATAACAGGTATAACATTGATATTAAGCATTTGCGTAACAATTATACCTTCGTACCTGGCTTCAAAATTAAATCCTGTAACCTCATTGAGGTTTAAATAATTGTTCAAAAAAGAAAAAACTATGAACGGGAATTTCACTAAAGATAAGAAATTCATCGGCAAAATGTTTGATGAGTTATCACCGATGTATGATTTTAATAATCATTTATTGAGCGGAGGACAAGACCTCTTGTGGCGTAAAAAAGCAGTGAAACATTTGACCAATAATCATGTTAAATCTGAAACGATACTTGATCTTGCCTCAGGCTCCGGTGACCTTGCAGTAGAGTTTCTAAGATTGGAACCTAATAAGCTGGTTTGTGCGGATTTATCACTTGAAATGCTGAAGATTAATAATAATAAAATAAATAACAAAAATCATATAGCGATACAAACAGATGCCGGCAGTTTACCATTTGAGGATAATACATTTGATATTACAGGAATATCTTTTGGTGTGAGAAATTTTGAGAACCTTGAAACTTGTATTAAGGAAATTTACAGAACTTTAAAGCCCGGAGGATTATTTCTAACTATTGAGATGTTTGGAAACAGATCTCCCTCGTTTATAAATAAGATATTTGGATTTTACTTTAAAAAAATTTTACCAAAAATAGGCAACTTGCTTTCTAAAAGTAAATATGCTTATTTTTATTTATTTGATTCTGTTGATACATTTTTATCTGCCGGTGAATACACAAAGTTAACCGAGAAATGCGGATTTAAAACTTATTGGCATAAAAATAACTTTATCAACATTGTTCATACGGTTATCGTACAAAAACCTGTTTAAATTACCTATTGCATAAACAGAAAAGTATAAATATATTTAAAAAAATAATTAACTATATGAAAAAAATATTTCAACATGTATTTAAGATACATTATGTGAGAACACTGGTGATTTTGCTGCTGCTCTCACTTCCGTTTACCGGTTCGGATTGTGAAAAAACTTTAACACCTTCCGGTGACGGGGAATTAACCGGGCAATGGAGATTGGTTTATAACTCCGGAACTAACCATGATATATGCCCCGGTGAAGTTGTTACTTTTCTAAGTAATGGAGAGGCGCAATTGCAATGTCCGAATCAGCTCGCTGTAACCAGGCATTATACTGTAAGCAACAATTCATTAACATATACCGAGTCAGGTATAGAGTATAATATCGTAAGCTTAACTGCGAATGAACTCCAATTAAGCGGCTACGATAGATTTTTGTATTACAGTAAAACCGCAATTTCCGATAATAAAAATTATACCGGTTCTGGTAATGATAACCGGCATTCATCAGAAAGGTAATGGAAAATATGAAAAACAAATATACAGTTTTAAAAATGTTAATTATACCTTTGCTGATTTCAATTGTTATCGGGTTTAATTATGATAATTCCGTAAATGTAAATACCGGAATTAAAACACCTGAATTAAATAAAGTAAATTATGCTGCGGAGCTGATAAGCAAAGCAGGGAATAATTTTAATAAGGCAAGCATATTCAGCATAAGCAATAAAGATAATTCAAAAGCATTGGATGAGTTTGCAAAAACAGCATCATTTCTTACTTTGGATTCAAAAGAGATAAAGAAATTATATAATGCAGGCAATAAAAATATAATTCTTGAAATCCCTGTTTCAACAGATAATAATTTGGAAATAGAGCTTACACGGGTAAATATCTTTTCGAAGGATTTCGAAGTAAAATTATCTGATGGCAGGAAAGTAAATTATAAACCCGGGCTTTATTACCGGGGAATAATTAAAGGAAACAGTAATTCTATTGCAGCAGTAAGCATCTTTGAAAACTCTGTTATAGGGATAATTTCAAATGAAGATGGTGATTATGTGCTTGGTACAATAAAAGATAAAGATAATAATAATACATCAGAATATATATTTTATAATGATAAAGATTTGAAAGTTAAGAGTAAATTCAGATGTGATGTTGAAGATTCATATGGAAAATTATACAAAGGCTCATCTTATAAACACATTACAACCGGTCAAAAAGACGCAACATCTGATGCTATAGCAGTATATTTTGTTGCAGACTACCAGACTTATCTTGATGCAGGAAGTAACCAGACAAATTTAATCAATTTTGTAACGGGCATGTTTAATAACACAGCTCTGCTGTATAATAATGAAAGTATTCCCACAGAAATATCCGGTTTTTACATACACAATAGTGCTGACCCATATTTAAATTATTCGGAATCATTTGGAATATTGAAACGTATAGGTGGAATATGGCAGGATGATTATCCCGGTGACCTGATTCAGCTTATATCAACAAGAACTGACCAAAGTTTTGGAGGAATAGCATGGGTGAATGTGCTTTGTCAGTCATTTAATCCCGGCGATTCATCAGGAAGATTCAGTTTTTCAAATATTGAAACTTCTTACAATAATTACCCGACTTATTCATGGACTGTACATGTAGTTACTCATGAATTAGGACATAATGTCGGTTCAATGCACACACATGCTTGTGTATGGCCTGTATTACCATCTAACGGTATAGGTGCTATTGACTCCTGTGTTCAGGCTGAAGGCACCTGTTTTACGACAACCAGAGCAAACTATAACGGTACAATAATGAGCTATTGCCATATAGACTATGCGGTTAATTTCACAAAAGGTTTTGGACCGCTGCCCGGGGATACAATCAGGTATGCATATTCTTTAGCAAGGTGTCTGGATTCAGCTTTAAATTCATCGGAACTTCCTTTAGCATATAACTTGCTTCAAAATTATCCGAATCCTTTTAATCCTTCAACAACAATTACATTTGCTTTACCAGAAGAAGGATTTGTAACCCTAACGGTATATGATATAACCGGCAGAGAAGTAGTTAAGCTGGTTAATAATCAAGTTTATAATGCAGGAGTCTTTAAAACGTATTTTAATACCACAGAGCACAGCATGGCATCAGGTGTTTATCTGTATAGAATTGATGTAATTAGAAATAACAGCTCAAAGTATTCACAAATTAGAAAGATGGTATTAATAAAATGATGATGAAAAAGAATTTTAAATATATTACATCTGTAATTATTGTATTATTACTGTTTGTTGCAGCATGCGGAGGTTCAAAAACTACAAAGAAAATAAATAATTTAAAAAACCCGCCGGTAAACACCGGCAGATATGATTTTGCTTTATATGATACATTATCATTCAAGTTGGCTGAAGGAACAATGGATATTAAAAGCACAAAAGACTCCCGTTTACAAGGTGAGTACAATGTCACAAACCAATATGTAGATGATATGCCGGGTGAATTGCAAAAGAGCGGTGAATTTGAAGGGCAATACAGCCTGGAAGAAAGCAAGATTTCATTTAATATGAATCCCAAAATTGCCGATGCAAATATTTTTATGTATGGAACAATTTACAAGGATTCAATTACAGGTATTTGGAATTTTTCAACAATGCGTGGAGTAACCGAAAAAGGAGAGTTTAAAGCTTTTTATAGAGGAGATGAGATCAAATAACAAATAGCAATTTATTGATGTAAAATTATTAGCGGATGAATGAAAGTTCATCCGCTTTTTTTATTATGTTCTTGAATTTGCTAAAAAATTGCCGGAGCTGAACAACTAAACTCACGACTCTCCAACTCCTGACTCCGGACTCTCTTCTTTTTTTCACCCAAATTTTCTTTCCTTGAATCAAGATGCTAATAAAATTATATTAGTAATTGTAATTCAAGGTTTTACAACTTAAATCTCTTTAACATGAAAGACACGGCTTTGATTCATACTCCAATTGATTATAATCTTGTTCAGCAGAAGATTAAAGAAAGCAAATTGAAATGTGTTGGTAAAGCTTCTATCAGGGAGATAAGAACTCTCATTAATAATATTGAAAATGAAAGTAATGTAAAATTTATCAGGATGGAGATGGGTGTGCCGGGCTTGCCTGCTGTAAAGATTGGAATTGAAGCAGAAGCAAAGGCATTAAATAATGGAGTCGGTTCAAGTTATCCGAGCATAGAAGGCTTACCGGAATTAAAGCAGGAGATAGCCAGGTTTGTAAAGCTCTTTCTTGATATTGATACTAATGAAAATTGCTGTATTCCCTGCACAGGTTCTACAAACGGCAGCTTTATCTGCTTTCTTGTTGCGGAAAGAAGAGATAACCAAAAAGATACCACATTGTTCTTAGACCCGGGATTCCCGGTTCATAAGCTGCAGCTTCAGGTTCTGGGATTAAAGCAAATGAGCCTGGATGTATATGAGTACAGAGGAGAGAAGCTCCGTGCCAAACTGGAAGAAATACTTAGCAAAGGTAACATATCAACAATTCTTTATTCAAACCCGAACAATCCAAGCTGGATATGTTTTACTGATAAAGAATTACAGATAATCGGTGAGATGGCTAATAAATATGATGTAATCATTCTTGAAGACCTTGCTTATTTAAATATGGATTTCAGGAAAGAATATTCAAAGCCGGGATTACCGCCTTATCAGCCAACAGTTGCCAAGTACACAGATAATTATATTATGCTGATATCGAGCTCAAAGATTTTCAGTTATGCAGGCCAGAGAATCGGTGCCATTGCAATTTCGTGCAAATTATTTAACAGAACTTTTCCTGACCTGATGCAGTATTATACAAGCAGTAATTTCGGTCATGCATTAATATACGGAGCTGCTTATGCGGTATCAGCAGGTGTTACTCATTCAACACAATATGCTCTTACGGCATTATTAAAAGCTGTTAATGATGGTGAATATAATTTTATTGAACAGGTTAAAATATACGGCAGGCGTGCCAAAGAGATGAAAAGAATATTTTTGGAGAACGGTTTCCATATTGTTTATGATGAAGATGATGGAGTGCCGATTGCAGACGGCTTTTATTTTACGGTTTCATATCCGGGTTTAACAGGTGAAGAATTAATCGGTGAGCTTATTTATTACGGCATAAGCGCAATATCACTCTCCAATACAGGAAGCCTGAGAAAAGAGGGGATTAGGGCATGTGTTTCACATGTTCATGAATCACAGTTCGGTGACCTTGAGAAACGGCTCAAAATGTTCCATGAAAATCATATTAATACAGTTCCTGTAAAATAAAATATTCATATATTGTTTTTTCAAAATAATCTTTTTGAGAATATTTTTGGTTAGGAATAAAGATAAAAGAAAAATAAATAAATTTTATATAAATCAATTCCAGAATATCATTTGATAAATAATATACTTTCATTCCTGATATTTTTACCTATTATCCTGTCTATTCCAATCTTATTTTTTAAAGCAGGAAAAGATAAGCTTATAAAGACATATACAATTGCAGTAACAATTGTAGTATTTATTTTATCCATTATTTTGTACTTCGGTTTTGATGCATCAAAATCCGATTTTCAGTTTGTGGAAAAAGTTCAATGGGTAACTGATTTTAACATTTTTTATTTTCTTGGAGTTGACGGCATTTCACTTCTGCTTATTTTATTAACTACTTTAATATTTCCGGTCACAATTTTAGCGGTTTGGAATTCAATTACAACAAGAACCAAAGAGTTTTATTTCCTCCTGCTTATTCTCGAAGGGAGCTTAATCGGAGTTTTCTTATCACTTGACCTTATCCTGTTCTATGTATTCTGGGAATTGATTCTCATTCCAATGTATTTTATCATAGGAATATGGGGAGGCAAAAATAAATATTATGCCACAGTTAAGTTCTTCCTTTATACAATGTTTGGTAGCTTATTGATGTTAGTTGCAATAATCTGGCTTGCAAATTATGCTACTCCAATGATAGGTAAATTTACAACTGATTATACAGAGTTAAGGAAAGTATCAATATTTATGCCGCTTAACATTCAGATGTGGATGTTTATTTTCTTTGGATTAAGCTTTGCAATTAAAGTTCCTATGTTCCCGTTCCATACATGGCTTCCTGATGCACATACGGAGGCACCAACGGCTGGAAGTGTTATCCTTGCTGCTGTTCTGCTTAAAATGGGTACTTATGGCTTGTTAAGATTCTCAATAGGATTATTCCCGTTAACATTTGTCAGGTTTGCTGTGCCAATTGCAATACTGGGTGTAATAGGCATTATTTATGGAGCGTTGTTATGCATAGCACAGAAAGATATGAAAAAGCTTGTTGCTTATTCTTCAGTAAGCCACATGGGATTTATAGTTTTAGCACTCGCAGGAATGACTGTGGAATCCGTGCAGGGCGGATTGATTCAAATGGTCAATCACGGTTTATCTACAGGAGCCTTATTCCTGTTTGTAGGTTTTATATATGACAGAAGGCACACGAGAGAAATTGCAGATTACGGTGGATTAACAAAAATTATCCCAATCTTTGCGTCTTTATTTCTTGTAGTATGTCTTTCTTCAATCGGTTTACCCGGACTGAATGGGTTTGTCGGTGAGTTTATGATTCTTGCAGGTTCTTTTGCTTCTCCGAATTTACATAATAATATTTATACTATACTCGGAACAATTGGTATTGTACTTTCAGCAGTATATTTATTATGGATGTATCAAAGGGTTATGCTTGGTCCGGTTGAAAATGAAGCCAATAGAAATGTTCCTGACCTCAATAAGAGAGAAATTATTTCAATAATACCTATTTTATTATTCATCGTCTGGATAGGTGTTTATCCAAATACTTTCCTTAGCAAATCCGAAGCTTCCGTTAAAAGAGTTATTGAAAATGTGGAAGCTGCTAAAAAGAATATTCTCAATATTTATTAAATAATAAATGGAAGTAAACATTTTCAGTATACTTCCATTTATTATCCTTCTGCTTGCAATAGCCATTGCACCATTTATTGATTATCTCAAATGGGAAAATAATTATCATATTGTTTCTGTTTCTCTTGGAGCAGTTATAGTTATTTATTATTTGTTTCTCGGTAAAGGGGGAGATGTTCTCCATACATTAGAAGAATATATAATGTTCATTTCATTGCTGGCTTCTTTGTTTATTATTTCAGGAGGTGTTTTTATTGATATAAAAGGTCTGTCAACTCCTTTCAGGAATGTAATTTTACTGGCTATTGGAGCAGTGATTGCAAACATCTTTGGTACAACCGGTGCATCCATGCTTTTGATTCGTCCTTACATTAATACAAATAAAATAAGAATATCGGCATACCATATCATCTTTTTTATATTTATTGTGTCAAATGTCGGCGGAGCATTAACTCCAATTGGTGACCCGCCATTGTTTTTAGGATACCTTAAAGGTATTCCTTTCTTCTGGATAATTAACAAAGTAATTGTAAAATGGGCTATTACTGTCAGCCTATTACTGATAATTTTTTATATTCTTGACAGGTATAATTTCAAAAAACAACCGGATTACCTTGAAATCCGGGAAATTAAGCAGAGAGAAAAAATAAAGGTAAGCGGAATTGTAAACATTTTTCTTTTATTTGTTGTTATTGGCTCTGTTTTTATTACAGAGCCTGTTTTTTTACGTGAAGCTATTATGCTTATTACTGCTTTTGTTTCATATAAAATAACAAAGAAAGAAATACACATCAGAAACAGATTCAGCTTTCATCCAATAAAAGAGGTAGCATGGCTATTTATCGGAATATTTATGACAATGATGCCGGCTCTTGATTTGTTATCGAAAAATTCTACATCCCTGGGTTTATCTACACCCGGTCATTACTACTGGACTACAGGAATTTTATCTTCTTTTCTTGATAATGCACCCACATATTTAACCTTCTTAACAGCATCTATGGGTTTATATGGATTGGATATTAATAACATTCAAGACGTGTTAACATTTATAGTTTCCCATGAAAAATTTGTTGTTGCTATTTCAATTTCTTCAGTGTTTTTTGGCGCAATGACTTATATTGGTAACGGACCTAACTTTATGGTTAAATCAATAGCGGAGCATAACGATGTAAAAACATCAAGCTTCTTCGGGTATATGATTAAATATTCTATTCCAATCTTAATTCCGATTTATATTTTAATCTGGCTGCTGTTCATTTGATTTATTAGGATTGAATTTAACTTCAGATGATTAACTTCTTTTAATATAAGTTTTTAAAATAATTAACTTAAGTTTATTATGCCAATTTGGTTTCAAGCAGGATTATGGGGTTTTGTTGCCGGCTCAGCATTGCTGATTGGTGCATTAATCGGTTACCTGGCTGAAGTGCCAAGAAAAATAATTGCATCAATTATGGCATTTGGAAGCGGCGTGCTTATATCTGCTTTATCTTTTGATCTTATGGACGAAGCATATATGACCGGAGGATTTACATTTACAGCAATCGGCTTTTTAAGCGGAGCAATTTTATTTTCAGCGGCAAATTATTTTCTAAGCAAAAGGGGAGCCAAACACAGAAAGAGGTCAAACGGGGATAAGCAGGTTTCTGAAAATGAAAAACCCGGAAGCGGGATGGCAATTGCACTCGGTGCTTTATTAGACGGCATCCCCGAATCTATAGCGTTAGGAGTGAGTATGATTAAGGGGGGAGTGGTTGGCACAGCTGTTATTATTGCAATTTTCATTTCTAACCTGCCTGAAGGACTTTCCAGCTCAGCAGGAATGAAAAAGAACGGCAGAAGCGCACGTTTTATTTTCGGAATTTGGGGAGGAATAGCTTTAATTTCTTCCATCTCGGCGATAGCAGGGTATTCAATTTTAAGTAATTATCCTCCCGAAGCATATGCAGGCGTACTGGCAATTGCTGCAGGTGCCATTTTAGCAATGATAAGTGATACTATGATCCCTGAAGCTTTTGAAGAAGCAAAAGACTGGATGGGATTAATAACTGTTGCAGGTTTTCTTGCTGCATTTTTATTGACTAAAATGACTTAATATTTTTCATTTTGCCTGAAAACCTTTTTTATAAATGATAAAGCGGATATTCCTATTATATATTTAAATAAGTGGAATACCCGCTTCTGTAAATTAATAATACTTCAATACCTTCAGAAAATATATTTTATCAATATCTGGCTATCAATGCAACATGCTTATATTTTTTTAGAACTTCATTATCATAAAAATATACATCGCCGCCTTTGCTGATAACAAGCTCAATAAGCTCATCAATTGCATCATCAATCACTTCGGGTGTTTCACCAGACTGAGATGTACCGGTTAATTCGTAACCTAATGAATCAACTATAGCGGGAAATTTATAATTTATTTCAACAAGTAACGTCTTACCTCTGCCTTCTTTCGCCATTTTCCAGCATTCTTCAGCACCAAAAGCGATACCCTGTCTTCCAACAGCTTCCTGAAGCTCTTTAAAAACAATCTCACGCTGTTCGGCAAAGTATTTCTTTACTTCAGGCCACACTAATTTAGTGATTTCCGGGGCACCTGCCCATTCATAGTTGCCGTTTACTTCTGCTATCATCTTGCCCTGGAACTTGGTTATCTCTTTGTAAAGAGAGATATTTCTTTCAACACCGACCAGTGCCAGGGGTAATTTGCCTTCCGGGTCAAGGTGTTTTAATTCACCATCAACTTCACGGAAGTAATCTTTTTGTACCTGATGCTTTGGAAGACCTTTAAATGTATTTCTCTCCATCCCGTTATTATATTCTTCCTGCTGCTTGTTTTTAACAGGGAATCTGTCATTTTTAATTTCTTTAAAGCTGTTCCGGCTTCCTTCTAGCAGCCGGCATATTTTATCACTTAACACAAGAATTCTATAGCGTTTGGATCTGTTTACTGCAAACACAATATCACGGGTTGCAAATGTAGTATCAACAATAACACGCTCTTCAACGGGAAAGGGGAGCTCATAAATGTACCTGTGGTCTTTCCCAATATATATTGCATAAGAATCTGCATTTACATTATAATTTAGTTCATCCGGTATGCTTATAAGCTTGTCCTGAACTTCTTTGATTTGTCCGTTTTTAAACTCTTCCTGCAATCTTTTTGTGGCTATTTGAACGAGGTTTTTTAAACGGATTTTTTCCTGTTGTCCATCTGTGTTTTTCTTGTTTGTAGGCATTAGAATTGATACCAACGGATAATCTTCAATGGATTGTAAGTATAGCAATTCGTTTCTGTCCATTTGTTCTCTCCTTATTTATTGGGGTTGTGGAATTTCAATAGTTTGAAATGAGCTACTATAAGAATAACATTTATACAGATTTAATAGTTCAAAAATGCAGTTGTAAATAATTAATAGCTTATAGATTATTTGTAAAAATTTTTTTCCCATTCTTTTTTTTATCTGAAGAATATTTTTTTATAACTACATAACCTAATATACCTGATATTAAAGAACCTGCAAGAATGCCTATTTTGGCATTACCGGCAAGAGGTAAGCTCCCAAAAGCCAGTGATGCAATAAACAATGACATAGTAAACCCAATACCGCCGAGGCATGCAGCACCATACATGGTTATCCAGCTAATATTATGAGGTTTTTCAGCAATTTTAAGTTTTACAGCAAGCCATGAAAAAACAAAAACTCCAATTTGTTTTCCGAAAAATAAGCCAAATATAATTCCTATTGATACCGGGTGTCCAACTAAATTTAATATATTTCCATCTATTTTAACCCCCGCATTTGCAAAAGCAAATAATGGCATTATGAAGAATGCGACAAATAAATGCAGTTCATCCTGTATTCTTTGCGATGGAGTTTGCACTGCTTCGCAGGAATCTTCAATATCATAAACAATTGAGCTTAATTCATTACTTGTCATAACATTTTTTCCAATCGACCTTAATTTCTTCAAATCTTCAAGTGCAGATTGAGTAGTATCAAGAAACTGACGGCTGTTAATTCTTGCTTTAGCAGGAATAGTGAATGCAAGCAGTATTCCTGCTATAGTTGCATGAATACCTGACTTTAACAATGCTGCCCATAACAATAAACCAATTACAATATAAGCAGAAGGAGCCCGGACATGAAGGAAGTTCATTACAATTAATATTAATAAGAAAAATGCAGCAATTCCTAAAATAACCAATGAAATATCAGCGGTATAAAACATTGCAATAACAAGAACTGCACCAATATCATCGACAATAGCAAAAGCAGTGAGAAAAACTTTAATTGCAAAAGGAGCTTTAGAGCCAAGTAATGCAAGAATACCAATTGAAAATGCAATATCTGTAGCCATAGGAATTCCCCAGCCCTTTTGCCCTTCTCCACCGGGATTAAAAATTAAATAAATTAAAGCCGGAACAAGCATTCCACCAAAAGCTGCAATTATTGGTAAAGATGCAGTTTTTATTGTAGATAGTTCACCAATTAATAATTCCCGCTTAATTTCTAATCCTACCAGAAAGAAAAATATTGCCATTAATCCATCGTTTATCCAGTAATGCAGTGATTCATCTATTCTATAATCGCCAAAACCTAATACAATCTTAGTTTCCAGAAGGTGAAAATAAACATCGGCAAGAGGGGAATTAGCCCAAATTATTGCAATAATTGTCATTACAATCAAAACAATTCCGCCTGATGTCTCTACATGCATGAATTTTCTGATAGGTTTTAGTACCGTTTCAATTGGAGGATGTTCTTCTATTTTTATATCTTTTTCTGTATCCAATTTATCGTAATGTTAATAAAAATAAATTTTTTATAGTTTAATAAAAATGTAATTGCATTATATTTGGCATTATTATGATTAACAACCTGAAAAACATAACTAAATGTTCTTGCGGGCATACAATTGATGACCCTATGATAGTTGCAAAGACCAAATACAGCAAATGGGGATGGTTTTTGCTATCTATGGCGTTCAGTGCAATGCCTAAGGAAGTAGTCTTTCAGTGTCAGCAATGCGGAGACATCATAGACACATCAACTGACCCGGATGTCCTTGAAAAATACAGATACAACTCGGACATATCAAAGTAAGACTGAATATTTATACATGCAATAAATGACCTGATATACCCCGGGCTAGTTTATTATATTTAATTACTTAGATGCAAAAGATTAATTGTATATCTAATAGTATAAATCGTTTATATAACATGATAATTTATTCTTCAAAGATATGGAAACACATACCGTAAGGGTCTTTGAACATCATGCTTTTATCATTATATGTTTGTGTTATCACACACCCGTTTTCTTCTAAGGTTTTTCTCGCTTCTTCAAAATTATCAGTTCTGAATTCAAAAAAAGTAAAACCGGATGGGCTGTTTTCTGCAAAGAAATTCATTGGACCTATCTTAAAGTGAGATTCCTTTTCACCTTTCTCAATTATGTTCCATCCAAGAACTTTTTCATAAAACTCAACGGCTTTATGATAATCTTTTACCTGGAATGCTACATAAGGGGAGAATTCAAATTTCATATTAAAATTATTTTAGTTATAAAAATTTTATACAATTTATTAATTATTAAAAAATATGCAATGTATAAATAAGTAAAAATAAATCAGTTACGAACAGATTTATTGCAGAATTTAAATGAAAAACGCCATTTTTTTGTTTTTCGGACTTTTTTTTATTATCTTTGCAATCCAATTTATAAACTAAAAGGAGGTCATAATGAAGAAGCCAATCTTAATAATGCTAATGGTAATCATGGCATTATTCTTTACAACTCCTATTTATGCACAGGATGATGATGTATTACGCCAGGGTACCACATTGGATAGAGAAGCTATCCGTACTAAAATTATGAATGCTTATGATGCATTTAATAAAGATCAGTATGATAAATTTAGTGAATTTATAGATGCAAGTTATGTTGAACACACTCCATCTCCGGGGCAGGAAGCCGGAATAAGCGGTTTAATTACATTTTTTAAAAATTTAAGGACTGCTTATCCTGACTATAAGTTTACGGTTGATGAAGTTATTATTGACGGTAATAAGGTAGTTGTTTTGAATACTTTTACCGGTACTAACACAGGACCCTGGATGGATATGAAACCTACCGGCAAATCTGTTAATGTGGATGGTATTGATGTTATTTATTTAACTAATGGTAAAGCAACTGAACATTGGGGATATGTGAATACTGACAAATGGATGCAGCAGCTTGGTATGGGTATGGATAAAGATAAAATGGAAAAGAAGTAACCTTCCTTCATAAACTTCGCTACAGGGGAAACAAAAGAAAGAATAAGGGGGCAAGTATAAAGCGGGTTTTTGTTAAACCCGCTTTATTTTTTTATTATTTGTTGTAAAATTTTATTTTGATTTTTTAACATGATTTGTTTTATAACTTATCTTTCTTGGTACTGTAAATTGCCGTATGCCCTCAACTGAACCAATAAATCCAAACCCGCTTTGTTTAATTCCAACCCATGGTGTGCCTGATACAGAACCTATTCCCTGGTTAATTCCAATCATACCGGCTTCAATTTTTCCGGCAATTTCACGTCCTCTTTTTTTATTTCCTGTCCAAACTGTAGCTCCAAGTCCGTATGGAGTGTCATTCGCAAGCTTGATTGCTTCCTCATCATTTTTAACTATTTGGATACATACAACCGGACCAAATGTTTCAATGTTCATAATCTTATGTTTGTGTGAAAGATTAGTTAACAATGTTGGCTGCATGTAAAAACCAACTTCATTAGCAGGAATTTTACCTCCGGTAATGAGATTCGCTCCATTTCTGACGGCATCATTTATCTGGTCAACAACTATTTTTCTTTGCTCTTTGCTTACCATTGGTCCCATCATGGCATTTTCATCATATCCATCGCCATATGTAAATTTTTTAACACCCTCATTCACCATATCAATAAATTCACCGGCAATTTTTTCATGCACATATATTCTTTCAACGGAAACACAAACCTGTCCTGTATTTCTCAGAGCACCATTTACAGCAAAGTTAGCAGCCTTCTCGAGGTTTGCGTCATCCAAAACAATCATCGGGTCTTTACCGCCAAGCTCCAATACAATACGTTTCAATTTATCACTAGCTGCATTCATTATTATTTTGCCGACTTTTTGTGAGCCGACAAATGCTATCATATCTACATCAGAATGTATCAGTTCATTACCAACTTCATCTGCTCCCTGTACAAGATTTATAACGCCTTCAGGAAGATGCTTGTTAAAAATATTGTATAATGCTTTTCCTGTAAGAGGTACATTTTCAGAAGGTTTGAATACAACAGTATTGCCTGCAATCAAGGCAGGGGATAGAAGAGTTTCAGGCATACTGACCGGAAAATTCCACGGTGTTATTACCGCACAGACACCTATTGGAGCCCGCAGGACTTCTGTAATAAGTCCATCTTCTCTGTATTTCTCAACAGGCAGTGCATCTTTAGCCATTTCAATCGTTTTCATGATACCGTATTTAACAGCATGTACTTCACCTACTGCTGACCTGTACAATTTTCCCATTTCGTCGGTAATAATACGCCCGATATTTTCTTTTTCCTTTTTGAACTCTTTAGCAGCATTTGCAAGCATTTTGCTCCGTTCTTTCAATGATAAATTACACCAGTAGGGTAAAGCTTTACGTGCTTTTAATACTGCCTCATGTACCCCGGATTTAGAGGTACACTTGATTTTTTTAATTATTTTACCGGTGGATGGGTTGATATCCACTATATATTGTTGTTTCAAAAAATTTACTCCTGCATTTTTAATTACTTCGGTAAGAGATGTATTTTATATACATACTTTAAATATAAAATATAAAATAACGAAATAATTTCCAAAATGTAAGTAGTAAACATCCTAACAAAGCACGACGTATTTATACGTATAAAACCTACGGGATAATGCAATCAATTCTACATAAAATTGAAATAATGTTACCACCTCACCCCCAATCCCAATGGCATTAAGTTGAGGATACAATATTCTTGGCATATTAATTCGTAAATCCATTAGTGTATAATATAAATGTACCTTAATATATTATTACTCACTAAAAAATTTTTAACATAATGAAATAGCCAAACTTATAGAACTAAAAAAATATAAAATATGTTGTTTAATATTAGTAATTTAATTTATATCTTTGTATAACAAAATATTTAAAACAAACTAACTTCAAAAAATATAGCATCATTTTTACCTTCTATTTATTCTGAGAAACCTGCATTTTCGCACTAATTTTTCTATTGTTATATCGGGAAAAATAAATTAACTATGTTAATTAATTAAAAAATAAATATGATATACCGGGCTTTTTTTATTCTTGTATTTGCTGTTTTTTGCTTAAATAATTCAACATTTGGACAATTTGATCCAAATCCGGAACTGGATTTTTATACTATTGAGACTGAGCATTTTTATATACATTATCACAAAGGTACTGAAAGAACTGCTAATGCTGTAGCTAAAATTGCTGAAGATATATATGGTCCAATCACTGCTTTATATAATTATAGGCCGTCTGATAAAACTTCATTCATTATCAATGATGAATCGGATTATTCAAACGGTGCAACTGATTATTATGGCAACCGTATTGAGATAGCTGCCGTAGCATTGGATTTTGACCTCAGAGGTACACACAATTGGCTAAGGAATGTTATAACACATGAGTTCACTCATGTTATCCAGGTGCCTGCATCAATGAAGTTTTTCAAACAAATGCCCTCGATTTATCTGCAATGGCTGAATTACGAGAACGAAAGAAGACCGGATGTATTATATGGATATCCTAATGTAATAGCATCTTATCCCATCTCCGGTGTTAGCGTACCTGCCTGGTATGCTGAAGGAACTGCACAATACCAGCGTCAGCAGCTTGGATATGATTTTTGGGATGCACACAGGGATATGATACTCAGAACAAGGTCACTCGATAATGACCTGGTCACATATGAAGATATGGGGCAATTTGCAAGTGTAACAACGTATAAAGCTGAATCAATTTACAATGCAGGTTTTGGCTTTGTTATGTATATTTCCGGTAAGTATGGCGAAGATAAGCTTAGGGAAGTATCAGAATATATGGGCAATCCTGTAAGTTTTAATGCTGAATCTGCATTCAAAAAAGCCACAGGTAAAACCGGAAAAGAGCTGTATAACGAATGGAAAGCATTCCTGAAACAGGATTACGGGCAGAAAACAGCGAACCTGAAAAAGCTTATTGTCTCCGGTGATAATATTGCTGATATTGGTTTTGCAAATTATTATCCTCAGTTTTCACCTGACGGCAAAAAAATATCTTACCTTTCTAATAAGACCTATGATTATGGTGCAACAACTTTATTCTTTCATAATGTTGATGGAAAAGGTGAAGATGAAGCTAAGATATCGGGTATTTCAGGCAGTTATGCATGGACGCCGGATGGCAAGAATATTATCTATGCGAGACGAAATAAACCTACCATTCATGAAAAGAGTATCTTTGACCTGTATGAATATAATTTAAAAGATGAAACTGAAGAGCAGATAACAACCAATCTCCGTGCTCATTCTCCTGCAATTTCATCTGATGGTAAAAAAGTCGCATTCATTGTTAACAAAGACGGCTCTCAAAATATTTGTGTGGCAGATTATAAACACGGTGAAAAAATAAAATCGAATAAAAAGCTTACTTCGAATAATAACGGGGAACAAATATATTCATTGAAATGGTCACCTGACGGAAATACTTTAATATTTGATTTTTCACTTGAAGGCGGAAGAAGTATCCGCACTCTTGATGTGAATACACTGAATACTGAAATATTATTTGCAGACGATAACATAGATTACCGCAATCCTGTATATTCGCATGACGGTAAGTATGTTTATTTCACATCAGATGCTACGGGTATTTATAATGTTTACAGGTATGAATTACCGGCAGACAGTATAACAACAGGCGGTGATAAAAACAAAAATCCCGTTTCACAAATGACAAATGTTTTAGGCGGTGCTTTTATGCCAGCAGTTGATACTAACGGAAATTTAACTTTTGCATCGTTCAAATCGACCGGTTATAAAATTAATTTACTGAAATCACCTTCAGTGCTTGACAGCTCAATTGCCGCTCTCAATGCAAATTACGAAAGACCCAATCTTGTAATAGAGAAATATGCCTTGGAAAATGATTCCAATTCATCATCAGCAAAGAATAAATTTGCCTGGGAAGAATTGAAAAAGTTCAATGATAAAGACCCTTTTATAAAATCCAAAGCACCATATAATAATGTTGCAACACCTTTGTTCTTTATTCCTGTATTAAGATTTGATAATTATACTAAAGATAACAATTTTGCTGACCTGATAAAACCGGGATTATATTTTTATTCACAGGATGTACTTGGAAGAATGGGAATTTTCGGCGGGGCTTCAATGAACAGAAAATTTGAACGTGACCTGTTCCTGCAGTTTGAATATAATAACGGTGTACCATTCTTTAAAGATTTTTTCCTGAAAACGTTAGGTTTTGCACCGCATTTTACTTTATCGGGATATAACATAACAAGAAAAACTAATGCTGACCTTGTTGCCGGACTTGACACAATACCAGTTGATATAACCTATGACCTGCTTGAGTTTGATTTTGATATGGCATTCAAGATAATTAACTCAAATCATACAATGAAAGCAGGATTTACAATATCCCGTTATTCTTCCAAACTTGGGGAGTTTATAATCCCGCGGATTGGGCAGATACCTGCATCATCAACAAATTATTTTAATGGAAGAGACATTTCGTTGACGTACTCGTATAATAATATGAGATTCGATAAGAACGATGATATTAATCCTGTTGGGCGTTATGTTAAGTTTAAATATGATTATGAGTTCAATTATCTTAATCCGCATTTAGAAATAAATGATGAGGGAAATGCCGTTGAAACATTTGCCCATGCAAAGTTTTCACGTCTTGAAGGTTTGTGGTCGGAAACTTTACCTTTATTTAATACTCATTCAATAGGGCTTACTTTAAAAGGTGGTACTATATTCGGACCTCAGCAGGATAATTTCTTCGATTTCTATGCAACCGGTTTCCCGGGTATGAAAGGGTATCCATTCTATGCTCTCGGAGGGAATAAATATGCAACTGCTAATTTAACGTATAGATTTCCGCTTGCAACAGGACTTGATTTTAACTTCCTCCAATTTTATTTCGATAAAATGTACCTTTCAGTTTACGGTGATATCGGTAATGCATGGAATGGTGATGCAACCAAGCTAAAAGAATTTAAAAAAGATTTCGGAGCTGAGTTAAGACTGCAGACATATTCATATTATGTATATCCTACCAGCTTTGCATTTAATGCAGCATATGGTGTTGACCAATTCAGCAAATTATTCCCTTCAACAACAGGGGAAGAGAAAGTAGTTACTTATGGTAAGGAATGGAGATTTTATTTCACAATGCTGTTCGGATTTGATTTTATAAATGATTTTGCTAAGAAGATGAGGTTTTAGAGTTCTTTAAGTTTGTTAAGTTCTTTAAGTTTGTTAAGTTCTTTAAGTTTGTTAAGTTCTTTAAGTTTGTTAAGTATCCAAATCCCTCTTTTCCAAATTTTCCTTAGATCCCTTCGGGAAAGAGGGTCTGGACTAATCTGCAATCTCTAATCTGCAATTATACAATTTGCTTTTAAATTCGAAATTGACAATCCGAAATTCGCAATTCAAGAGAACCTTTTCCATTTAATTTTGCTTTTGAAGGAGTTAAATTGATTAATAATCAAATATATAATACATGAAAATAAAATTTTGCGGAGCGGCAAGAACAGTAACAGGATCTCAGCATTTACTTGAAATTAATGACAGGAAAATACTTCTCGATTGCGGATTATACCAGGGAAAGAGGGAAGAGGCATATCAAATAAATAAATCATTTTTATTTGACCCTGCTGAAATTCATGCTGTAGTTCTTTCTCATGCTCACATAGACCATTCAGGCAATTTACCTACATTAATTGCTAAAGAATTTAAAGGGAATATTTATTCAACAACTGCTACGCGTGATTTGTGTGCAATTATGCTTCAGGATAGTGCTCATATCCAGGAAAAAGATACGGAATACGTTAATAAGAAAAGAGCTAAAAAACATGAACCGCTTTTCAAGCCGTTATATACACTTGATAATGTCAGAGATACGATGAAAAAATTTAAGGCAGTATCTTATGACCAGCAGTTTTTTATTGATAATACAAATCAAAGTGTTGCAGTTACCTTTTTTGATGCAGGACACATCCTTGGCTCTGCACAGGTTTTGCTAAGCATAGTTGAGAATGGTAAAACATATAAATTTGCATTCTCAGGTGATATTGGCAGGGCACATTTACCAATCTTAAAAGACCCTGAATTTATTGGTGATGTAAATTATATAATATCCGAATCAACCTATGGCGGAAGGGTGCATGATAAAGCTACCGAAATGGATACGCAGCTTGAAATTACTATCAAAGAAGCTTTACAAAGAGGCGGGAAAATAATTGTGCCTGCATTCAGCGTCGGCAGAACCCAGGAAGTTGTTTATTCATTATCCAAATTATTTAATAGCGGAGCTTTGCCGCGTTTCCCGATTTTTGTTGATAGTCCGTTATCTGTAAATGTATCTGACGTATTTAAATTACATCACGAATGTTTTGATAAAGAAACATCAGAATTAATTTCAAAAGGTGTCGATATATTTGGTTTTTCAAACCTGACATATATAAAAGATGTTGAAGAATCGAAAGCATTGAACAACTTTAAAGGTCCGTGCATGATAATTTCAGCATCTGGTATGGCAGAAGCAGGAAGAATTCTTCATCACCTAGCAAATAATATTGAAGACCCGGCATCGACAATTCTTATAATAGGATTTATGGCGCCTGAAACTCTTGGGAGAAGACTCATAGAATCCCGTGATGTACTAAATCCATTAGTAAAAATATTTGGTGATGAACACCATGTAATGGCTAAAGTAGTTGTATTAAATTCATTTTCTGCACATGCAGACAGGAATGAATTACAGCAATATTTTGCTAAATTCGATAAGAAAAAACTAGAGAGCATATTTTTAGTTCACGGCGATTATGACCAGCAGCAGGCACTTCAATCAATGCTTAAAAGCGATGGGTTCAATAATATAGAAATCCCGGAAAAGGGAAGTGAGTATAATATTTAATAATTCATCAGATTCATCAGATTAGTCAGATTAATCAAATTCTCCTCTTTAGGTGCAATGTCAGGTCGATCTTGTTGGTACAAATGAATCAAGCGTTATTGAAATATCCTGTTAAATAAATATTATCTTAGCATTCCAACAAATGACCTGGCATATTCATCAAAGATGAATAATTAAGAGGATTTACAATTAATAGTGTTATATTATTTCATCAAAACCAGCTTCTTCGTATTGATTACAACACCATCTGCAAATAAAGAATAGAAATACACTCCGCTAGCAAAACTATCTGCATTCCAATCGACTTCATGTGTGCCTGGAGTGAGCTTATCATTTATGAGAATCGCAACTTCCCTGCCAAGTATATCAAAGATTTTCAGGGACACTATCCCCCCTTTACCAAAGGGGGGACTAAGGGGGGTTTCCGGAATATCAAACTTTATCTTCGTTGATGGATTGAAGGGATTGGGATAGTTTTGATGGAGCATGAAATCTGTTGGTACTTCATTGCTTGTAGATTGAGTATTTACCATGATACCGCCACCGTTTGTAGTTTTCATTATAACATTCCCGTTTCCACTAAGCCAACCTGTATATTCATTAATAAAACAGATATCATTAATGTTACTCATTGTTCCGGGTATTGAAGCGTTCCAGTTTAAACCTCCATTTGAAGTATACATCAAATAAGGAGTAGCGCTTATATAACCTGTATTAGCATCCCTGAAATACATTGTTGTAACCTGCCATAAAGAACGTGCATTCTGCTCAATCCAGCTAACACCGCCATTTGTAGTTTTAAATAACTTTGGACGTCCTATATTTCCAATCGGTAAGCAATTTGTATATCCCGTATTTTCATCCGGAAAGTATGCATTTGTAAAATAATATCCTTGTGGATTTGGAGATTGATTGAACCAGGTGTAACCGCCATCTGTAGTTTTACTAATAAAACGAGTATAATATGCTGTAGTTAAAGCAGAAATAGCATAACCGGTTGAAGAATTTATAAATCTTGTATCCTTAAATCCATAAAATGAAGTATCATTATATATTGCTGCCCAATTATTACCGGCATCCGTTGTTTTCCAGAGCACTGATTTGTAAACAGATACTTGTTGTTGAATAAATCCTATACTTGAATTACAGAAAAATATTTTCCCCACAATATTTAATATTTCTGTCCAGTTAACACCGGAATTTGTAGTTTTCAATATTCTATGATTCGGATAACCATTAATATCACAGCTTATAAATCCCGTGTTATTATTAAGAAACCATAAACCATTAACACCTCCTGCCCCTGAGATATTTTGAACTATCCATGTAGTACCGCCATCTGTAGAACGTGAAATTGCAGTTCCATCAGTTGTCCAGCCTGTGAAAGCATCTGTAAATTGTACACGCCCGCCGCTTAAGGCATCTGCTTTGCTGAGATTATACCAGTTAGTCCCACTGTTTGAAGTTTTAATAATATTAATGCATTTTGTATCAATTATATTGTTTTCATTATAAACATCCATGGCGGGAAGATTACCGCACGAAGGGCCGAAAAATCCATTCCAGATTGTGTTCCAAGAATATCCTGCATTGGTAGTTTTATAAATTCCATTTGCATTTAACCAACCCGTATTCACATCTTTAAAATAAATATCACCATGATAAAACATTGAATCTAATTGCCAGTTAGTTCCGCTATTTGTTGTTCTTGCGAATTTAACATAAGGTCCCAAACCAATTTTTACACTCGCATATCCAGTTTGATCATTCAAGAAATATGGATAAATTGAATTATAGTATCCAAGTATGGCATTCCAGTTATTTCCACTATTTGTCGTTTTCAACACGACGCTATTGCTTGGATACCCCGGACTTGATGTACAAGTTCCTGCTAAAAATCCTGTTGTTTCATTAATAAACTGAATTGAATTAATATAGGCAAGTGTACAACCGTTTATATTAGTGTAAACATTATTCCAGCTTTGTCCGCTGTTTGTAGTTTTTAACACAACATTAGTACCGCCAATGAATATAACAGAGTCATTTAAAATTGAAATATTATTTAAATGAAGTATCGTATTTGATGTCAATTTAACCCATGTTTCCCCTGCACTGGTTGTTTTCATAATATAACCAAAATCTCCGCATACATAGCCTGTTGTGTTATTAATAAATTTTATTTTATAAAAACCAACACTGTCAATACCATTAATGTAGTTTTTTACAATCCAGCTAACGCCAGCATCGTGTGATATTAATATCGTTGCACTCTGACCAGCAATGTAAATATCATTTAATGTTGGCATACTTACAGAGTTTAGTACATTTCCCTGAGGCAATGGATTTTGCCAAAACCATGAGGTTTGTTGTGAATAAGCAGTTATTGAAATTATTATAATAAATGCAATATTGTATAAAATTTTCATATTTATCTCCTCTAAAGAGATATTTTTCAGGAAGGAAAAAATTTAAGCAGGTGAGTATTAAATATCTCTATTTTTACTATTTTCTATAAAATCATATATTTTAATTATTAGTTCTAATACATTTAACATTATAATTTTTTTTAGGCAATTTCAAGAAATAAAAGAAAATATATACAACTTTACATACCTTACCATTATCAGTGTAATTAATGATTTAGACAATTTTTCATCATCTGCTGAATAACCCTCATTCTTCAACTCCTAACTCCATAAACTCCCAACTCTTATTTGTGTTTTCTTTATAATATAATTTTCTTACTTTTGTAAAATCAATAAAAACAAATGAAAAATATAAATTTATTTTTAATTCTCGTTTGTTGTTTATTATTATGTGCCTGTTCCTCAAATAGCAGCCAAAAGCAAAATGTGCAGAATAATGTTGAGAAGAAAGAAAAATCTTCTTTAGTTCAAAAAGATGAAATTACGATAAATGCTGCTGACGGGAAACAGATATCAGCGAATTATTTTTATGCTCAGGATAAGAAGAACAATGTTCAGCCGCTTGTAATTTTAATTCATCAGTTTAAGCAGACAAAGGAACAATGGGCACAGAGTTTTATAGATACACTGGTAAATAACGGATATAAAGTTCTTGCATACGATATACGCGGACACGGTAAATCATCGAAAGTAGATTATGACCCTGTTAAATTATTAACTGATCCGGAGCAAGCTCCAAAAGATGTTGATGCTGTAATTGCATGGGCCAGGAGTCAAAAAAGCAGTATAGATTCGGCGAGAATTGGTGCAATGGGTACTTCAATAGGAGGCAATTTGGCTTGTTATGCAGGGCATATGCGCTATACAAAGACTACAATAACAATTTCGAACAGTAAAGAAGGATTTGAAGCATTTTTAGGTATTGACCCAAGAAAAATGGCTTCATTATTCCCCAGGGTACCTTCTGTTTTTTTTATATGCGGAAGCAAAGACGGGCAGCATGAACAGGATGCAAAAGAAATGATTAAAGATTATATTTTTGACCCTATGGAACTTAAAGTGTATGACACTGATAAACACGGAATGTATTTGATTGAGCAATATCCTGAAATTTACACACTGGTATTAAACTGGTTTAAAAAGAATTTATAAATAATTAATAAGGTAAATTGATAAACAAAGCCGATTTTATTAATAATATCCCACTTCTGATTATAGCTGCAACATCACTTTTAATTTTAATTATAGAAGCAATTTTTCCTCACGGTAAAAAAAAGATAGGCGAAAAAATTATATTTTACCTTTCAATAGTTTCACTGATAGTTGCTATAAACTATTCTTTCCCGCAATTAACCGTAAATTCATTATTCTTTAGCTCGTTCTTACGGTTAAGTACCTTTAGTGTAGTTGTGAATATCACTATGCTTCTTGGTATTCTCATCACAGTACTGTCTTCTAAAGAATATCTAGAAAAAGAGGGGATAAATTACGGCGAATATTATTCGTTACTGTTTATTGCGACTCTTGGAATGATGCTGATGGTAATGGCTTATGACCTTATTATAGTTTTTGTGGGACTTGAAATTATGTCAATTTCATTTTATGTACTCGCAGGATTTATGAGGAAACGTCTTGAATCTAACGAAAGTGCCTTAAAATATTTTCTGCTGGGAGCTTTCTTCACAGGATTCTTGCTTATGGGTATTGCTTTAATATACGGCTATACCGGTTCTACCAGTTATTCTTTCTTTACGAATTTTAAAAACCAGACAGAGCCAACATATTTTCTTGGTATTGTTCTTATCTTAATCGCATTTATATTCAAAACAGGTTCATTTCCTTTGCAAATGTGGATACCTGATGTGTACCAGGGTGCTCCAACAGTTGTTACTGGAATGATGTCATCTGTAGGGAAAACAGCGGCATTTGGTGCATTACTCGTTTTCTTTACTACATTTGGACTTGAAAAATTTTCAATGTTAATAGCAATTCTTGCTATTTTAACAATGCTTTACGGCAATGTTGTTGCTTTACTTCAAACTAATATTAAGCGTCTGCTGGCTTATTCAAGCATTGCACATGCAGGTTATATTTTAATCGGATTTATACTTGTAACACCATCATCTACTCATGCAGTTGTATTTTACCTTGTATCATATGTTCTGATGCAGCTTGGTGCATTTATTGTTATCGGAATAGTTGAAGCTCAAGCTGATACTATGGAAGACAGGAGTTTATCTAATACTTTAGAAAGCTATAAAGGTCTTGGAAAAACAAATCCCGGGCTTGCGAGTATTTTATCAATATTTTTATTTTCACTCGCCGGAATCCCGCCTTTTGCCGGTTTTTGGGGAAAATATTATATTTTTCTTTCTGTAATCCAAAATAACTTCATTTGGGTGGCTATTGTTGGAATTTTACTGAGCTTAATTGGGGTTTACTACTATATTAAAGTAATTTTATTTATGTGGTTTTATGAACCGGTTACAGGAACGATACAAAAATCAAAATCAGAATTTGCCTTCACGGCTGCCGTTATTTCAACTATCGGCTTATTCTTATTTGGTATATATCCCGACCTATTACTCCGGTACATTAGAGCCATATTCTAATAAAAAGACCGGATTATGAAATTAATTTATTCGAAATGGAACGAGCAATCGTTAACGGATGAACAACGCCTTGAAAAGCTGACTTCATTGTTCAGCTATATACTTATTCAGACCAACGGCGATGTTAATGAAGCTCTTGAGTGGATGCAGCAGCTCGATGAGAAGTATGAATTCTTCGACAAAAACCTTTCTTTTGGCGATTTTGTTGAAATGCTGAAAGATAAAGGATATATCGAAGAAGCTAAGGATATGTATATCCTTAAATCAAAAGGTGCAGTAAGAGTTAGGAAAGATTCTTTCAAAGAGATATTTTCTAACCTTAAAAAATCTGCAGATGGACTGCACGAAACACCTCTTACAGGTACCGGTGTTGACCGCGACAACTATACTAAAAAGTATAAGTTCGGAGACCAGGCAACTAATATAGACCCCACTCAAACATTATCAAATGCCTTTAAAAGGGAAGGGATAGATGATTTTAAGCTCAATGAAGATGATATAGAGGTCTATGAAACGGAACATATGACTACTTGTGCAACGGTTCTTCTGCTTGATATAAGCCACAGCATGATATTATATGGTGAAGACAGAATAACTCCGGCTAAACAGGTTGCACTGGCATTATCTGAGTTAATTTTATCGAAATTCAGGAAGGATTCTTTAAATATAGTATTGTTTGGTGATGAAGCCAAAGAAGTTTCGGTTTCAGAACTCCCGTTTATCACTGTAGGACCTTTCCATACCAATACGAAAGCAGGGCTTGAGCTTGCCAGGCATATTTTAAGCCGCAGAAAGAGCTCTAATAAGCAAATATTCATGATTACCGATGGAAAACCTTCTGCTATTTATGAAGATAAAAATTCAAGGCGTATTTATAAGAATTCATTTGGATTGGACCCTAAAATAGTCAATAAAACTCTGGATGAAGCTGTTGCATGCAGGCGTGAAAAAATAAAGATTACTACCTTTATGATTGCTGATGACTCATATCTTGTCAGGTTTGTACAGGATTTCACTAAGGCAAACAACGGCAAAGCTTACTATTCAAGCTTAAATGACCTTGGAGAACATATTTTTGTTGATTATTTGAGGAATAAAAGAAGAATGGAAGAATAATAATAAGGTAATTTTATATATAACTAATGAGGGGCGTTTGACAGGTGAATCATTCGTCCCTTATTTATGTCTAATTCTAAACTTTTGTTTTTATAATAAATACAAATTTCATTGAAAGTTTAAGAAATTTGTTTAAACTTACATAAATAATTAATAATTAACTTGGTTTTAGGTTTTTTATATCTTTTATCCACATTTTTTACTTTTCAAACCGATTCATTGGTCTATAAAGAGTCTATTGGCGATTTCAAAAATGCAGCAGCCATTTCTTCATCAAGAGAAGATTTAATATTTATCACAGATATCCAACTAAACAAAATATATAAGTATTCACTTACAGGTAAGCTTCTTGGCACCTTTGGAGGTACCGGCTTTAACCTGAATTCACTCGACCAGCCGGTAGCAATTGATGCCTCAAATGGACTTGATGTATTTGTCTGTGACTACCAGAACAACCGTATTCAAAGGTACGATATTAACCTTAATCTGGTTGGAACATTTAGCTTAAATTCCTATAACTTAACTGCAGAAAACTCAGGTAAAATCTATTATCCTAACGGAATTGCTTTTTTAAATACATCAGAGGTTTTTATTATAGCTGATGCAGCAAATTATAAAGCCGCAAAGCTAAAAGCACTGGAAGAAGTTTCCAACCTTTTTGCTAATTCAAATATAGGGCTTGAGAGGCTGGGTTCACCGTCAAAAATTGTACGGGGGAGCAATCTTGATGTTTGGATATTGGATAAGGATAACAGCGATATCATTAATTTTGATAATTATGGAACGTATGTAAGACGGTTAAAAAATCCGGATAAAGATACCGTTATTTCAATTACATATAATTCTGATAATCTGTACATTTTAAAAAGCAGTTCCATTGCCGTATATGATTTAAAACTGAATAAATACACCGCTTATCATAAATACGACGGAAATAATTTAGGAGTAATTAAAGATTTGGCTGTATTAAATAAAAATAATGTATTAATTTTAAGTAATATAAAAATTCATAAATATATAATTCAATAAAAACAAAATGGCAAAAGATTTAAACAAAGTAACGCTTATCGGGCGGCTTGGTCAGGACCCCGAGCTGAAATACACGCAGAGCGGTATTGCAGTAACAAAATTCTCTATGGCAACCAGTATGTCATGGAAAGACCAGGACGGCAATAACCAGGAAAAAACCGAATGGCATAATATTGTTGTCTGGCGTAAGCTTGCAGAGATTTGTGCAGAGTATCTGAAAAAAGGCAGCAAGGTCTATTGTGAAGGCAGCTTAAAAACCGAATCATGGGAAGATGAAAATAAGAAGAAACATTACAGAACAGAAATTGTAATGAATGATATGATAATGCTTGATTCAAAAGGACAAACTGATATGGGCAATGGCGGACACACTCAACAACCGGGTACTTCTGTTCAGGATACCGGTGCTGCAACCGTTAAAGATGACGACCTGCCGTTCTAAGCTGTAAATAAATATTTAGGTTTACTCATACAAATGCCTCTGAAAAGAGGCATTTGTGCTTTTCAAGAACAATAAACAGTAATAAATTGCATTTTTTAGTATAATATATTAACTTAGAACATTCCTATTAAACTTTTGAATTTACAACATCCTGCAGGAGATTTTCTGTCTTTAGTTTCAAATTATATAAATAATTCTAAGGCAAGTATTAAAAAAATAAATTTGTATCCATGTTGCTAATAAATTAAAAATATAATTTAGTACAACAATGAAAAATTCAATTTTATTTTCATGTATAATTCTTAGTTCTCTTGTAATGCATTTAAAAATCCTGGCACAGGAATCCTGGATTCCAACTAGTGTCAACTATGCTCCTTCAGGAAGATCTTTTCAAACTGTAGTATGGACAGGCAGCAAAATGATTATATGGGGAGGTAATAATAATTATGGATATTTAAAAACAGGTGGAGTATATGACCCTATTTCTAATACCTGGGCTGTAACGGATTCAATTAATGGTCCAAACGGAAGATATTTCCATACAGCCGTATGGACAGGAAGCAGAATGTTAATCTGGGGAGGAAGAGGTCCCAGCAATTTGAGAACAGGTAAGTCGTATGACCCTGTAACGAACAATTGGAATATAATTGATACAGCTAATGCACCATCGGCTCGTGAAATGCATACAGCTGTATGGACAGGGAGTAAAATGATAATTTGGGGAGGTCAAACAAACAACGGTACTACAAATACAGGAGGAATGTATGACCCCATCTCAAACACATGGACAACAATGTCAACAACTAATGCCCCATCTCCTCGTAAACATCACTCTGCTGTCTGGGTAGGAAGCAAAATGATTATTTGGGGTGGAGACAGTACAGTAGGTTCATATTATTTAAAAACAGGAGGTGTCTATGATCCTTCAACAGATACATGGACATCAACTTCATTATCAAACTGTCCTGCAGAACGTAACATGCACACCGCGGTTTGGACAGGGAGTAAAATGATAATCTGGGGTGGACATAATCCCGGTAGTGGTTATTTATTCACTGGAGGAAGATATGATCCGGTCGCAAATGTTTGGACAACAACATCGGATAATAATGTCCCTGCAGGAAGATCATATCATACTGCAATATGGACAGGCAGTAAGATGGTTATTTGGGGCGGTTCAAATGGTTCAGGAAGCAGTAATTTATTTTATTCAGGCGGAATATATAACCAGGCTAATGATAGTTGGGATTCGACAACAACAACAGGCGCTCCTGTACCCAGATCACATCACTCGGCAGTATGGACCGGAAGTACAATGATTATATGGGGAGGTTCAAGCACAAATTATCTTAATACCGGCGGAAAATATATAAATCCAACTCTGGTTGGAATTGAACCAGTTAATGAAAGAATTCCTTCAAACTTCGAATTAAAGCAGAACTTTCCAAATCCCTTTAATCCCTCAACAACAATACAATATGATTTGACGAAAGCAACAAATGTGAAATTAATAATTATCGATATGCTTGGCGAAGAAATTACAGAACTCGTAAATACACATCAAAAAGCGGGTGAATATGAAGTGATATGGGATGCCTCAAACTTTGCATCAGGGGTTTATTTCTATAAATTCGAAACAGAATCCTTTACAGATGTGAAGAAAATGATACTTTTAAAATAATAGATAGTAAAATTGAAAAGAGTCTGTCATTTTTTGACAGACTCTTAATCCAACAAATCTTTTAATCCGTTTAATCCCGGTTCAGACTATTTTGCTGATATCACCTTATCCAATCCGAATATATGAGCAATCAAAGCTGTTCTAATCCACATTCCGTTGCGTTCCTGACGCCAGTACATAGCTCTTGGGTCATCATCAACTGCCGGGTCAATTTCCTGGCGGCGGGGGAGTGGATGCATTATTATTGCAGTCTTCTTTATCATCTTTAAATGCTCTTTTGTAATATGGAATTTGCTGTAATCAATATCCTTTGATTCACCGTTGATATCGTATTCATCCTGTATTCTTGTCATATAAATTGCATCTACATTCTTAATTGCCTTGTTCATATTATCGGTTTCGATAAATTCCATTTTATGCTTAATCAAAAATTTCTTTATATCATCGCCAATTTTAAGATAATCCGGTGAGACATAAATAAACTTCACATTTTTATAATTCTTCAGCAAATAAGTTAACGACCTGACCGTTCTTCCGCGTTTCAGGTCACCAACCATGGCAATTGTTTTATTATCTATACCGCCCTTATCATTAAATGCCCAGTTTAGCGTGTACAGGTCAAGTAACGCCTGTGTTGGATGCTGGTCTTTACCTGAACCGCCGTTAATTACGGGTATAGGCCTGTTTGTTTTGTTCAGAAGCCATGCAGTCTTCTCGGCAAAGCCCTCTTCGAAATGACGCATGATGATAAGGTCTGTGTATGAGCTGAATGTTCTTACTGTATCTTCAGGAGATTCACCTTTTAATTCGGATGATGTAGAAGTTGAACGTATCTCGCTAACTTTCATTCCTAATATATAACAAGCACTCTGGAATGAAAGGAAAGTCCTTGTGGATGGCTGAATGAAATAAAGAATCGCTCTTTTATGTGAAAGAAGCGTCTGCAGCCAGTCAATACCTTCTTTTTCCTTTGCAATGGTTCTTATCTTTGTTGCTAATTTAAATAAATGATCAAGTATCTTCCTGTCGAATTGCTGTGAGAATAAACAATCGAACAGGTGATTATCTTCATCAAAATAATTAAGTTTTTTGTTAAGCGGGACTTTGTAAAACTCGTCCCAGTTAAGTTTTTTCAGTGAATCTTCTTTTTTTACAGGCATTGAATATAATTTTATTTAAAATTTGTATTATACTTTGTGTTTAATTTCATTCCCAAACACCTCTTTCCCAAATTTCTATTTGGGAAAGCCCATATTGGATCTTCAATCTACCATTCCATCTCAGCTATATCAATTATACTTTCCTTATCACAATAATAATATCCATATGAACTATATTTCCAATCTTCCGGCTCTTTAACATATCCATGTTTAACAGGGTTGAAATGTATATAATCAACTTTCTGCTTAAACATATAATCTGAAGTGATTATTTCCGGATGATAACTTTCCTGCCACACTTGATAGTCACTTTTAACCTTGTGGTTTTTCTTATTCATTTGAAGAGACTTAAGAATACCATCTTCACAAGATTTTTTCAATTCTTTAATAATTTCTCTTGCTGTGAAACCTTTTATTGCCTGCATTATACTTTTAACATCGCTAGCAGTAACAATCATGTGGAAATGATCAAAAAGGAAAACATAAGCAAAAACATTAAGACCCTTTACTATTTGCGAGAACTTTATACTTTCAAAAAGAATATTTAAATATTTCTCATTGTTAAATATTGGTATCCAATTTACTATTGACGAAGTAACAAAATATAAACCATCCTTATCTAGAATCTTATATGTACTACGCATGGATTTTGGTTATCTAGCTAATGAACCTTACCAAATAGAAATTTGGTAAGGAGGGTTGTGTTGTATCTATCTCCAATCTCTCTTTCCCAAAATTCTATTAGTGAAAGCCCATAGATGAATCTACAATTTCCAGTCAAAACCTTACCAAATAGAAATTTGGTAAGGAGGGTTGTGGCATACACTTATTGTATATAACATGGAGGTGAGATTTCCCCATATTATGACATTAATAATTTCATTATCGCTTTTTGTGTGTGCAAACGGTTCTCAGCTTCATCAAATACTATCGAATTCGGTCCGTCTATCACTTCATCAGTTATTTCTTCGCCTCTGTGGGCAGGTAAACAGTGCATTACAAGCACTTCTTTTGAAGCATGGCTTAATAGCTCTGAATTTAACTGGTATGCTTTTAAGTCAGCTAATCTTTTCGCCTTATCGTCTTCCTGACCCATGCTAATCCACACATCAGTATAAATAACGTCTGCATTCTTCACTGCTTCAACCGGGTCCTGAGTTGCGAATATTTTACTTCCTGTTTGTTTAGCAACTTCCAGTGATTCTGTTACAACAGATTCTAACGGTGTATATCCGGAAGGGGAGGCATAAGTAATATTCATTCCTACTTTTACGCAGCCCTGTATCAATGAATGTAAAACATTATTTCCGTCGCCTATGTATGCTAAAGTTAAGCCTTTTAATACGCCGCGTTTCTCGTAAATTGTAAACAGGTCGGCAAGTATCTGGCACGGATGGTCGTAATCTGTTAATCCGTTAATAACAGGTACGCTTGAATATTTCGCAAGGTCAAGAACTGTCTGGTAAGCAAATGTTCTTGCCATGATTCCATCCACATACCTCGAAAGTACTTTAGCGGTATCGTGTATTGTTTCACCGCGTCCAATTTGCAGGTCTTTGGATGAGAAAAACATTCCCATTCCGCCAAGCTGGTAAATACCCGTCTCAAATGATACACGTGTCCTTGTTGATGATTTCTCGAATATCATTGCCAGTGTTTTGCCCTGAAGAAAATTTGTGTTCCTCGGGCCGTTCTTCATTTTATCTGATTCTTCTATTATCAAATTAATTTCATCTATCGTTAGTAAGTTCAATGAAATTAAATCTTTTGCTTTAAGTTTCTTCATGCTGATTATAATACTTTATTTTTATTTAATGATGTATAAATGTTCCTGTTTCTCTATCAATAGCTCCCAGTATGTTTTCAATATTTGTAATGTAAGCTTGTTTCCCGTCGTTGGTAAGATACTCAATTGCTGCCTGTACTTTAGGACCCATACTTCCGGCAGAAAATTGCCCCTGTTCCATGTATGTGTGAGCTTCATCCAGGTTCATTTCTCTTAACACTGATTGAGATGGCTTTTTAAAGTTTAAATAGCAGTACTCAACATTAGTTAAAATAATGAACTTATCGGCTTTCAGGTCAATAGCAAGCTGTGCAGATGCAAAGTCTTTATCAATGACAGCTTCAACGCCTTCGTATTCGCCATTACTGTTGATAATAACGGGTATTCCTCCGCCGCCAACAGTGATTGGAATCTGGTTCAGGAAAAGCAATTGATGTACAATCCTGGTTTCAACAATGCTAATAGGTTTAGGGGAGGGTACAACACGCCTGAATCCTTTGCCTGCGGGGTCTTCATGCATAGTCCATTTTTTCTCTCGGATAAGCTTTTGTGCCTGTTCGGTATTATAATAAGGACCAACCGGCTTTGTTGGTTTTTCAAAAGCCGGGTCCTTTTTATCTACAACCGATTGAGTAACTATAGTTACAACGTCTTTTTTAATCTTATTTCTGCGTAGGTTGTTACGGAGCGATTGCTGCAGTAAATATCCAATTTCGCCTTGTGATTCGGCCACACACACATCTAAAGGCATAGGAGGCACTTTGGATGCTGTTTCTTCATTCTGTATCAGAATATTTCCAACCTGCGGCCCGTTTCCGTGCGTTATAACTATATCGTAATCCATTTCAAACAGCGGAAGCAGCCGTTTACATGTATCGTCAATACTTTTCAGGTGATCTTCAATACTGCCTTTGCTTTTGGAATCGCTCAGAGCATTACCTCCAAGTGCAATAACAAGAAGTTCCTTTGTATGATTCATCCGGTGATTGTTATTTTATCTTACTTATAAATTCACTTATGATACCGGTAAGATTCGGTTCACCAATTTCCTTTAACTCATAATTAACTCTTACAGTTGGTTTATCTATGTTAACTAATCTTCTAAGGTCAATCGGAGTTGCAATAATCACAGCATCACACGGCACTTTGTTAATAGTTTCTTCAAGGTCTTTTATCTGCTGGTCACCATAACCCATAGCCGGAAGCAATGTTCCTATACCCGGGTATTTTTTATATGTAGCTTCAATACTTTTAACTGCATACTGACGCGGGTCAACTATTTCTCCGGCACCATATTTCTGTGCGGCAATAATACCTGCACCGTACTTCATTTCACCGTGTGTGAGTGTCGGACCGTCTTCTATAACAAGTACTTTTTTATTTAATATAAGCTTTGCTCCGTCGGGTGAATCGAGTGAAATAGGGGAGGCAGCTTCAATTATTTTTGCGGTTGGATTATACCTTCTGACATTTTCTTTAACTGCAGCAACGTTTTCAGGTGATGCTGAATCAACTTTATTTATTACTATAACATCGGCTAATATTACATTAGTTAATCCGGGATAATAACAAAGCTCATGGCCCGGTCTGTGGGGGTCAACTACGGTAATTGTAAGATCTGCATCGTAAAAAGACATATCATTGTTTCCGCCATCCCATAAAATAATATCAGCCTCTTTCTCAGCTTCTCTAACGATTGCTTCATAATCAACACCGGCATAAATAACATTTCCGGCAGCTACATGCGGCTCGTATTCTTCCATTTCTTCAATCGTGCATTCATGTTTTTTCAGGTCGGCAATCTCTGCAAAACGCTGTACTTTTTGTTTAACAAGGTCACCATAAGGCATTGGATGTCTTATAGCAACGGTCTTTTTACCCATAGAACTGAGAACCTGTACAACTTTCCTTGATGTCTGGCTCTTGCCTGCTCCGGTGCGGATTGCAACAACAGAAATTACCGGCTTGGATGATTTTATCATAGTTTCTTTTGCACCAAGCATTCTGAATGAAGCTCCGGCTGCGTTAACTCCGGCAGCTTTGGTCATGATATAATTAAATGACACATCTGAATATGCAAACACCACTTCTTTTACATCGTATTTTTTTATCATATCAATCAGCTCTGATTCGGGGCAAATCGGAATTCCATCAGGATATAAGTCACCGCTGAGAGCAGCAGGATACTTGCGTCCATCGATATTTGGAATTTGAGTTGCTGTAAATGCTATAACATTATACATCGGATTGCCGCGGTAGAACACATTAAAGTTATGAAAATCACGTCCTGCAGCACCCATAATTAATACATTAATTTTGTCCATAGAAATTATATATAAATTTAATAATAGAAATCTTGAATATTAACAAATATACCGAGAATAAAGAGAAGCTTCAATTCCAAAACAGCCCAAAATAAGTTGTTTTAACAAATTGTGGATAAAAAGAGAAATAATATATAAACTGTATAATTAGCAACTTAGTTCCTTTTATCCCGCCTTTGAAAGAATTATTATTGTCGTAACTAACATTTTATTTTCAAGCCATGCAAAATAAGATTATTGGTGATATACTACTAAAAAAACAACTATTTCACACTATTGTTTACAGTTCTTTTTTGTCTTTACCAAACAACTTATTAGATAGTGATGAAAAAATAATTCTTATCGAATTTATGGTTTTATCCTGTTTAACAATTTCTTTTCCGGCCGGCCTGGATATTGAATTAAACGATATTTCAAAACTAACCGGAATACCTTACGGAACTATTGCCCGCAAAATAACTAATCTTGAAAAAAAAATTCCATATATAAATAAATGGATTGATGAACATACTTCTTTAGGAGAAAAAATTAATTTTTTTTCCAGGAAGGAAAAAAGCAACCATAAAATTTACCATTTTGTATATTCTCAACCCCGTAAAGATTTAATATTAAATGCTAATATTAACAAACCGAATAGAAAAGATACAAAAGAATTTAATGAGAAATTAGCTATTCTTTTAAAAACCGGACTTGATAAAGATACCTTAATACATCATACAAAATATAGCATTGATAGAATTGAACGGAATGTAAACTATTTTATTCATGCACAGGAATTAAAAGAGAATAGCAACAACGGAGAAGAATTAGGGCCGGGCTATCTTTCAAGCTGCTTAAGTCATGACTGGGGAAAAGGTTATTTATCGGATCCGGAAAAATTAAAATTGTACTTTGATTTGATAAATAAAATTATTGCCGGGCTGCCGGTACAATTGGAAAAATTAAAATTAAATGTTAAGCAATCTCATAATTCAAAGTACAAGGGGCCGCACTTATCTGAATTTAAAAACAAATCTGCTTTTATATCATTTTTTAATAAAGAAATAAATCTGTTAAGTTCTGAACAATTAAAATATTTAAATTATTTAACATACGACGTTTATAATAATTTTATAAAATCGGATCTTGATTTTGCAGGAAAAACAGAAACAAAAGTAAAAGAAATGGTCAGGATTGCTTTTTTGCAATGGAAATACAATTTTATAACTGTTAATGAAATTAAAAAGGCCGCGTAAATGGAAAACAAAGTAAAGTATTTTATTTTTTATTACTGGAAAAGAAATAATTTAAACGGCTGTGGAAATTGTTGTCTTGAAATGGGACACGAGATTACAAAAATAGATGATATTAAATATATGGAGCAAAGACTAATTGATATGTTCCAATATAAACACGTTACAATTGCAAATTATCAAATATTAGATATATGACTAGTTTACAAGCAAAATTTAGATTGTTAGATATTAAAAAAATTATTGATAATAATTTCAAAGATACTAACATAAAAACATTAAAGAACCTGGAAAATACTTTAGTTTATTTGATTAACAAGGATAAATTATCTTGTTTTAAAGATGTTGAATTGGCTTTGGATTGTTTAAGTAAGATAAGAAATAAAATAAAATTTATAACTTTTTTAAATGCAAGCTGAAAAAATATTTAAGGAATTTAGAAATTCCGGGTATAAAATAAGTAATACCGGAATTGTAATGAATAAAAGAGGTAAAATTTTAAAACCTTATACAAACGGGCAAAAGGAATACTTAAAAGTTTGTTTGAGAATAAACTTCAAAAGCAAATATTTTTATATTCATAGGTTAGTAGCTGAATTATTTATAAAAAATGATTATTTAAATACTGCTGAACAAGTTGATCATTTAAACAAAGATAAAACCAATAATCATGTTTCAAATTTAGAAATAGTTACAAATGCAGAAAATTTGTATAGAAAATACAACGGATATAATAAAACTCAATTAGCATTTTAAAATAATGAATGAAATAAAATACAATTATTTAACTTTAGAAATGAGATTGAACCGGGCTTATTCAGTAAAAAAATATAATTTCCGGTATGCTGTAAGTGTTTCATCTTGTCTGGTTACTGATAATATAATATTTATAAATTAATGCCAAACAAAAACGCGGAGATCTGGCGGCCGTATAAAAACACTAATTATTTAATTAGCAATTATGGCCGGATATACAACAAAAAAACCGATAAATATTTGGCGGCTAATCCGTCCAGTTCCGGGTATTTAAAAGTAAATTTACATCATAAAGGAACGGTTAAAACTGTTTCAGTATCTAGATTAGTTGCAGCATTGTTTATTGAACGGCCTAAATTTAAAAACTGGGTTCATCATATAGACGGCAATATTTTAAATAACAAAGTTTCTAATTTAATGTGGGTTTCCGGGGTTGATAATAAATATTTTGAGAAAACAGGCATTGAACCTGAAAAATCTAATTTACCATTTTAAATAAATTAAAAAAGAAGGGACATAAAAAAATGAATAATGGAGATTATGTTATTGTTAGAACAAATACGGCCGGTGTATTTGCCGGTAATTTAAAAAGCAAAGAGGGCAAAGAGGTTGTTTTAAACAATGCCCGCCGGATTTGGTATTGGGACGGGGCGGCTACACTATCTCAATTAGCTATGCAAGGAACCGTAAGTCCGGAAAACTGTAAATTTCCATGTGAAGTTACTGAAATTTTATTAACTGAAGCAGTTGAAATATTATTAACAACTGATATTGCAGAAAAATCAATAAAGGGGGTTCCAATATGGCAAAGAGTGGAATAAGCTACGGCTCCGGCTACGGCTCCGGCGACGGCTCCGGCTCCGGCTCCGGCTACGGCTCCGGCGACGGCGACGGCTACGGCGACGGCGACTGCTACGGCGACTGCTCCGGCTCCGGCTACGGCGACGGCGACTGCTACGGCGACGGCGACTGCTACGGCTCCGGCTACGGCGACGGCTCCGGCTACGGCTACCGCTACGGCGACTGCTAATATTATAAAAATTTAAATAAATTGATTAATTGCCATGAGTAAACACATTACACAAAAGGAAAAAATTTTACTGTATTTACATTCCGGCAATACTTTAACAAGGCTTAAGGCTTTAAGACTGGGTTTTGGAATTGAATTGCCTTCCCGTATCTGGGAATTGAAACAAGCCGGCTTTAAAATTAAAACAACCTGGAAACGCGTTAAAAATGGGGTTGATGTTGCTGTTTACAGTTTGGAAAATAGGAAGGCGGCTTAAATGTTTAGTTTATTAGATATAATTTTAATTGTAATTATATTGATTTTAATTTCTGTTGTTTTACATTTCAGATTATTAAGAAACGAATATATAATGTTATATAATAAAAGCGTTGATATTCTTAATAGTTATTTAAAACAATATTCACAATTACAAGATACTGTTTTAACTTTACAAAATAAATTATTACAGGCCCAAAATGATTATATTGAATTAATTGAAATGGTTGATAAAGCGGATATAAAATTTAATAAAATGGAGAAAAATAATGAGTAAAATTTTAACTTTAAACAATAATCCGCAAAAACCTATTGAAGAACGTTTTGAGGATTTAAAATTTATGTTTGTTGGAATATTGCAATCTTTAACGGATCAAATTTTTGATGTTGATAATGAAAAAGATTTTGAACAAAGATTTAAACCGGATATTGAAAAAACGGGCCGTATAATGAAGGCTGCTTTTGATCGCGGCGTTTTACCTGGTGAAATAATTAACGATCCGGAAACACAAAAACAATTAAGTCATATTCCAATTGATATACGGCGGCTGTATGATGTTATTAATAACATACAAAAATTAAAATTAGTATGACTTATAAATCTAATAAGGGAGAATCTAGATCGTATTATTTCAGCTATGAAATACATGAGCTATTAGGGGAACTTAGCGTAAAATGGGGTATCGGAAAAGCTGAAATTGCCGAATTTATAATCAGAACCGGGCTTAATTTGTCTTTGGATCCATGCCGGAACGTTCTTAAGAACTTAATTGAATCTTATAAACATGACTGCAATAATTAAAATAGAACTAGTTTACAAAGATAATTCTATTTACTGCAAGCGTTCTTTTAATTCAAAAGAAATAACAAGCGTGCAAGCTGCCGGGATTACTGAAAAACTGGCCGCGTTATTAGAGGATCAAATTATATTGATTAATAAAGATTCAAAAAAAACTTAAAAAGAATTTGTTAAGCCTGGAATTGTTGATTAACTTGTAAATGTAATAAGCAGTTAATTAATAATTTCTCCATGAATTTATAAATTATATCCACACTGAACCGGGTTAAAAATAAAATTTTAATCCGGTTTTTATATATAAAATGGCAATAACTATAAAAGATTATAAAGACATTGATAATACACTAGTTGAGATTCAAAAACTAGTTATGAAATACCGGAACGCGGCTTATATGAAAGTTTTTGATCATTGGAGCCTGGAGAAAATATTTAATTACATTTCAAAACAAATCCCTTATGTTGAGGATCCGCAAAATGTACCTATTGCAAACTTTGCAACCTTTGAAGCATTAAAGGCTCCACATATAACAATGTTTAACGGCGGCGACTGCGACGATAAAAGCATTTTAGCGGCTGTTATAATGGAACGTAAAAAAATTCCTTATAGAATGGCCGTTGTTAGTACAAGGCCGGATAAACAATTACATCATATATATTTAGAAGTTTTTTACAACGGTTCTTATAAGCCTTTTGATCCTACATATAACTACAATAAAATATTTATTGAACAACCTTTCACAAAAAAAAAGCTGTACGACTGGACGACTGGATCGATTATTACTGCCGTCCACGAACCAGGTTCTTTGAGTGGATTTTACAACAACAAATTTACGAAATGCGAAAATTGTTCAAATAAAAATATATGCAATTTATCAAAAAAGATAAGCTGCAATAATAACACGTGTAACACGTGTAATAATAATTTTGGAAGGCCGTTTAAACAAAATGCAACAATAGCCGGAAACGGAACTTTATTAGGTTCTAATAAATACAAATTAGCAATTTTGGAAGGCCTTCCATTAAATTCTAAAAACATAAATCCGGAAAAATATTATTTAATGCTTGGTTTTGATCCGGTTACTATTGTAACGGCTGCAAGTGCTTTAATGAGTACAATTAGTTCATGGTTTGGCGGTTCGGAAAAATATACTGCGGCTTATGATGTTTGGAATGACGCGGCCGGAAGTATACCGGGCTTATATGCTGCGGCTGCGGAAGGAAAAGGAGATCCAAACGCGTTAAATCAATTAGTGTTGGCTCGTTCTTTAGTTGCTGTTCTTGGGGTTGATATTATGGACGCGGGCGGTGTGCGGTTCTGCACTTCAAACAATAAATGTGGCAATTCTGCTGAATGGGATAAAATTGCAAATGATGTTCAAAACAAAGTTAATGCCTTTGCTCCGTTTATGCTTTGGCTCCATTATGATAACTGGCAAAATAAAAAAAACAGGCCTTTTAGTTTTGAAGATATGATGAGTATGTATAATGATTTTAAAAATCAGGGGCCGCAATATCAGGCCTATTTAAATTCAACTAAAAAAAGCCCGGCCGGTATGCAGAAAAGCAATTCATCTAGTTTTACAACCTTATTAATAATTGGGGGGGCCGGTGTGGCTGCCTATTACTTATTTAAAAAATAATATTATGAAATACAAGTATAATTTTTACAAAATAAAGATTTTATCTAATTATCAAAGAGAAAAAAGAAACAAAAAAATTTTTAACCGTATAATGAAAAAACTTTTTTCATATCAAGGATTGAAAAATATTTCAAATTATGAAACACGTTGGACGCGGTTTGTTGTATGGTTAAAAACTATGTTTTTAATTCTTAAATTAAAGTTTATATAAAATGCCTGTTGTAAATCAAAATATATATCCGTTACAAACTTCTTATGTAAGAAATTTAACTTTAGTTAAAAAAGAAGCTGAACCAAAAAAAGAAGTTGATCCGGTTGAGTTGTGGTGGTATAATATGATCTCAATAAATCCGGATCACTGGAAAACAATTTTTAAAAAATTGGCTAGAACGGATTGGAAAAAGATTTTATACGATTCTAAATTATCTCCATTTCAAAAGTTTGAAAAATTATTTGAAATAAAAGTAGATGATTTAATGAAAAAAAATCCGCAATTGCTTGGCTCTCTTTGGACTTGGTTAGAAAATACTTTCTCTGAAAAGAATTTAAAAAAGGTTGAAACCTGGGTTCGGACAGGTGAAAAAGTTTCAACTACTTTTGCGAATTTATTGAATGTAACAAGGAATCAACCAAACATACAAAATCAAGTAAATGCTGAAATGAATTTACAGGATCTTGAATCTCAAGCATTTACGCAATCTCAAAGTTTTTTAGATACTTATTCAACTCCAATAATTTTTGCCGGTGTTGGTTTGGTTCTTTATTTAATATTGAAAAAATGATAGTAGAAGAATTATTACATGGCGACGCAATAAGTGATCGTATATTAGCTATACGGGTTGAAATGGCTCAAATTGCTGCTAAGTTAAAATTGAATGAATGGAAAATTCAATGGCCGGCTTTGCGTGCAAGATTAGCAATTTTACAAGCTGAATTAAATCAGTTAACCGGCAATAATGATCCTGTTCCTAATCCGCCGTCGCCGGGTACAAAAAACCCTTTTACAGAATTTAAAACAAAAGTTGGAACAAAATATCCCGGCACTAATACTGTTGTGGTGGATCCGGGTTCAAAAACTCCGGGCGGTAAAAATGTAATAAGTGATCCGGGCGGGGATTTGGCAATAACTCCGGGTTTTGATATAATGGCCTGGATTGAACAAAATAAATATTTAGCGGCGGGACTGGCTTTTGCTGCTGTTTACTTTTTTATAAAAAAATAATTTTCAAATTATGTTATTAGGAAAATCAGATACAATACAATTAATGCAAACGCCGGTACAAACGGCGGCTATTGAGGAATTAACAGTAATAAAAGATCCTGCGACGGGTTTGCCTTATGGAGAATCTAACGGGGTTTTGGATTGGATCAAAGAATACTGGTTTATTGTAGCCGTTGCCGGGGCTGCATATTTAATTTTTAAAAAATAACTAAACAATGTTATTAAAAGGTTTATATCCGAACTTAACTAAACAGTATTATAACGGCGACTATGCCTATTTCTTTGATTTATCAAATGGAGAACATGGATATACTTACGACAAAGAAACTTATCACGTTTATAAAGAGAGTAACAATAGTTATGAATCAATGTCAAAGAGTGAACTGGAAAATTATATAAACGGCAAAAATAACATTAACAACAATAACAATATTACAAGCATAAAAAATTTAAATTACCAATATGACACGCAGCCGAATAAAAAAAGCGGAACGAATAACACAAACGATTATTTATATCTTGCTTTAGGTTTGGCCGGTGTTGGAGTTTTATTATTATTAATTAATAAATTTTAAACAGAAATGAAAAAACTAATTTATTTAATCTTAACATTCTTTTTAATCCAGGTTGCTGTTTTATATTCTCAATGTACCACTACAAGCAATACAAGCGGTGAAATAACCTGGACTTATATTCAGTATCAAAATAATTCTGTTGGTTATAAAATAATTGATACGGATTTAGATAGTTTGGAAACAGATACAAGCTCTTGTTTTCAATCTGCTCAAATGCAAAAGCTAATCCCGAATTATAACGTCGGTTATGATTCCGTTGGTTACAATAATTTACTTCCAATATATTACACTATTCAAGTAAAAGGTGTAACGGTCGGCGGTTCTACAAAAGACGGTATAAATGCTTATTTAGTTGGTAAGATGTACGACGAAACGGCATGGACTGTAATAGATACATTAACTACAAGTAAGAGAAATCTTTGGCAAGATAAATTATCAATATTAGGTTCTACCGGCGGCACTCTACGCTATCCAATTTGGGGAATTAAATTATATGGTGTAAACACAAATAGTACAACGATTGTAATTTACATCTGGACTAATTCACCAAACAGGCCCGGCGGCGGCGGTTCTGGTGAAAGGGAATATTTTGTAAATCCAAACAACTATAAACAATAAATAAAATGCCGGTATTAAATAAACAAAATACAATTAATTCACTGGGAGAAATTCATCAAAATTGCCGGTGGATTAATTACAACGGGAAACCAAAATGGACCTGTTTTAATTGGGGCGGCGGTACTTCTTTTAAATTGCCCGGCTCTAGTTTGTTGGGTTGGGAACCTGTTAATCAGCAAGGATATTTAAACGAGGTTGCTAGTAACAATATTAGAATTGCAGAAATACAAGCTGACTTGGCTAGAAACGCAAATTTATCTCCGTCATATCAATACGACGCGGGAACGGTACAAATGTTAAATGCGGAATTAGCTAGACTACAAGCCCGTAATGCTGCAATAATGGAATTTTTAAATTATAGCCCGGCTAAACAAAATACAATTATTTCAAAGTATAAAACGGGATCTAATTTTTTAGAAACTAAAACTAAAAGTTACCAAAATACTTTTAACAAAATAAATAGTTCAATTCCAAAAAACAATCCCGGCAATTTAGAGGAACAATTAAAAGATACTTTTACAGATCCGACGGGAACGGCCGGACTTTCAACTTTAAGCTGGGTTTTGATTCTAGGGGCCGGCGGTTATTTGCTTGTAACTAATATGAAATCTAATAAAAAGAAATCTTAATGTTATTATTAGGAAAATATTTAATTGGCGAAGCTGAAAAAGCAATTGCTGAACAAAATCCGGGTGTATTGAATCCGGAAAACGAAAATCCAACTGAAATAGATAATATGGATTCAAATTTTTTTGAAGATAATTGGTATTATTTTTTAGGGATTGGTGCGGCTTTAGTTCTGGTAACATTAATAAGTAAGAAAAAATAACAGAACTATGATTATTAAATTGTTGGGTGACGGTGGTGCTGAAACTGCAATACCTGAATTTATATATAAGATGAAAGACGGCCGGAAAATTATAGTTACTAAGAATAACGCGATTGATAAAGTTAAACAGGGTGCGACGGAATTTAAAAACTCTAAAGAAGATAGTTGGACGATATTTGACTGGGCAAAATTTTTTGTAATAATAACGCAAAAGCTGCCTTCAATAGTCACGTCGAACTTTATTGAAGAACAAACAGGGGTTTCAATGGAAAAGGTTAAGGAACTGGATAGAATGGGAACAGCAAAGATAATGAAATTTAATGAAAATGTAATAAAGGGCGGTTTGAATGTTCTGGAAAACTGGGATTCGTATTTGAAGTGGGGTTTAATAGCAATTAGCGGTGTAGCTGCTGTATATGTAATAAGTAAATTTACATGAAAAACTTAATAAAGAAAATAACTAAAATTTTCAAGAGTGATAAAATTGTTTGTAAGTGCGGCAATACTGCAAGTAATAAAAAAACTGCTTTAGGTGCTGCATGGACTACATCAGCAACCGGAAAATTTATTTGTCCGGGATGTACTTCAATTTATATAAAATATTTAACGGGGCTGCAAAATGGTTAAAAGAAAAAAAAATTCCGGAAAGAAAAAAAGCCCGGTTAAAAAATATTTAGATTTTACGGGCAAAGATACTGCAAAAATTACAACGGATCGTGTAAACATACCGGATACTTATATATTTATTGGAGATGTTATAAACCTGGATTATGTAAGTGATAAATGGGACGGCAAAAAACGGGCTTATACTCATAAGTTAAAAAAACATGGAAAAATGCTAGTATCTCCAAACGGGAAAACGGTTTTAATTACTGGATTGAATTTAAATGTAACAGGCCGGGGACTTTCGGGTTGAATGAACTTTATATTGGCGGCGGGATTACTGCTTTTCTGGGGTTGATTGCTGTTATATACGGGTTCCAGTCGAGTAGAATTAGCAAGATTGAAAACAAGGTAGATACAATCGGAGATTTAAAAAGCGAAATTGCAGTATTATCAAATGAACAAAAAAATTTATCAATTCAAATACAAAATATTTTAAAACTTTATCAAAATAAAAAATGGAATCAATAGAATACTTTGAAACTCAATGTAACATGGTTTTAAACCCTATAAATTCAACAATTGAATTTATAAAACAAAATGCAGAATTAGAAACCGGCAATACTGGAGATCTGGCATTAAAGTTCTGGGAAAAAGTAAAAGAAGACTTTGAGAAGTTAAAAGCTGAACATCTGGAAAAGATAAAAGCAATTAAAGAACCAAAAGAAACCGGCAATTTTGATCCAAACTTAAAAACTAATTAATATTATAAAAAATGGATTCAATAGATTTAAGTAATTTAACATTATCTAATAGAGCGGTTCAATTAATATCAAGATTAATTGACGCAAAAGAAGCGGAAAAGTATTGGGCCACTGAATTTGAGAAAACTCAAACGGAAACGGCAAAAGATCAAACTATTTTTTGGCATAAAGAAATTGAAACAATTCAAAAGACTTTAGAAGAAATTCAAAATAAAATACAAGTTGAAGGCAAATCAGTTCTAGAGTTTATCAGAGAATCAATTAAACATATCTGGCAAATACTAGAAATAATAAAAGGCTTTGTTAATTAATATTTATTATGCTTAAAACAATAAAAATAATAAATCCGGCTCCGGTAAAAAGAAAGAGACGGAAACGGGTTAAAACAAATAAATCTCACAGAAAGGTTAAAAACGTGGCTGCAAAAAAAACAGTGAGACGGAAAAAAAGAAACGTTTCTAGATCTCGCAAACATTCAAACCCTACTGTTGTATATACAAAAAATGCAAGACGTAGGAGAAAACATTCAAACCCTATGAAAAAATATAGGAAAAGAAGAAACCCGGATTTAAGTAATGCCGGTTTAAATATTACTAATATAATGACAATGACGGCCGGGGCTGCTGTTGGTGGTGTTTCTGCAACCTGGATTACTAACACGTTCAATATAGAAGGCAATATGAAATATATAGCTCAATTGGGGATCGCTGTTGGTGGTTGGTGGCTGCTTAAAAAGATATTGCCGGCTGCTGCTGTTCCATTTGCGGCTGGTGTTGTTGGTGCGGCTGCTTTAGAATTTGCTAGGGATAAAGAGTTATTAATGGGCCTGGGCAATTCAAATTTTACTCCGGAAGATATAGCAAATTTAAACCAATTTGAAAACCAATACGCGGCTTTAAATCAAGGCCCTGTTAATGGAACTATATTGCCGGAAGGTATGAACGGAACAATTCCACTGGTGCAAGGTGTAAACTTTGAAGATTCAGGGGAATACGCTGCTGAATATGGAAGCTAAAAAATTTTTCAATTAACATTTATTTCAAAAAACTAAAAAATTGCTTTTCCTACAATGGGAAAATAAAAGAAAGGCAATAAATAAAATGGATTCAAGCCTAGCAAACGCTGCAAGTGCCGCCGGTTCCAGTCTGGTAAACCCTAGTGATCCGGCTGCAATGTTATCTCTTAACAGGGGATCGATTCCAAATGTCAAGGGTATAACTAGTATGTTTAGTGTTGGTGGTGGAACTCCCGATATTATATGCGATAAGATATACGACACTAAAGAAATTACTGCAAGTGTAACAAACAATCTTACATTCTTAAACACTGTATCTACTGATTTAAGTTTAAGCAATGTTCAAAATGCAAATGGAATGCCTTCACAGGAAGCATTTTATTTAACAGGCATACGCTGGGAATTATTTAATAATGCCGACGCTGCACAGGACGTTGCTCAAACAAAAGAAATCTTTAGACAAGGTTACTATGAATTTAGGATTGCTAACAAAGTATATAATTCCGGTTATTTACTTTGGTTCTTTAACTGTACTTCTCCACTGGTTGTAAATACAAGATATTTCACAGTTCCTAATTCGTTTAAAACCTGGGGCCTTCCATTGCCTTTAGCAATCCCGCCATTGACGGCTTTGAATTGTAAAGTGTCTTTAGTAGCTCCGGCTTTTACAAGTACGGATAAGTGGTATTTAAGATTTGTAGCCGACGGATTCAGATACAGGGCTGTTCAGTAAGAAATTTATTTAAACAATTTCTTTCTGAAATAGTTTGAAAATTTAGAAATTGTTTAAGTTAATTAACTACTTAATTTTATTAACTGAAATAGTTTGAAAATTTAATAATAATAAAATGTCTTTTAAAAATTATGGTATGCCGGAAGGTCAGGGATTAAGCCAAAACATGGAACCGGCTGCAACTACTGCCTTAGCTGAAAGAATCGCGGCGCGTTTGAATGAAGATATTCCGACGGCTCAAATTGCACGCGGTTTAAAGAGGTATGAAGCAAATATACAACCAAATTTAGTAACTATGAAAGTTGTTGGGGCTGTGATAAGTACAAATTATACAGTAGTTCAAACTTTTGATAATACTTATAGTTTTTTTGGTACCAAATGGGCTTGTAAATTTACTACAACACAGGACGCGGATTATCTTGTAAATAGTTTACAGATTGCAAACGAAACAAATCTTTTAACTAATTCTATGCCGGTTAGCTTTTTAACACAATGGACTGTAAACCCGTTGGATTTTTATTTATATGTTCCGGCAAATGCAAATTTATCTCTTAATGTAACAACTGGGGCTACAACGGCTGTCACTACTGCATATTTTACATTCTTTGGCTACCGGGTCCCGACTTTTGTAATTGATTCCATAAAGAAAAAACAAAGATAAATGAAATCCAATATTTCAAATATACGCGGTGAACGGATTGAACAATTATCTGATTACGGCACAATATTAAAAATAGTTGACGACGGGGCCGGGAGTGTTGCTTATGGTAGTGGTTCGCTAGCTTTTACTTTAGAATCGAACCGGGTTTATGAAATCCGTAAAATATATTTTAAAATATCGCATTTTGTAAACCTTCTTAATTATGCTTTCCCTAAATACGAACAATTTGCTTTAAATATAAAAGTTACTGCAACCTTAAGAGATGTTAATTCAAATATAATAAAGATATTATTCAATGATTTGGTTGCCTGTACTTCTGACGGCGATTATTATTTTTATGCTTTAAAGGAACCGTTTATATTTGATACAAACAATATTGATGTTCGCTATCTTGCTTTTGTAATATACGACAATACTAGCGTATTTGTAAATTTAACAGGAATGGCGGTTCCGCCGGTGGGTTTGGAAGAAATATTAATTAAGGGAAACGGAATTTTGGAAGGTATAAGTTATATTCAAACTGGGGATCCAATAAACAGGGATCGAAAGGAATTAGTTTATACAACTCCAAATATAGAGCTATAATAAAAAATCCGCGTTACCGGGAAAACGCGGATTTATATTTTTTATTAACAAATTTTTTATGAAGAACAATTCCCGGATAAACAAATATATTAGTAAATACCTGTTTTGTCAATATGAAAATAAATTATATAGAAATAGCCGAACATTATTTGAGCAAGATTGTAACTAGTAATTATTATTTGCAGTCTAACCCGGTAAAAGAAATAGAACTTTTATATCCGGGCTTTAAAGCATTATTAAACAAGCTGCGGTTTAATTTTCCGGTTCAATTTGCTTATACTGAAACTTATAGAAGCAATACACTGCAGAAACAATATTACAGCCAGGGCTTAAGTAAGATTAAAACAAACGGTATGCACCATTACGGGATAGCTGCGGATTTGATTTTTATAATAGACGGTCAAAGAACATATAAAGGGCCGTTTGATAAATTGCATACAGCCTATGAAAGTGTAGGGGGGCCGGATCTTGGTAGTTTGGAGAACTGGGACGCGGGCCACTTACAATTCATTCCGGTTGTTGAGCAAAACAGATTAAGAGAAGAAGTGAATGCGGCTGTATTAAGATTCCAAAGAAAACAAGGGCTTAAAATAGACGGTATTATTGGGCCAAATACAATAGCGGCGGCAAAAAAGTTTTACAGCTAAAATTAAGACATACATTTATATTACTTTTGATTTTCACAGGGCTTAAACGCGATATATGAAAGCCGTTTTTACAGCAAAATGATAATTTTAAACCAAAATAATAAAATACCTGTATATAGTATGCTTTTGGGAGCTAATACAATTCCAAACGACGTATTAGACGCGGCTAAAGAAATCTCTAATAGATATTCTTTGCCATTGCTTGGTGTTTTATCCTGTTGGGCTTTGGAATCGCGATGGGGTCAAAGTGCATTAGTAAAAAAGACAAATAACCCGTTTAATATAAAAGGTTGTGAAGGTTATTTAGTTATAGGTTGTGAAAAAGCATACGATAAAATTGAAAAGTCAAACGATTCATACAGGAAATACAAAAATATAGCTGCCGGGTTTCATGCCTATGGTGATTTAATTACTTCCGGCCGGTATAAGGGTATAGAAATTTATAAAGATGATCCGGTTGGATATTTTACTTTTTTGAAATCAAAAGGTTATGCAACTGACAAAAATTATGTAAGTAAACTTACAAGCATAATGAAAAGTATAAAGATTCCAGAAACAACTTCAACGAATTTAACATCAAAAACAACAAATAAAACTGCCGGAAAAGCAAATGCCGAAATTGCGAAAGTTGCTGCAACAACAACGGCGGCCGCATTAATTTTTAAATTATTATTCTTATGAAAAAAAATATTTCTTATCTGGTTTTAATATTATTTGCCTGGTTCTTTATTAATCCGTTATTTGTGAAAGCTGTTGATATTGTTGTGAATTATTCATCTCAACAAATAGACAATATGGTTTTCAATAGTTCGGATAGTACAATTTCCGTTAATCTAAAAACAGTAGATACTTTAGATGTTAATATAACAAGTACGGGCGGTTCTTATTTAGGTATTTTTCCGGCTGTTGATACAGCTGCTTATTTTGTTAGTGATTCTTTAAGAACCACAAACGATACAATTAATCTTACAAGCCATTTTAATGTAAGGTTTAAATTTTCCGTAACCTGTACTGAAAGGATTACAGCTAAATTAATCGGACTTGATACTTTATATATTCCGGCAAATGGAAGTCTTTCAATGGATTACTTAAGTATAACCAAATATAATAAAATGGTTTTTTTCCCAATTTCCGGAACTGTTAATTATAGTTTTGCAAGTCAAGGATATTAAATGAAAATTTTTTATTTACTTCTAATCTTATTTGTTGTTAATCTATCCAGTCAAACAATTAGCACTAATCCGCTTTATGGATTTGCTAACAATAACAGTATTAGTACAGCTAGCCGGTTTGGATTTGATCCGGCGGCTACATCTCCAGTTCCATTAGATTACAGAACAAATTTAATAGTTGAATTGTTCGCGGATTCAAATGTAACTACTTCTTTAAATGCAGTAGATCAATGGGTTGATGTTGTTAGTGGTGTTATTTTCCGGCAAAGTACAGCCGTAAATAAACCTACATTAGTAGCAAACGGGATTAATGGAAGGGCTTACATCTTATTTACCGGAACGGAATTTTTAACTACTGCTAGTGCAATAGATTTAACGAACTTTACAATTATTATAACTTACAAAACAGATACTTTGTATCTTGCAAACCGGCAATATATAATTGGCGGCGACGGTCAAGGAATTTTGGGACTTGCATTTAATCTGCATAATTTTGGAGAAGCCGGGCCGGGGTTTAATCCAGTTCGAACAACTGAATATACAATAGACGAATTAAACAACTGGCATATTAGAGCTTTACAAAATACACAATTGTTTTCAAACGGTGTTGAAACAAGTTATAATAATACCGGCAATCTAACTGAAATACATTTAAGCAAGATAGGAGGCCGCGCGGATAACACTGTTCAGAACTTCTTTGGCAAAATTACTAATATAAGAATTTACAATGCTGTATTAAGTTCTCCAAACTTATTACAAGCTGTAACGTATTTAGATTATCTTTATTCTATTTATTAACTTTTAAAACTAATTATTATGGATCCCAAAATAATAAACATTTTAACAAACGTAATTGCTGCAATTCTTTTTGTTGGGCCTATTCTAAAGAATTATTTTGAATCTCAGACATTTGACTGGTTTACTTTCGGAGTGTGCTTTTTTGGTGCTATTGTAGCTTATTTTACAGGAAAATCCGGAACCAATATTTTAAAAGCAAATCCGGAATTGAAATCAAAAGAAACAAACATATATTTATAAACTTTAAAAACAAACATTATGTCCCGAACCAAAAAAGATGATCTTGATAAAGAAGATCTAACAACTGCAATAATAGAACAAACCAATCAAAACGAAATTGACGATATACAAGATTGGTTATCTACTACTTTTGAAGGAAACGAACTGCGGCAATGTGATCTATACAGAAGAAAAGCGGACAATTCCAAATCCTGGCTTTATAAGTTTTCAACACTCCCGGAAGATCTCTTAACAACTGTATATGAAATGTTTGGCGGCGGTTCTTACCATTTAAAATTAAAATGGAAGAAACCGGACGGCACAAATACCGGAACCACGCGGAATTTTGACATTGAAGGTCAACCTAAATTAAAAATAAACAGCGAACCCGGCTACAATGGTTCTAATTCAAACGGAAACGGCTCAAATTCAAACGATATTAAGCCGGTTGGGGAATTAGATACACTAATCAAGTATAAGCAAGCCGGTCTAATAGGCGGCAAAAATGAAGATACTAGTTTGATTGCTGCATTAATTAAAGCTAATAACGATTTAACATTAAAATTAGTTGAAAAAAACTCTCAACCTGTTAATAATTCTTTTCAGGAAAATTTATTAAAAGTCTTACTGGAGAAATCTTTAACAAACTCCGACGAATTTGATAAATTCAATAAATATTATACATTGTTCAATAAAATTAATGGCACTCCTGAACCTGCCGGGGAAATGGCATGGCTTAAAGATTTAATTCCTGTATTTATGCCGGCTCTTATGCCAAAAGCCGGCCCGAAACTACCTGCATTAAACAGTAAACCCAATCCGGCGGCTCTAGCGGCTGCAAATCCAGTACAGGAAGGGAATTTTAATAAACAGGTTGTTGATATGCTGAACACTATTGCAACGGCTGTTAATCAACTAAATGAAAGAGTAGGTAAGATCGAAACTAAGGTTAATGAAATGGAAAAAGATTTATTTGAGGATGAGACGGAAGAAATTAACCCGGATAATAAAGTAATTTTAAATGAACCTGTTGAGTTTATTGATGAAACGGAAAGAGAGGAAGAACAATTGAGTTTAATAGGGAATATGATCCGGAACGCTAGCAAAGAAAACCAATTATTGCAGATAAAGCAATATTTAGCGTCCGGCAAAACAATCCAGGAAATAAAAGATTTCTGCGTAAAATATAAAGCTGTTGATTGCCCGGAAGATTTTGACAAGCTGTATAACGAATTATTAGAGTTGGAAAAACAACAATAAAAGCTGCCTGGTTCGGGGCAAATAAAGCCCGGTTTGGAAACTGAAAAGAAGTACGGCCGGGCTTATTTGTTTTTATAATCCTGGAATATAAAACTTTATGACAAGTTTTGTTAATTCATTTAAAATATTTTCCGCGTTTTGATCGCTTTGTTTTTTCTTCAAGATACTATATTCAATTTTAAGCCGCGAAATAATTTCAATTCTTTTACTTTCAATTTGAGTTTGTAAACTTTCAATTTCTCCTAAAGCGTTTAAATGCTTTTTATCTGCTGTATTATATTCTATTCCAGTCATTGAACTAATTACATTATTAGCTAGCTTAATTAGTTCTATTGTTTTATTTAAATGATCCTGGAACGTCTCCGGGCTTAATACATGGTTTAATGATTTAATATTCATAGATTCATCTTGAAACGCGGCTAGTGTTTCAGTTAGTTTTTTTATTGATGTATCAAAAGGGGTTTGACTGCAGTTGTAAGAATTCTTAAATACTATAATAAAAATCAATAATAAAGATAATTTTTTCATGTTTTTATTTTCTGCTTAATTTATAATAAGTTATTGGTGAAAAGATTGAATTTTAATTTTGCGTTTTTTATTAAAATTTACTTACTATTTAATTTACTACTTGACTTACTACGTGTTTACTACGTCGTAAATATGTGAACTATTGTAAACTACTCACAAATATAACAACAAAAGTCAATATTTTCACTGCTTCTCAAATTGAGAAGAGCTAAAAACAGCTAAATTTTACCGATTCTCAATTTGAGAATCGCAAATTCTCAATTTGAGAATCGCAAATTCTCAAATTGAGAAGAACCTCTTATCAATTTGCAAAGTCTATCTATATAAGGATTTAATAGGATTAAATAATGAATACACGGGGAATGTATATCTAGTGTGTGTTTTCTTCTTTTATATTTTTTTAAGTTAGTACTTGACAATTATTTAAATCATTGTTATTATTGTTTGTGGATAAAATGAGAAATAATATATATTATGTAAAGTTGATTGTTTACAAAAATGTTGTTTATTGTTGATAACTAATTGAATATATCTCCCCTATTATTATGGAGTTCGTAGAGTTTATAGAGTTCTTAGAGTTCTTAGAGTTTCACTCTTTCCCAAATTTCTATTTGGGAAAGGTTGAACGGTGGATTAATAATCTTCTGAGATTCCCTTACTAAATAAAGATTTGGTAAGAAGTGATATGGAAAATCACGTAGAGATAATATTATGGAAGCGTTTGTTGAGTATATAGAGTTTACAGAGTTTTACTCTTTCTCAAATATTTCTAAATCCATTAGGACCATTTAGAAATATCATTTAAAAGGATTTTAAATTCAGATGTGTTTTTTATTGATTGAAATTGCCAACGGTTATTTCTGCTTTATATATAGTATGGATATTTAACTATTACAAATATTTACATATTCTTTACAATTATGAAATTTTATAAACTTAATTGAATGTTATATTTAGCAAACTAATTTACTTTATATTATGAAAAAAATATTCTTTTTACTGCCATTTTTCATTTTTATAACATTTGTCAATGCACAGTCATCACGGAGCATTGCAAAGTACTATGCTGAGAAAATATATGAAAGAGTTGAATCTGATGATAAAGATGTCATTGCAACTGCGAAAAGTATTATTAACAGAAGAAATACCGGCAGCTTAACTGTTGAAGATATTTGCAAGATTTATGATTACATGTACAATAACTGGACGTATGTAAGTGATCCTGATTATAAAGATGATTTCCAGTACGCAACCGAATCACTGCAAATAATGCAGGGTGATTGTGAGGACTTTGCCATAGCAATAGCATCACTGGTAAATTCTGTCGGCGGTGATGCAAGAGTGATTGTGATACCCGGGCATTGCTTTGCCGAAGTATATTTAACTTCTGATAAAGAACGTGTATCAGATTATCTTAATACAATGAATAATTATTATACCAGTCCGGGTGCTAGAAAAATCGGGGTGAGTAAAGTAACATCTATAAATTACCATTACGATAAAGACCGCACTGTATGGATAAATTTCGATTATACTTCAAAGTATCCCGGCGGTCCTTTTATGGATACAGATGATTATACAGAACACATTGTCGTATATGAGGATGGAACATATAGAATGGCTTATTTGAATATAGAGTAGAGAGTTTGGAGAGTTTGAGAGTTTTAGTGCTATGAATTCAAGAGTTGTGAGTTTATTAAGTATCTTCATCCCCTATTTCCCAATCCGACTAAGCAGCTTCATTTGGGAAAGCCATTAGAATGGTTTACAATTGGTTATAGCCAAGAATGATTTACAATTGGTGATAGACAATGGGTTACTGATATAAGTTCGGATGAACAGCAATATCAACATGAATTATATTAACATCTCCAGACTTTGAATAACGGATTACCCATTGCAAATTTTCCTGTATGGATGATTTACAATTGCATATGAACATTCGTCTCTCAGCAATTATAAATCCTGCAAGGCGGATAGTTTTCAAGGGGTATGCCGTTAATTTGAGTCTGGAGTTGTTAACTTAGTATAAGTGTTAATTCCGTTCTCACCTATTTATATCAGTAACCCCTTGTCTATTTTCCATTGCAAATCTCATAATCCATTGTATATCACCAATTGTAAATCTACTCTATCTGATGAATCTGATGAATCTGATGAATCTGACAAATCTGATGAATCTGACAAATCTTATAAATCCTTTGACATTTCACGTTATCATTTTTTTTCATATTATTGTATTTTACTGAAATAAAATGGGTATAAACTATTTTTTAATACTGGCACTTTTACTGTTTTCTATCGGCGTAGCAGGTGTACTGCTTCGCAGAAATGCAATAATCGTGTTTATGTGTATAGAGTTAATGCTTAACTCTGTAAACCTTGTTTTCGTGTCATTTTCATCTTACCTGGGCAATTCGATCGGGCAGATATTTGTCTTTTTCATAATGACCGTAGCTGCTGCTGAAGCGGCTGTCGGGCTTGCTATCATCATTGCCCTGTTCCGGAATAAAGAAACCATCAATATTGACGAAATTAATATTTTGAAATGGTAAACTATTTTTTCCTTATTACTTTATTACCGCTTATTGGTTTTCTGGTCAACGGTATCTTCGGATATAAAATAAAAAACGAAAAAGTTGCAGGTATCATTGGCTCAGGTACAATACTTGGTTCATTTATTATTGCACTAATTGCTTTCTTCCAGCTTCTTGGAATGCCCGCTGAACAACGCACAATTACCGTAACATTATTCCAATGGATAACCGCAGGTTCATTTAATATCAGTGCTGCCTATCTGATAGATCCGCTGTCGGTAGTTATGTCATTAATTATAACGGGAGTAGGATTTCTGATTCATGTTTATTCTATCGGGTACATGCACGGTGACAGAGGTTTTGCAAGGTTCTTTGCTTTCCTGAATCTCTTCATCTTTGCAATGCTGAATCTTGTGCTCGGTGATAATTTTCTTCTTATGTTTCTCGGCTGGGAAGGCGTTGGATTATGTTCTTACCTGCTAATCGGTTTCTGGTATGAAAAGAAATTCACCGGCGATGCAGCAAATAAAGCATTCTGGGTTAACAGAATTGGCGACCTTGGCTTTATGATTGCCATGTTTTATATTTTAGTGAATTTTGGCTCGTTAAATTTTGGTGCTGTATTTGGTGCAGCCGGCTCTTCAATTGCACCGGGCAGCACATTAATAACCGTTATTACTATATTATTATTTGTCGGAGCAACAGGTAAATCGGCTCAGATACCATTATTTATATGGCTTCCTGACGCTATGGCTGGTCCCACACCGGTTTCTGCTCTCATCCATGCGGCTACAATGGTTACTGCGGGTGTATATATGGTTGCAAGATGCTCCATATTGTTTGCACTCGCTCCGTTTACAATGGATTTAATACTGGCAATCGGTGCCCTGACTGCATTTTTTGCGGCGACCATTGCCGTTACTCAAAATGATATTAAAAAGATTTTAGCCTACTCAACTGTCAGCCAGCTTGGATTTATGTTCATGGCACTTGGGGCAGGAGCTTTTTCAACAGGTATATTCCACGTAACGACACATGCATTCTTTAAAGCATTGATGTTCCTCGGGGCGGGCTCTGTGATTCACTCGATGCATGAAGAGCAGGATGTAATGAATATGGGCGGATTAAAGAATAAGATGAAAGTAACTTTCCTTACTTTCCTTATGGGAGGAATTGCAATTTCCGGTATTCCCCCATTCTCAGGATTTTTTAGTAAAGATGAAATATTAACTAATGTATATTTAAGCGGTAATTACCTATTCTTTGGACTTGGTGTGCTTACAGCATTCATGACGGCATTTTATATTTTCCGGTTGATTGGATTAACATTCTACGGGAATCCAAGATATGATGAACACAAAACCCATCCGCATGAGTCACCTAAGGTAATGACCATTCCTTTAATAATCCTTGCAGTACTTTCAGTAATCGGCGGCTTTATCGGGCTTCCGCATATAGTTGGACCGAATTTAATCGACCATTTCCTTGAGCCGGTATTTGCAAGTGCAAGAACAATTCTTCCCGTACATCACATTGAAGCAGGTACGGAAATAATGCTGATTGTGATTTCAGTATTTGTTGCTGTGGTGGGTATATTTTTAGCTTACCGGGCTTATGCAAAAGCATACAAACCGGAAGTTTCACGCAATCCTGTATATAACTTTGTTCAGAATAAATATAAAGTTGATGAGTTCTATAATGCAGTGATAGTTACTCCGTTAAGAATGTTATCGAATTTATTATATAAATTCTTTGACCTTATTGTAATTGATGGAATAGTTAACGGAAGCGGAAAGTTCTTTACTAGCTTATCGGGTGACTGGCGTAAAATGCAAACCGGCGTGATACAGGATTATGCAGTAATTTCCGTTGCAGGAATAATAGCAATTATAATATTTGTGCTTTTAGTCGTGAAATAAATAGTAAAGTACATATAAAGTGTAAAAAAGGATTCCAAATTATGGAATCCTTTTTTATTTATTAAGTGACCTTATGCATCTTCGTTAGATTCCGTCCTGAATCCCAGGTACTCGCATAGGCGTCAAGCTAAAGGCTGTAAGATACACAATAGATAAAAGACAAGGGGTAACTGTGTGGATATGAATGTTCCATGAATAATCATTAGTATCATATAAATAACTCTAATCATTAATTTTCTTATTACCCCTTGCCAATGTTAATTAAATGAAGATAAAGCAGAGTTACACATAGAAGGATTACCGGATAATTACAGAATGCAAGGGGCAATGGAGTAGTTTAAATCCGGGTTGCTTATAAAGATTATTCCTGAATTTGAATATAAATTTATTAATGCAGTTACCCCTTGTCTTTTATCTGTACAGTTAATTTTACATTACCACCACCTCCCCCATCTGTACCTTTCCCCTGTTTGCCTCCGTTGAAGTAATGATAATGGCCGGGTGAAGCAGCAAATATCTCATTAGAATTTCAGTATTTTTTTAACAACACTAAAACTATATTTACAAAAACTAAAATTCACATGCACATATTTACCACAGCTTTACTTCAGCTAAGAGGAAGTAACATCCAGCAGGAAAATTTAAATAAAGGAATTGATTTTTGCAGACAAGCTAAATCTATTGATGCAAATATCGCCGTCTTTCCTGAATTGTGGAATGTTGGATATAATATTCCCAGCAGGAACAGCAATAAAGATGAATGGATGAAGCAAGCTATCAATATGAAAGATGATTTCTTTATGCAATTTCAATCATTGGCAAAAGAGATTGATATGGCAATAGCACTCACCTATCTTGAAAAATGGGATGGCTTGCCGCGTAATTCTGTATCTGTAATTGATAGATTTGGTGAAGTTGTGCTAACATATGCGAAAGTTCATACATGTGATTTTGATAAGGAAGCTTTGCTTACACCGGGAGATGATTTTTTTGTATGTGATTTAAATACTAAATCAGGCAATGTTAAGCTTGGAGCTATGATTTGTTACGACAGGGAATTTCCGGAATCAGCCCGAATACTGATGCTTAAAGGTGCTGAGGTAATTATTGTTCCTAATGCTTGTGAAATGGAAATGAACAGGAAAGCACAGCTGCAAGCAAGAGCTTATGAAAATATGACTGCAATGGCACTGGCTAATTATGCAGGAAATGAATGTAAAGGTCACTCGATGGCATTTGACGGAATTGCATTCGAAGGAGGCGGTGAAAGTGTTGATGGTGTTTCAAGGGATATGCTGATTACAGAAGCCGGAGAAGATGAGGAAATTGTAATTGCAAAAATTGATATGAATAAACTCAGAGATTACAGGCAAAAAGAAACCTGGGGCAATGCCTACAGAAAACCTTCTGTATATAAAATATTATTATCGGATGAAGTTAATGAACCGTTTAAGAGAAAGGATGCAAGGAGATAAAATAATTATATGCAGTAACAGGTCGTTCAAACAGGAATGAATTTTAGTACATGCAGATTAATTTGAACAAGAATAATCCACACTACCTAACTTATTCATTTAACTGAAAAACGACAAAAATGTGAAGTAAACTGCTGTTTTGTATTGACATCGCTTTTTTATCGATTTATATTTAGGTAATATAAACAACATACAATTACCACGGCAGAAAACCGGCCAAACTGCCATTAAATATATTCTGACCCGCTTTTGATATTTATAAAAATTTTAAGTCATTATAAAAATGATAGCGAAATATAAATATGGCCTTATACACACACTGCATTTAGCAGTTAACATTGGACTGCCAAAAATTATCTCACTTATCTATTATAAAACGCCTCTATTTATATGCGGAAACAGTAAATCATTATAAGCTATGGAAAAATTTAATAAACTTAAAATTTTATTCTCGCTTCTTGTTGTCTTAATTATCATACTTGGATTTACTGTGTCCCTTAATTTAACAGGCGGATGGTACCAGCAATTTATGCCTGGTATTGGAGGCAGGCAAATTGCAGACATAACATTTATAGACAGTTTGACCGGATATGCCATTACCGCAAGATTAACATTTACTGATACA
>RPQH01000014.1:0-65000 GCA_003820375.1 Ignavibacteriota bacterium
CTCCCAACTCTCAGACTCCCAACTCTCAGACTCCCAACTCTCAGACTCCCAACTCTCAGACTCCCAACTCTCAGACTCCCAACTCTCAGACTCCCAACTCTCAGACTCCCAACTCTCAGACTCTATTTATACACATAAAAGAATGTCATTCTTACAACCACATCTGCTTTTTTCTCTATGTTAGCAGAGCTTTTATCTGTGTAAGAATTAAACCATACATTCGGCATAAAATGAACATCCTTAAACGGCATATAGTCTAAACCTGCCGTGAGGAAATTTTCTTTAAAACCAACAGAATCAATTTTAGTGTTAGGGTCATACATATCAAATCTTGCAAAAGCATTCAGCATATTCTCTCCGGTTTTAGTGTTACCTTTTAAAATATTTCCCCATACATAAAATGAAAATCCCATCGGCACTACATCGGTATTACCGGCACCGAAATTCTTCTGTGTTTGCTGAACAAATTCTCCGCCTACAGCTAACCTTTCTGTTTGGTAACCTGCAAATCCTCTGAGAGTCATTTTATTTCTTTTAACAGAAAGAGTAGTATCAGTTACGTTTGGTACATCCCCAAACGGTTCAAAGTCAGAATATGCTTCAATTGTGAGACCCTTTACAGGTTTTGCAAACAGTGAAGCATAATATTTTTTCAATTTATTAAATTCAGGCTTTTGACCATTTCCGTTTCCTATCATTGCAGTGTAACCATAATTTCCTTCTTTCTCAAAATTTCCTTTTAAAGTTATTCCCATATCAGATGCACCGCCAAGCCCTCTGAAATCTATTAAAGTTTTTTCTATTGGACGGTAATTCCAGAATTTTTCATTTAATGCCCATGTAGCTGTTGGAACTAAACCAATTTGTAAATTAGAACCTTTGAATATATTTGCCCATTCAAGAAAAGCTGTTTTGATAAAAACACCGTAACGTGTGCTTGTTATTATCTTTTCACTTGATTCAAGCTGGAACTGTGCCGAGAATTTTTCATTAATAACATGGTTGTAGGTTAAATAAATTCTCCTGAAAGTAAACGCCTGGTATGTTTTCGGGTAAGGGGCAAATTCACCCGTGAAGTTTGATGAATCTCCGCTAAGCTTATAAAAATAATCTCCAAAAACCAAACCGGAAAGTTTCCCGCCGCTGGTTGTTTGAGCTGTTAAATTTGATGAAAGGAGAAATAAAAAAATTGAAATGCAGAAAAAGAAGAATTGGTAAGTCTTCCTGTTAATTTTCATATTTGTTTTCCGTTAAATTTTAGTTGTGTTAAAGTTAGATTTACAAATATAACATTCGGAAAACTAAAGTTCGCTTAGAATTTTGTTAATTAATTGTTAAATTTCGGTTAAGTAACCGGATTTATGGTTTATCAAATCTTTTCAGCATTTTTATATAAATTTCATCCAGTGTTTCACGCGGAATCATCGATTGGACTTCGTAATAAAGAACCTCATTTTTTTTATGGAGATGCCTTTGCAGTATATCAACAAGCGATATCATTGAGGACTGTATCTTATCTTTTACATCCTCAACATTTTTATGATTTAAAAGCTCGAGTATGGAATTGTTTAATGTTAGTATTACGTCATGTTCGTTTTTCATTACAGCAGTAGAGCTTGGTTCGGGAAGCACATGCTGAAGCTCCGGGAACAGAACATCTTCTTCAGCAGTAAACAGCTTTGCAAGATCATTAAATAAAGCCTGGTTCAGGTCTTTCAGCTCTTTTAATACGGCATCATTAATTACCATGCTTTCGATTTCCCATGATATCCTTTCAAGCTTTAGAAGATTGTCCATTATTTCTTCCTGCTTGTTTTCTAGGAATGAAACCGCATCAAAGTAATTCCTGTTAGCTGCTTCCATTATATTCATTGCTATAATTTTAGTTTTTAATTAATTCTTCTGTAACAAAAATAACTTATACGGGTAAACCCTAAAATGATATAGGTCATAACCGGAAATGATTTAAATCATAAAATAAACGTTTTAAATGCTGTTTATATTTGCTCCGATAAGCAAATACCGGTATTAAAATGAACTACAATTTATTGATTGATACATGTTTAATCAAACACATTTGCTGCTTTTATCAGCATATCCGTGTTAAGTATCTGTATTTTCTTACCGACAAGCTCAAGTATCTTCTCACTCCTGAATTCCGAAAGCACACGGATAGCAGTTTCTGTAGCTGTACCAACAATATTAGCAATATCTTCCCTTGAAAGATTTGCCTTTATCGTTTTGTTATCGGTATCAAGTCCATAAAATTCTTTCAGCATTAAAATTGTTTCTGCCATTCTTTCACGGACAGGTTTCTGAGCAAGCCCTGTTATTCTTTTTTCTGCTGCTTTTAGGTCATTCGAAAGCAGTTTCATCATTCGTGTTGATAGCTCTGAGTTGGTTTGGATTAATTCGAAGAAGGTTTTTTTGGGGATGAAACAAATATTTGCATCTTCTATAACAGATGCTGAAGCGGTATAAAGCTCACCGCTGATAAGGGAACGGTATCCGAGTATATCGCCATCTTTAGCAAGACGTATAATTTGTTCTTTGCCTTCAATTCCTATCTGGTATATTTTTATTTTACCTTTATTAACGCAAAACAATCCTGTTGGCCTGTTGCCTTCAAAAAATACAAGCTGTCCTTTTTTATACAGGTTACACGATTTTTCAACTGCAAGGTCTACAAGCTGGTCGTCGGTTAACGAACAGAATACATTCGTAAGCCGTGATTGACATGATGCACAGGATGGTGGTTCAAGTTTTACATTCATAAAGTATAAATTCCCTTAGTCTGCTAAAATATAGAAATTTTTATAATAATTATACCCCTTTTAGTATCCTTTCGGCCAAAAACAGGGGTAAACCTTCGTTTTTAATTTTTTCTGCGGATTTTTCGGTATCATATGGCACCCTGACGTTTAAATATTCATTGCTTTCAGTATCAAAAAAGCCAAAACTAGCGTCAGGATTGCCATCTCTTGGCTGCCCGACACTTCCAACATTAACAATATATCTCTTTGAGGGTTCTAATATATCTATATCAACAGTATTTACAAGTGTTTCAGTTTCTTCAAAGATTATTGGCCGGTGAGAGTGACCTGCAAAGCAAATTCTCTCCTCGAAATAACCGAAATTTATTGCGGCTGTCTCATGCTTTAATATATAGCTGTATACGTGAGGTAAATAAGGTGATGCATGAACATAAAAAATATTATCTTCGGAAAGTGTGTATGGAAGTGATTTAAAAATATCTACATATTTTTTATCAAGTATTGTTCTTGTGTAAAGTGAAGATATCCTTGCGTTCTCCGTAAAGCCCTCTGCCAGCTTGTAATGGAATTGGGCTTCATCATGGTTGCCAAGAACAATTTTATCCGTATGTTTTAATACAAGTTCTATGCACTCATTAGGCTGTGCACAGTAATCTACAAAATCTCCAAGACAAACAAGTTTATCTGCTTTAAGCTCTTTTATCTTTTTCAGGCACGCTTCAAGAGCTTCCAGGTTTCCGTGTATATCCGAGATTACTGCAATCTTCATCTTAATGATTCTTCAAGTGCCGTTGCCGCATCGGTCCTTTCGTCGCGGTATTTTATTATTACAGGAGTATAGATGGATAAATTATTTTCAATTCCATACTGTGATTTTAAAGGGCGTGAGCCTGCAACTACCACTGCATTTTCCGGGATTATCAAAGGCTGTTCCTTTGTCTTTTTGTATATGACTCCTTTCACGGTATCATACACGGGAGTTGAACCTGTAATTACACATCCTGCACCAATAACCGCCCTCCTTGAAACAATGGTTCCTTCATAAATTCCGGCATTTCCGCCAATCATTACATCATCTTCAATTATAACGGGTACCGAATTAATGGGCTCAAGCACTCCGCCAATCTGGGCAGCTGCCGATAGGTGGATATTCTTCCCGAGCTGTGCACATGAACCGACAAGCGCATGTGAATCTATCAAAGAACCGTCATCAACATATGCACCGATATTAACATACATCGGCGGCATGCATATTACACCTTTGCCAATATAGGAACCGTCGCGGATTGAAGAACCGCCGGGTACTTCCCGTATGCCATCCGATAACTTGATTGCCTTAAGCTTTAACGTATGCTTATCGAAATATTTGAAATTTTTATCAATGGAAATATCCTTTAATCGTCCAATTCTGAAACCGAGCAATATTCCTTTTTTAACCCAGCTGTTGGCTTTCCATTCACCGTTAACTTTTTCTGCAGAACGGACTTTCCCGGAATTCAGCAACTTAACCAGCTCTTTGAAAACAGCTTCAGCTTTTTTGTTTTCAGCTGGTGTAAACTTTGACTTCTCAAAGAGTTTTTCTATATCTTTTTCTATTGGCATGCAGTTCTTTTTTTAAATTGAGAAAACAAATTAAAAGAAAAAGTTATCTATTTCAATTGAGTTCAGAGAGTGGAGAGTTTGAGAGTTTAGGAGTTTGAGAGTGGAGAGTTTGAGAGTTTAGGAGTTTGAGAGTGGAGAGTTTGAGAGTTTAGGAGTTTGAGAGTGGAGAGTTTGAGAGTTTAGGAGTTATGAGTTATGAAAAACAAGGGGCAATGATTAATCGGAAATTCGAATTATTTATTCAAATCATTAATAAATGAAGATTATTCCTGTTACAAAGTTTCCTCTTGTCTTTTAAGCTCCCGAACTCGCAACTATATAACTCTATACTCTTCCGGCTCTTTTGTAACTTTTTCCAATCCTGCTTGTCAAATATATATATATATGATGAGATATTTTGCATTTTTTTCAGAAAAATTAAATATTTTGGAAATTATATTGCAAGTATGATTTATTGTTAATAAATTATTATAAAATGATGGATATGGGTAGTTTAAGAGATAAATACGAGTCGATGAAATGGAACAAATAAAAGCCATTAATCCTTTAACTAATAAATATCAATTACATTCATCGTAGTAGATATAGAAAGTATGAATCCGGTATTACGATGAAACCCTGTTCAACTGAAGTTATGTTAATCTCCGGGTATTCAGATTGGGAACAGGTTATTTAAACAGATTTTTTTAAAAAGGAGAACTTAAATGTCAGACAAAATCTCAAGAAGAGCATTTCTGAAAACTTCGGCTCTTGGAGTAATTGTTGGCGGAACTGCACTGTCTTCACTCAATTTAACAAAGCTTATGGCAAGTTCTAAGTTCGGCAGGTTTTATATGGATGGTTCAGACCTTGTTGTAAAGCTTTCGGATACAAAAAACGCTGCGCTGGCTAATATTAACGGCTCAGTGCTGCTTGATGATGACAATATTTTAATCAGAACATCTGAAACACAATTTACTGCAGTTAACCTTATATGTACCCATAAGGGCTGCACAGTTGAATTATCGGGGGGTAAGTTTATCTGTCCTTGCCACGGTTCCGAATACACTATTTCCGGTCAAGTTACCGAGGGTCCTGCTAAGAAGGATTTAAAAGTTTATGAAACAACATATGATGCCGATAAAGGTACAGTTACTGTTAAGGGTCTTAAGTCATCAACTCAGGAGGGTTGAACAAATACACCGGCAATACAAAAAGCAATTTTAAAATAAAATTATTATAAACACAACAAGGGGCATTCAGCCCCTTGTTTTTTACTATTCAAAATCCAATTAGATTGCTTCGCTTTTAACGTTAATGAGAATTAAAACCGCATATATTAGAACTTCTAATATATGTTTTTTAATTGTTTGACGCTCGCAATAAAGTGTTGTTACTATCGCCCGTTTGTGAATAAAGCTTTCATTACATAGCTTGCCATCTCGGGATTCTCTTTAAATCTTCTTACGCAATATGCATACCAATGCTCGCCGAATGGTATGTAAATCCTCATCCTGTGCCCGTCTGCAAGTATTTTATCTCTCAGTCTCTCACGTACACCAAGCAGCATCTGGAATTCATATTCTTCCCTCTTTAAACCCATTTCCTTTATTATCCGGTATGCACCATCTACTAACTTATCATCATGTGTTGCAATGCCTACATATGCTCCTTTTTCAAACATGAAACGCAGAACCTTAAGATAATTCTGGTTTACTTCTTCTTTGCACTGGAAGGCTATTTCTTCAGGCTCAACATAAATACCTTTGCATAACCTGAAACTGGTTTTCATTTTAGACATCATTTTTTCCGCATCATCCTTTGTTCTTCTCATATATGCCTGTAAAACTATTCCGCAGTTCGGGTAGTAATCTCTTGCCTTCTCGAATATCCTGATAGTATCTGTTGTGCAGGATGAGTCTTCCATATCTATCCTGACGAAGATATTATATTTGCGTGCAGCATCAAGTATGTGTTTCAGGTTATCGAAGCAGAAATCGAAATCAAGCTGCAAGCCAAGCTGTGTAAGCTTTAAAGAAAGGTTTGAATCTAATTTGTATTTATTAATTGCATCAAGTACATCAATACATTCTTTTCGTGATTGCATAGCTTCACCTTTATTTTTGATGTGCTCGCCAAGAACATCCATCGTACCCATAAAACCCTTAGCATTTAGCTCTTTTGCAGTTTTAACTGCATCGGATAACTTATCACCTGCAATATATTTATTAGCGAATTTTCTGACTATACCTCTCGGAACAATTGGTATAGCTTTAACTATAACGTTATTTATTATTTTCATTTTTTTATTCAATAAAAAGGGCCGATTATATACCGGCCCAAAATTAAAGCTCTTCTATATCTTTTCTTCCCGGGAAACCATCCTGAACCCGGTGCCAGTACTGTATATCTTCTTCGCCGTACACCCAGCATAAATAAACCTCTTCACCGTTTGCCCTGATATGCGGAAAATCAAGCAAAGCGTTATCAATGCTCTTTATCATTATTCCGTTTGAAGCAATAACTTTTATGCAGTCTATTAGCCTTTCCATTTCTTCAGGGAAAGTACCTGTTCCGTTTGGTCCTTCTCCTCCGAAATACTGGTGCCTGAAAACATCATATCCCTTCTCATTAAGCTTTGATTTTAGCTCAATCATCTCATTGATATACGGTTTCAGTTCATTAAGCAGACTGTTTGCTTCATTTAGTGAAAAATGCCGGCTGTGAAGCATCTATTTTACTACTATATTAACTAATTTATTCTTAACTACTATTTCTTTGACTATCTCTTTACCATCAATATGTTTCTTAAACTTCTCATCGTCTTTCATAAGCTGAATTATCTTTTCATCACCGGTTCCAACTTCAATTTCAAGCTTTGTTCTTACTTTACCATTCACCTGTCCTACAATCGTAATATAATTTCTTTGCAGTTTTTTTGCATCATATTCAGGCCATTTTTCAAAAGTAATTGTTCCGGTATGGCCAAGCTTCTGCCATATTTCTTCGGCAATATGAGGAGCAAAAGGTGACATTAATAATATAAATTTTTCCATCACTTTCCGCGGCATAACTTCAAGCTTCGAGATATCATTCAGAAATATCATGAATTCACTTACACATGTGTTGAATCTCATATCCATATCTTCTATATCTTCGGTGACGGATTTGATGGTTTTATTTATCAATATTTCCGTTTCATTATCAGGTTCAATATCCTGTATCTTCGGATTTACCTGTCCATTCTCATCTATGTATAATCTCCAGATCCGGTTCAGGAATCTGAACACACCTTCAATTCCTTTTTGTGACCATGGTTTTGAAGCAGACAGCGGGCCAAGGAACATTTCAAATAATCTTAACGTGTCAGCTCCGTAAGTATTTACAATATCATCAGGATTTACAACATTCCCGCGTGATTTTGACATTTTACTTGAGCCTTCTCCCAATATCATACCCTGGTGGTACAGGCGGATAAATGGCTCAGGAGTTGATACATATCCCAGGTCAAATAAAACCTTGTGCCAGAACCTTGCATATAATAAATGAAGCACTGCATGCTCTGCCCCGCCTAAATAGAAATCAACCGACATCCAGTATTTCTCTTTTTCCTTGTCGCAAAATATATTGTCATTATCGGGGTCTAAATATCTCAGGTAATACCAGCAGGAACCTGCCCATTGAGGCATTGTATTGGTTTCCCTTTTTGCAGGCTTCCCGGTTTCTTTATCAATTGTATTAACCCATTCGGGTATTGAGGCAAGCGGTGATTCTCCTGTCCCAGTCGGCTTGTATGATTCAACTTCGGGCAGTGTAACCGGCAGTTCGCTTTCATCAACTGCCTTTACTGTACCGTCTTCAAGATGTATTACCGGAAACGGTTCACCCCAGTAACGCTGCCTTGAAAATAGCCAGTCGCGGAGCTTATATTGAATTGCACGTTTTCCCAGGCCTCTTTCTTCAAGCCATTCAATTGTTTTTTGCTTTGCTTTTTCGGTCTTCATTCCATTTATGAAATCCGAGTTAACAGCAACTCCTTCTTCTGTGTATGCACCTTTTGTTACATCTCCACCATTTACAACTTCAACTATTGGCAAATGATATTTTGTTGCAAAAGCCCAGTCCCTCTCATCATGTGCAGGTACCGACATAATTGCACCTGTGCCGTATCCCATAAGGACATAATCTGATATCCATATCGGGATTTTCTGTTCATTTACGGGATTTATTGCATATGCACCTGTAAATACACCTGTTTTTTCTTTATCAAGCTGCTGGCGTTCAAGGTCTGATTTGTTCTTTACATTCTCTTTATAAATATTTACCGAATCCTTATGTCCGTCTGATGCAATTATATCAACCAGCGGATGTTCAGGTGCAATAACCATATATGTTGCACCCCATAATGTATCAGGACGGGTTGTAAATACTTCAAGGATTGAATCTTTCCCGGCAGGTTTTTCTAATCTGAAATAAACTCTTGCTCCCTCTGATTTTCCTATCCAGTTCCTTTGCATTTCCTTCGTGCTTTCAGGCCATTGGAGCATTTCAAGGTCATTAAGAAGCCTGTCGGCATACGCAGTTATTTTCAGCATCCACTGTTTCATCGGGCGGCGGACTACAGAGTATCCCTTTTCAACTTGTTCGGGTACTTCTTCATTGGCAAGAACTGTTCCAAGCTCAGGGCACCAGTTTACCGGAACTTCTGCCTGGTATGCTAATCCCTTTTTGTAAAGCTGGAGAAATATCCATTGTGTCCACTTATAATATTTGCTATCTATTGTCGCAATTTCTCTATCCCAATCATATGAGAAACCTACAGATTTTAACTGCTTTCTGAAATTATCTATACTTGTTTGTGATGTAATGCTGGGGTGAATACCCGTTTTAACGGCATATTGTTCAGCAGGAAGACCGAAAGCGTCCCATCCTACGGGATGAAGTACATTAAAGCCCTTCATTCGCTTATAGCGTGCCATAATATCGGTCGCAGTATATCCTTCAGTATGACCTACATGAAGCCCTTCTCCCGACGGATACGGGAAAAAATCCAGACAATAATATTTTGGTTTTGAATAGTCAATCTCAGCTTTGAAAGTTTTATTCTCTTCCCAGTATTTTTGCCATTTTTTCTCTATTTCATTAAAATCGTACTTCATATCCTCAAATTTAACGGTATTTCAATAAAGAAAAAGTGCAAAAAGAGTCGGGAGTCCGGGAGTTAAAGAGTTGTGAGTTTGAGAGTTCGGAGTTGTAAAGTTTTTAAATACTTTAATTATTTTCAAGATACTTCATAAAACCCATTATTAATTTCGATACTTCATCACATTTTTCGTAAAATGAGTTAAACTTATCTAAATCATAATATTTCTGATCTAAAGCAACATAAAGTGCTGATTGAACCTCAGCAGTTGAACCATGTGCATAGCCAAGAAAATTGACAAATTCTTTGTTTGTCCTTCTGCCAAATCCCTCGGCAATATTTAGCATTATAGATAACGCAGCACCCAACATTTGATTTTTTAAAGTAAAATCTTTTTGAAATTTTCCGCATTCCATTACTTTGTATAAATCAGAGGTTAGCTCTCTTGCTTTTTGCCATGCAAGTATATCTTCAAATCTATTTATTTTTGACATTATTTTAATTTTGAATAATACAAATTATGAAATTTTAATTCTAAAATAAATCAATATTTATTTATTAAACATTCTTTTTAGTCCGAACACCCAAACCCTAACCTCCTCAAACTCACAACTCCCGGACTCTCAAACTCACAACTCTCTGAACTCTATAAATTTTTCAATGTTTTTTAATTAAGGAGTTTGTTAAATTGAAAAGGACTTGAAAATTTACTCGTAACAGGCATTTTTTTAATTAATGAAACATCAGTTAAAAGAAATAAAGCTAATTGTGGTAGATATTGACGGCACGCTTGTTGATATTCACGGGAAAATTGGCAAAAAAACATTACATACAGCAAAAGAGCTGAAGAAAATTAACATTTTTTGTACTCTTTCTTCGGCAAGGTCATTTTATTATTCGGCTCATATTGCTGAGGAGCTTGATATTGATATCCCCTTTATTACATTAGACGGAGCTTTAATAAAAGACAGGCATGAAAATGTTGTGTACAGAGGAACTATCAAAGACAGGACAATACAAAAGGCAATTTCTTTATCAGAGCAAAACTACGGCAAAATAACAATGTGCGATGAGCATAATCTTTACATCACTCCGCGTAATGCTGTGATAAAAGAATATACCCGCCTGAGTGCTCCCGTTAAAGAAGTACCTGATTTCAATAATGTGAAAAATATACTTGAAATTTTAATCTATTGCGAAGATAAAGTTAGTGTAAGAGCTATTAAGGATAAGCTAAACTTTCCGCACTCAATTGGTTTAGCTCTGAATGTTACAAAATCTCCATCCAACGAATATTATCTTCTGACTATAAAGAAAAAAGGAAGTGACAAGCTGAAAAGTGTTAAAAGGCTTGTCAACCATTTAAAGCTGAAAAGAAAAAATATTGCTGTAATCGGAGACTGGCACAATGACATGCCTTTATTTGACTACGGTGCATTTAATATTGCAGTGAAGAATGCAATACCTGAGCTTAAACGCAAAGCAGATTACGTTACAAAATGTACAAACAACGAAGATGCGGTCGGCGAAGTGCTGGAGATGATTCTGAAATATAAAACATCCGGAGCAAAGCTTTTAACACCTTCACATAAAAGTTAAGAATTAAAATCATATATATGAATACAAATAATACTTTAGTCAGCATATTGATGGGAAGTGATTCCGACCTGCCAACGATGAAAGAAGCGGCAGCTATTTGTGATGAATTTAATATCAATTATGAAATGAAAGTAATATCAGCGCACCGCACACCGCATCTTCTTTCAGAATATATAACAGAAGCTGAAAAGAAAGGCGTAAAAGTAATAATTGCCGGTGCCGGAGGGGCTGCGCATCTTCCCGGTGTTGCTGCTGCATATACTATTCTTCCCGTAATAGGCATTCCGATAAAAACAAGCACACTAAACGGGGTGGATTCATTGTATTCGATAGTACAGATGCCGCCCGGAATTCCCGTTGCAACAGTTGCAATAGGCGGCGGTAAAAATGCAGGCATCCTTGCTATGGAAATACTTGCACTGGGTAATGAAGAGTTATCAAATAAAATGCGTGATTTTAAGAAAAAGATTGCAAATGAATCTATTAAGAAGAATGAAGGATTGATTGAAAGATTGAAAGATTGAAGGATTGAAAGATTGGAATATTTTACATTTGATACATTATAACTTTCACTCATAACAACTCACGAAATAAGCTATACTATGTTAATTGAAATTAATGAGTTAAATTACTAAGTTTTCAATTAGAAAATCAAATTTTTACATATGAAAAAATTTACAATTGCCTTTATAGCAGTTATACTGCTCTTACCGGTTTTATTCACCGGCTGCAGTAAAACGGATAATAGTGATTCAACAAGCGGAAAAGACAGCTTAAATAAGATAACCAGTATCACTCAAACCCAAAGTATGGATACAGGTTCAATAACATATACAGGATTACGCATCGGGGACAGCACCGAAATTTACGGAACGGGGAATTTTGATTATCGTGATTCTCTGGAAACTTATCACAGAGGATACAGCATTCCGCGTGACAGCGTTTACAAAGTGTATAACATAAAGGCATTTGAAAAACTCAACTTCCTGATAAAAAAATATCCAACACGGCCGGGGCCTTATTTAGACAGAGGCAACCATTTTCAGAATATAAAAATGTACCGGGAAGCAATTGAAGATTACAATAAATATATACAATTGAATTCCAAAAATCATTCTGCTTATATGAACAGGGGTAATGCTTATGAAAGGCTTAAGATATATGACTCAGCAATGACGGATTATAATAAAACACTTGAGCTAAAGCCAAATGATACTATAGCAAATTTTAATAAGGGAAATATTCACGATATACGCGGTGAGTTCGAACTTGCGGTTAAAGAATATGACACGGTATTAATAAAAGACAGGCACCTTGCAAAAGGATATTATAACCGCGGGACATCATATGCAAATTTGCGGAACTTCCAGGCAGCTATAAGAGACTGGGAAGAAGCTATAAAGTTAAACCCGATATACGAAGCTGAGTTAAGAGCGAGAATAAACAGAGTTCGCCCATTAATTAAATAAAAAAATTATTTACGGTAAACAGACCATATACCCTGACATCTTACATCAAGAATATATTGGGACGTCTTGGGAACATTTATGGTTTTAGTCCCTTTATACGGACCGGTAACATCAGCCAGTATGTCAAGGACTGTTCCGTCTGAATATAAAATTCTTGCATTAAAAGTTGAATTACCCTTATATTCAGTATCAAAAGTTGCAGGTCCTATTATCAGATCAATTATCTGTGATTTATTATCACTGTAATTTTCGGCAATTCTATACTGGTCTTTTTGTTCCGGTATTTCTTTTCCTGTAGTTTGCTTCTTATCAACACTTCTATCTCCACTAAAGCGGCTACAGGCAGTTGTGATTAAAAAAAGAATTAATATAGATATAATAAATTTGATTCTTCCGTTCATGAGTGGTAAATATTTAGTTGATTATCCTTAATTTAACTAAATATTTTCAGTTTTCATATAGAAATTGAATTATAAAAAAAGATTTTTCTGTTAAAAAAATGTCTAACAAATTATTTAAAAAAATGGCAAAAAATACAGTATTTAAGATAGAATTCATAATTATAGCAGCATTTTTAGCAATTTTTATAAGCGCGTGCACTAAAAATCCTGAAGCTTCCAATGACCATCTGAAAATGGGGATTGACCTTTTTAATGAAGGAAAAACCGACCTTGCATTGAGTGAATTCAATATGGCGGTAAATTTAAATTCGGTAAACGCTGAAGCATACTACCAGCGTGCAAAATTATATATTTCGAAAAATAATCTTGATAAAGGAATTGAAGACCTTGATGAAGCTTTAGACCTGAATCCTGCTTCATCCAAGTATTATGATGCCAGGGGTTATACTTACATTTCTAAAAATGAACTTGACAAAGCATTACAGGATTATGATAAAGCAATTCAGTATGAACCGAAGAATGCTTCACATTATAACAGGAGAGGATACATCCATGCCCTGAAGAATGATTTCAATGCAGCAGTGAATGATTACTCCAAAGCATTGCAATTGAATCCGAAATTTGAAGATGCATATTCAAACCGCGGCTTTGCATTTGTTAACCTTAAGCAGTATGATAATGCAGCCGCCGATTTTGCAAAAGCTATTGAGCTTAATCCTAGTAAGCCGATTTATTATAATACTCGCGGATATGCATTTGCTAACTTAAAGAATTATCCTTTAGCGCTGAGGGATTATGATATAGCTATCACTATGGATTCCAAAAACATAGATGCATTCATTAACAGGGGTTATGCCAATATGAATACGGGTAATTATATTCAGGCTGTAAGCGATTTTGATATGGCACTCCAGCTTGACCCTAACAAACCTACTATATATAATGCAAGAGGTTATGCTTATGCTAACCTGAAAAGTTATGATAAAGCAGTTTTAGATTATAGTAAAGCAATACAGCTTGATTCTTCACTTGCAGATGCATACTCTAACCGCGGACATGCGAATGTATATTTAAAGCTGCGGGACCTTGCAGTAAAAGACTGGGAAAAGGCAATTCAGCTTAACCCTGCTTTAGAACAATCACTGAGACCTTACATTAAGGAATCACAGAAATAGTGCGCTAATAATATTGAGTGTGTGGAGTGTATTGAATAAACATTATTCAATACACTTTTTTTATTCATTGAATATAAAATACCATATAACTATTATTGCTGTTCAATCACTATAAAAGTTCATTGATATAGAGCAATCAGCCCGGGTGGCGGAACTGGTAGACGCGCAGGACTTAAAATCCTGTTGGGGTTGTCCCCCAGTGCCGGTTCGATTCCGGCCCCGGGCACTTGTTATTTGAATAAAATTTGTTCCATGTTGCCGAACTGGCAGGCGCGTCCCGCTTAAGCGGGATTGGGGTTGTCCCCCAGTGCCGGTTCGATTCCGGCCCCGGGCACTTGTTATTTGAAAAAAATTTGTTCCATGTTGCCGAACTGGTTGGCGCGTCCCGCTTTAGCGGGATTGGGGTTGTCCCCGGGTTATAGTTTTATTTTATATCTGGCACTTATTTTTAACCATAATTTAAATTTCTTGCAGTTTACTTTTGAAAATATATTAATACTGTTTTTCTCGCTTCTGGCGGTGTTTGGTGCTTTGATGATGGTTACACGCAAAAATCCTATCACCAGCGCCCTGTATTTAATATTAAATTTTTTCTGTGTGTCTGCAATATACCTGCTCTTAAGAGCACAGTTCATAGCTATAATACAGGTATTGGTATATGCAGGTGCAATTATGGTTCTCTTCCTGTTTGTAATAATGCTTCTTAACCTGCACGATGAATCAAAGCTCTCGGAGAAAATTACATATAAAAAATTAAGCGCCATTTTAATATCGTTATTGTTATTCTCCGTACTGGCAATTACAGTTTATTTCAGTTACATGAATAAATACCGCGAAATCCATTCTTCTGCAGAAACAATAGGAACTATAGAAGTAATAGGCAATGAACTATATACAACGTTTTCATTTCCGTTCGAGCTTGTCTCATTCGTACTGCTTGCTGCAATTGTCGGTGCCATTGTTCTTGCCAAAAAGAAATTCGATTAACTCACATGACAGATACCAATAAGACATCCGGTAAAAAAAGAGTTTTATCCGGCGTTAAGCCAACAGGTAAAGCACATCTCGGCAACTACCTTGGAGCGATGAGAAATCATGTTACAATGCAGGATGAATATGACAGCTTTATTTTTATTGCAGACCTCCATTCATTAACAACTGTAAAAGAACCTCACGTCCTTCGTGAATTAATACTGGATATTGCTTTAGATTATCTTGCCCTGGGCTTAAATCCCGATAAAACGGTTTTCTTCAGGCAAAGTGATGTGCATGAACATGCTGAGCTTACATGGATATTGAACTGCTTAACCCCAATGAGCATGCTCGAGCTTGCTCATGCTTATAAAGATGCAAAAGCAAAGGGTGACAGGGAAATTAACGTCGGCTTGTTCGATTATCCTGTTCTTATGGCTGTTGATATATTAATGTATAAACCTGATATCGTCCCGGTTGGCAAAGACCAAAAGCAGCATGTGGAAATTGCAAGAGACCTGGCAGGAAAATTCAACAGGTTGTATGGCGAAGTATTTAAATTACCCAAGCCGTATATTCCCGAGGAAGTTGCTGTTGTAATTGGTACCGACGGGCAAAAAATGAGCAAGAGCTATGGAAATACAATTGAGATATTCGCTCCCGAGAAACAGCTTAAGAAACAAATAATGGGAGTTGTAACAGACTCCACCCCGCTTGAAGAACCGAAAGACCCGCTAAAAGACAACGTATATAAATTATACTCTTACTTTGCAACGGAAGAAGAGAAAAATTCATTAGCAGAAAAATACCGTGCCGGTGGTTTTGGTTATGGTGATGCTAAGAAGCTTCTTCTTGCAAAAGTACTCGAACATTTTAAGCCATTCAGGGAAAAAAGAGAAGAGCTTAAAAACAATATGGATTATGTCCATGAAGTACTGCGTAAAGGTGCAGAGAAGGCAAGAATAACCGCTTCCGCCGTAAAGAAGGAAGTGTTTGAAGCTGTCGGATTGAATATTTAATTCATCACTTTAATAATTTCATTTTTACAATATTATGACTTCATTTCAAACCGAAGAGCAGTCTCTGCTCTGGGAAATTGTACAGCAAATCAATGATGCATGGGTTAATAATAAAACAGAAGAGATTGCTGTTTATTTTCATCCTGATATTACAATAACCGGGGCTGACTTACACGAAATCATGTCAGGCAGGGATGCATGTGTTGCAAGCTATAAAGATTTTGTTTCTAACTCTGTAGTTAATGATTACAAAGAATCCGACCCTGTAATAAATGTGTTTGGCAGTACCGCAATAGTAAGCTATCAGTTCGATATCATATATAAAATGAATGAAAAGACCTACAGCGAAACAGGAAGGGATTTATTCGTATTCAATAAGGAAAATGATAAATGGCTTGCAGTATGGAGAACACTGGTGAATCTGGAGTCGAGAGTTTGAGAGTTGTGAGTTAGAGAGTTGTGAGTTAGGAAGTTAAGAGCAGTGTCAGTCCGCCCAGGCGGATTAGTTTGACGATATGGATTATCTCAAATTAACAAAATCAGATAATAGAATAAAATCAACTCTGCTTTTCCGGATTCACCTGACACCTGCCGGAGGCAGGCCCGACTGCAACGGGCAGACAAGGCAAGCTTCAGCTTAAGAAAACCCGGCGTTTAGAAATGATTTACAAAATAAACCGGGAGTGGCAGCTTCGGGTAATTTCTAAGAGTTTACATAATAAAATTTAATTTAATAAAATATGTCTGAACAAAATAACGGAATTGGTTCAATTACGTGGCAGGATTTAACCGTCCCAAATGCAGATGAAGTAAAAGAGTTTTACAGCAAAGTTGCCGGCTGGGAAGCTTCCGAACATGATATGGGTGATTATTGTGACTATAATATTAAAGTACCGGGTACAGATAAAGTTATAGCGGGGATTTGCCACGCAAGGGGCACAAATGCAAACATCCCGCCGCAATGGCTGATATATATTTCAGTGGAAGATGTAAATAAAAGCGCTGAGCAATGCACTGCACTCGGCGGAAAAGTAATAGATGGTCCGAGAAAAATGGGTCATTTTAATTTCTGTGTAATACAAGACCCGGCAGGAGCTGTCGCTGCGTTGATTTCTAAGTAATAATTATAACAACCCCTCTTAGGAGATCCCGAGCTATCGGGACAGGGGGAATGGGGTGAGGTTTTTTAAATGGTAATTTTCATTAATGGTTCAATTAACTCAGGCAAAACTGCTGCTGCAAAATTGCTGAAGAACAAGCTGCCGCGGACTGCACATATCGAAGTGGATGACCTGCGTGCATTTATCGATTGGATGCCGCTGGAAGAATCTATCCCTATTAACCTGGATAATACTATACTTATTATTAACAGCTTTTCTACAAGAAAAATTAGTTCTATTGTAACATATCCTCTCAGCAAAGATGAGTTTGAATATATGACGGCAAGAATAAAATCAAGAGAGGAGATTTATTTTTTTACTTTAAATCCCTCACTTGAAACTGCACTATCAAACCGCAATGGAAGAGAATTAACAGAATGGGAAACCGAAAGAATTAGATATCATTACTCGATTGGTGTAAACAACCCCGGCTTTGGCGTGGTGATAGATAACACGGAACAAACAGTGGAAGAGACAGTTGATGAAATAATTTCACAATTAGCAATGAACAATTTACAATGAACGATATATCCTTATTTCATATAAATCTTGAATGGGGATTAAATGGAATAAAGCATTACATTGATTCATCTGATGTGTTCATCATAGTTGATACTCTTTCATTTTCCACTTGTGTTGATATTGCAGTAAATAACGGTGCAGGGATTATCCCATATAAATTCAAAGATGAAACTGCTTTTGATTATGCAAAATCTATGAATGCTGTATGTGCATCTTTGCACAGAAGTAAAACAGAATACTCTTTATCTCCTTCTTCATTAATAAATATAACAAGCGGTACAAAGCTTGTCCTTCCCTCACCAAACGGCTCTGAGCTTTCATTATCAACAGGAAACAAGATAACACTTTGCGGATGCCTCAGGAATGCAGAAGCAGTCGCACAATACTCAGCAATTGCAGGGAAAAATATTACTGTAATTCCTGCAGGTGAAAAATGGAGTGATGGCACACTGAGACCGGCTATTGAAGACCTTATCGGAGCAGGTGCAATTCTACATCACATTAAAGGTGAACTCTCACATGAGTGTGATATGGCAGTATCTGCCTTTAAAACATTTAAGGATAATTTATTCGAAACATTAAGTAATTCTATATCAGGACAGGAATTGATAGAACGCGGATACGAGGAAGATGTTTTACTTGCTTCACAGGTAAATGTGAGCAAGTGTGTCCCGGTATTAAAGAATGGAATGTATGTGAGGTTGGACACTGACAGTACGTAAGATTATGCCATTCCCGTTTGCCCCTCCGGGGCGAAAGCGGGTAGTCTCTTCCAGCTGTCATTCCTTTTTTTACCTGTCATTCCGCGAAGGCGGGAATCCACTGATATAGATACGGATTATCTATCAAAATTGAATAAACACTGAAAGTTTACAAAATCTTCCAATACTCTTTATTATTCGAATCTACTTCAATGGATTCCCGCCTTCGCGGGAATGACACTGACAAAATAAAAAACTCTCCAACTCCCAACTCTCCAACTCCCAACTCTCCAACTCCCGACTCTAGACTCTCAGCACTATCTTCCCTATCACTTTTCCTTCTGCCATTAATTGATGTGCCTTTGCGGCATCCTTTAATTCCAGTGTCTCGCCGATGTGCGGCTTTACATTTCCGGAAGCGATAAGCTTGACCAATTCTTCAAGCTCTCTTTTTTCACCAAGGTACATACCAAGCAGGCTGATATGCCGCAAATATGTTTGGTGCAGGCTTACCATTGCTTCCCTCCCTGTAAGAATTCCGCAGAATAAAATCTTTCCGCCCTTCTTCACCATTTTAAAATTCTTCGGAAATGCTTCAGGTCCTACATAATCAACTATTACATCTATTCCATGTCCTTTTGTTTCTTCTAAAACTTTATCATCTATGCTTTCACCATTACGGTGATTATAAATATGGTCAACACCCATTTGCTCAAGATGTTTTAACTTATGTTCAAAACCCGCCGTTGCAAAAACCTCCGCGCCGCGTGCCTTTGCAAGCTGGATTGCAATTGTGCCCACACCGCTCGTTCCGCCCCAGATAAACATTGTATCACCTTTATTCAGGTCTCCTACTGTCATTACTGCATGATAAGCTGTTAAACCTGCAACGGGTAAACACGCAGCTTCTTCGAAGGAAACATTATCCGGTAATTTGATTAGTGATGATTCAGGTACGGGAGTATATTCAGCATACGAGCCCTGCCTGTGCATCCCAAAATACTGCCATGAAGGCGATTGCCCTGCTTTGCCTTTTCGTGCCCACTCATCAGGTGCTTCCGAAACAATCGACCATACCACTACCCTATCGCCTTCTTTAAAATCCTTTACATCACTTCCTGTTTTAGCAACAACACCCGAAATATCTCCGCCTAAGATATGCGGGAATTTCAATGATAAACCCGGGTAGCCGTTCCTTATTACAAGGTCAGCACGGTTTATAGTTGTTGCTTTTATATTTACAAGCACTTCATTTGCTTTTATTTGCGGAACAGGATGCTCCGTTGTATAAATTAATTTTTCAATTCCCCCGTTTTCCTGAAGTATAACTGCTTTCATATATATTTGTTTAATGTTATAAATAAAATTAGCAGCAAAAATATTTATTTTTAAATTGGATTACAATGAGAAAAGAATCATTGGATTTATCAGATTTATCAGATTTATCAGATTTATCAGATTTATCAGATTTATCAGATTTATCAGATTAAGAGGAAAGAGGATGACGACTTTATAAACTTTACAAACTTTACAAACTTTATAAACTTTACAAACCTTACAAACCTTACAAACTTTACAAACCTTATAAACCTTATAAACCTTATAAACCTTATAAACTCAATTCGTCACTCGTCATTTTGAGACTGCTGCTGTTAAGCTGCAGTCGAAATCCCGCCTTGCGGGACGTCATTCGTAATTGAAATGGTGAGCCCGTCATAGGCAAGCTGAATATTTTCCGGCAGGTTTGCATTCACTTCATCGTGAAGTAAATCATGCGTCATATGTGTGAAGTATGTTTGTTTTGGATTAATACGTTTTGTTACTGCCACAGCTTCATCTATCGAGAAATGTGTGGGGTGAGGTCTGTAACGCAGTGCATCAATAACAAGCAGGTCAAGTCCCGCGAGTTTTGTAAATTCCTCCTCAGGTATCATGCTGCAATCGGTCATATAAGCAAATCCGCCGATGCGGTAACCGAACACAACAGTCGGTCCGTGGAAATATTTTATTGGCACAATATCAACACCGTGAACATTGAAAGTCCCGGTTGTAATTACATTTGTATCGATATTAGGTATTCCGCCGCCTTTGTATGTGTTCTCATCAAATATATAGCTGAACGCACGCTTGATATGGTTAATGGTATCTTCATTACCGTAAACATCAACCGCTTTATGATGGAGCTGGTTTATCTGCCTAATATCGTCGAGACCCATGATGTGGTCTATATGATGATGTGTATATAAAATAGCGTCAATATCATTGAGATTATTAACAAGCATTTGCTGGCGGAAATCGGGCGATGTATCAATTAATATTTTTAACGGAGTATCTTTTGCAGGTGTTTTGGTTTCAATATAAACCGAAACGCGGAGCCGCTTATCCTTCGGATTGGAAGAAGTACAAACAGGGCATTTGCACCCGATAATCGGAATACCCTGCGATGTCCCGCTTCCAAGTATTATTATCTTCATTCCCCGGGCGTATCTTTTTTATTTTTCTTAGCCGCTTCGCTGTCTATAAGCTCTCTTAAGTGCGGCTTAATAAAAATATCATCCACTCCAATATCTTTTAAATTCCGTGCTATAATAGATATCCTCTTCTCAGGTTCGTTTCTTGAGTTGATTACAAATAGTTTAGATTCTTTTAGAAGACAATAGCCGCCTTCAAAGTTCCCTTTTTCATAACGTACTGTAAATCCAAGCCGCTGGACCACCTCTTCAAGCTCTGCAAGCACCTGCTTAACTTCCGGGGCAACGGCTTTCTTCTTCTTGTTTATCACTTCTCAACTGTTCTCTTTAACGGTTTAAAAACAGCGAGAATAATTATTGTGTAATAACATAACAATGCAATAACAGGTACACCGCTTAACGCACCCAAACGCTTGCCGAACAAGCGTAACAGCTCATCATGGTTCGGCGGGTTTGTCTGGAACAGCAGCATGAACTTCACATCTATGTAATATGTGTAAATTTCTACAGGTGCAAACATGAAAAATAAAATTGCACTCATCAGCAGCCAGCCGTTCTCTCTGAACTTCAGCTCTGTGGTTTTCAGAAACCATGTTGCCGAAACAAGCACAATAAAATAACTGATAATTATGACAAGAGAAGAATTTGACATTAACTGAAAAATTGTGTTTTCCCTGTCAGGAGGTATAGATGTTCTGAAATCGAACTGGTCATAGCTCAGCAGTTCGTTGCCTATGAGGGCTCTGATATTAATTGCACCAAGCCAGAACACCGCGGCTACTAATAATAATGCCAGTGCAATTTTGTTGGAACGGGATTGAGGAGTATTCATATACTTTAAAATTAACCAAAATGAAGAAGTGATTCAATTCAAATAGAGAGTCGGGAGTCTGAGAGTCGGGAGTCTGAGAGTCGGGAGTTTGAGTGTTGAGAGTTTGAGTGTTGAGAGTTTGAGTGTTGAGAGTTTGAGTGTTGAGAGTTCGAGTGTTGAGAGTTCGAGTGTTGAGAGTTTGAGTGTTGAGAGTTTCAGTGTTGAGAGTTTCAGGGGCAGTATCAGGTTCATCTTGAAAATATAAAAATATCTCAGCTATAAATGAAAACAGTATAAATAAGAATTATCTCCCTCTTCCAACAAATGACCCGACACATTCCCATAAGTATTTTTTTCATTTCTGAATGTTTAACTTATAACGATGTCGTCTCTTACTGCCGGAGGTAGTCAAGCCTGCTGCCTTTGTCAGGCCTGCCAAAGGCAGCAGGCCTGACAATGCTTTTGAAGTTTACAGATATGAAGAAAATGGTATTGGTGAAGTGATTTTATCATTTTATCAGAAATCCCGCAAAGCGGGAGTGCTGGTAAAGTAAAGATATAAGTACGCAGTTAAAGCCAATATAAGCCGGTTGGAATTTCTGACCGGCTTATTGTTTGATGTCAAATCAAAATCCAGCCGGATTACTTTCTATTTGTTCTGCACACAATCATTTCCTAATACAATTCCACCCAATCTATCCCAATACTATCACGTTTTTTATTTTTACGATTAAGTTATATTAATATAAGCAATTACAGCTAATTTTTTGTTGAAAATTTGCATCAAAAATGGCGGTTTTGTGCAGGAATCGCAAAAAACGCGTATAAAGTTTTCCGGTAGAAACGGCTTATTCCTAAAACCCCAAAATCTTCCCTTTAAAAAATACACAAAAATTATGGCACAAAAGTTGTGAAGGGGCATTTTTGAGAATTTCCCTCACCCGTTAACTGTCGCTAATATTATTAATTACCATGTATGTCAATAAACAACCTGTATATATTTATCTCAATTTGCAGGATACTTTTGCGGTCAAAGATTTTAGATTGAATGAATCCTTTTTATCAATTATAATTAAATGATATTTATTAATTTAATAATAAATAACTATGAGAACAAGAATTACTTTTTTTATTGTTTCTCTATTGGTTTTTGTAACTACGTTTTCCGGATTTTCAGGAGATAATATTGTTAATAAAAAAGATTTCTCTGCGTGTTATGAATCGAACACTGCTTACCAATACATACAATACGGACCTTCTTTAACATCTCCGTTAAGTGCAATAAATGAATCATTCGAAGGAACTACATTCCCGCCTGCAGGGTGGATTAAGATAAATGTAGCAACCGGTGCATCGGGCTGGTACCGCGTTCTGGCAGGCGTAGCACCTGTCCCGGGCTTCTCAGGCGGCTCAATCACTGTTCCTTCAGGCGGAGGCAATGCCGTGGCTTTCTGCAACCATGTTACAGGCGGAATATCAACAAATGACCAGTGGCTTATAACTCCCCTGCTGACTAATATTACTGCGTCCGGTTCATTATCATTCTGGCTGAGAAAGTACGGTACGTTCATTGACCATATGGATATTAAGATTTCTACAACTACACCAACTGTTGCCGCAATGAATGTTACGGTTGCCAACCTGAACTTTACGGCAAGTGATTCGGGCTGGGTGCATTATACTTATCCGATCGGTACACTCGTATCATCCGGTTCAAATATATACATCGGTTTCAGGCAATGGGTTACAAATGCAATATATGATGGTTCTTCATTTTCTCTTGACCTTGTAAGTGCCGTTGATATGTCAGGCATACAAGGCAATAATGAGATTCCGGAAAGGTTTAGCTTAATGCAGAATTATCCGAACCCGTTTAATCCTGCAACAACTATTGAGTACTGCTTGCCAAAGAAAGAGTTTACAAATCTATCCGTGTATAATACATTGGGAGAGGAAGTTGCAGTGCTTGTTAATGAAATAAAAAACGCAGGTTTTTATAAAGTAAATTTTGATGCATCGGAGCTTCCAAGCGGAGTTTACATTTACAGGTTAACTGCAGGTGAGTTCACACAGACACAAAAAATGACACTGATAAAATAATTTTACACTAACATTTATTATTTGGGTAACAAATACAGTTTTTATAAATCAAAAAGGCGGTTCGTTTAAGACCGCCTTTTTTGATTTACTAAAAATCATGTTACTAATACAATACAGCACCTTCCGTAATTAGGTCCATATCAGTTTCCCGAAGGTCAATCCCGAATTCCATGAAAGTTTTCAGGTTTGTCAGATAAAAAGTCCAGCCGCAGCTGCAATTTAAGTGTATATTAACTTTCTCATCGTCACTAGTAGGTATATCATATTGTTTTAAGATGACAAGTGAACCTCTTTTATCCTTTTTCACAATGACTTCGCATTTGCTTTTGGCAAAGGTAAAAGCAAGCTTATTGGGTTTTCTTGAGCCCAGGATTTTGCCTTTTTCTTTGCTTCCGCCCAACCAGGTCCATTCGTAATCTCCCCCCTTTTTTAATTCCATTCTTGCATCGGCCACAAACCAATTACGCAGAAGCTCAGGATCTGTCCACATATTAAAAACTTTATCGACAGGAGCTGCTACTGCCACGCGTTGGGTGAATTGTGACCAATCATATTTTTGTTTTGTCATATCAAGGTGGTTTAAAAAGTTTTAAGTTGTAATGATATGTAATTATTTACCTTAACAAAGTTAACATATAAAAGTTAGAGCTAAATCACCGTTTAGGGTGATTTGTAAAAATAAAAAAAGCCGGATTAAAGGTAACCCGGCTTAAAAAAAGCTCAAAAATGAAACTATTTGGTTTTGATGTTTGAACTGACTTTTGATGCAGGTGCTTGTGTAACTGCTGCTGCTGTATTTGGTTCTGTTACTGTATTTGCAGTCTTTGTTTTCTTTAATATTCCGTATGGGATAATAACGCAATATCCAAGTACCAGCAATATCGGTGATACTACAGTAGGAAGAAATCCGTCAACTGAGTTTTCCGACATCAATACATAACCTATAATCAGCACAATGATACCAAGTCCGAGAATTAAAAAATTTGTTTTCTCCAGCGGAAAAGAAATTTCTTTTTTCTGCTTTACCTGTACTCTTCTTGTTTTTGAGATTGTTTTTGCCTGCATAATATTAGTTTAATTTTTTCAAGATAGCAAATTTACTTATTAATTATTCAAGATAACAAGTTTACTTATTAATTATTCAAGTTAGCAAGTTCATGATAAAAAATCGAGGAAGTAACTATTCCCCTTTGGAAATTATTTAAGTCAAGATGTTCATCGGGAGAATGTGCATTTTCATCGGGCAATCCAAAGCCAAGCAAAACTGTAGGCGCATTCAGCAATTCCTGGAATGTAACAACAATAGGTATTGAACCGCCTTCCCTGATGAACACGGGGTCTTTTCCAAATGCCTGTTTTAACGCAACATATGCAGCATCTATCCATTTACTTTCAATAGGAGTCATAGCGGGTTTTCCGCCGTGTAAATTGTATATTTTAACTTTCACCGATTTTGGCGCAATCTTTTTCACATATTTTTCAAACAACACGGCAGCTTTATCAGGGTCCTGGTTTGGAACAAGCCGCATGCTTACCTTTGCGTAAGCTTTTGAAGGAAGCACTGTCTTTGCTCCTTCACCCGAAAACCCGCCCCATATGCCGTTACAGTCCAGTGTAGGACGCGCCCAAATCCGTTCAAGAGTGCTGTAACCTTCCTCACCAAACAGCTCATCAACAACAAGATTTATTTTATACTTTTCATCATCAAACTTCAAATCATAGAATGATTTTTTTTCCTTTTCACTCAATGGTAAAACATCATCATAAAAACCATCTATTAAAATTTTTCCCTTATCATCTTTCAGTTTGCATATAATATGCGCAAGTGCATTAATAGGATTATCAACCGAGCCGCCGTATGAGCCTGAATGCAGGTCACGGTTTGGTCCCGTAACTTCTATTTGCATATAGCATAATCCGCGTAATGCATAACCAATGGCAGGCATTTCTTTATCATACATTGCCGTATCGGAGATAACAATTACATCTGATTTAAGCAGTTCAATATTTGACTTTATAAACTCATCTAAGTTCTCACTGCCAATTTCTTCTTCGCCTTCTATTATCAGCTTAATGTTAACAGGAAGCTTCTTATTATTTACAAGATGGGCTTCAATAGCTTTTAAATGAATCAGCACCTGCCCTTTATCATCGGCAGCACCTCTTGCATATATATTGTTTCCCCTGATATCAGCTTCAAAAGGCGGAGTAGTCCAAAGTTCTACCGGGTCAACCGGCTGAACGTCATAGTGCCCGTAAATTAAAACGGTAGGTTTATCACTGCCGGCATGCAGCCAGTCAGCATAAACAACAGGGTGCCCCTTTGTAGGGTACACCCTAGTGTTTTCCATACCAATACTTTCCAAATGTTCTTTAATATACTCAGCACATTCCTCAACATCTTTTTTGTTCTCAGGATTAGTGCTTATGCTCGGAAAACTCAGGAATTTCTTCAATTCCTCAATATATCTCTGCCTGTTTGATTCAATAAATCTAAGAACTTTTTCCATGAAAATTATTTATTCCCGCCTAATTTTGCAATCTGGTCTTTTGCATCCTGGTTATTGGGGTCAATTTCAATTACCTTTTTGTAAGATTCAATAGCTTCCGGAATTTTTCCGCCTGATGCCTGGGCATTACCCTTCCATAGCCATGAAAGTGCGAAATCGGATTTTTGCTCAATGGCTTTATCGAACCACAACTCTGCATTTACATAATCTTTCAGGTAATAATATGTCAAACCTTCATATATATAAGCTCCAAGGTTTAATATTCCAAAATCTACAGCTTGTTTGAACAAAAGTCTGGAATCTTCATACTGCTTATTATTGAATAATGCCTTACCGTATTCAAAATATGCATCTGCATATGCTGAATCTAACTTTACTGCTTTATTGAAATATTCACCTGCCTTAGTATACTCTCTTTTTTCATTTTCAAGTTTAATCCTTTTTGCAAAATCCTCAGGAATCAGGTCTGTTTCCGGAACTTTGTTAAAGAATTCATCAGCAGTTTCACGATATTTTTTTACTACATTTGAGTCAGGATCTTGTTTTTCAACATAGATGTATGCTACGTACTTATTGGCCTCGCTTGATTTGGGATCTATCTTCAGAACTTCATCAAGCAGTTTCAAAGCTTCATCAAAATTTCCCTTTGCAAATTGAGTCTTTGCATAATAAATATTACCACGCGGTGAACCGGGTTTTAACTCTGAATATTTCTTAAATGCATCCAGTGCAGGGTCAAACTTATCACTGAGATAATATATCAATCCTTTTTCAAAATATGCTTCAGCAAAGTTCGGGTCAGCTTCAGTTGCCTTATTATGCTGCTCCAGTGCATCGTTATATTTTTTCTGCCTGAAGGCAATTTTTCCAAGCCCGTAATGAGCAGCAGCAAAGTTTTTAATCTTCAAAGCCTGTTCATAATTTGTCTTTGCAGGATCAAAAGCACCTCTTGCAAGGTATGCATCGCCGAGACCTACAAATATCAAAGGATTATTATTATCATAAGATTTCGCCATTGTAAGTGAAGCAATAGCTTTATCCACCTTGCCCTGTGCAATATAATTTTCCGCTTCATTGCTTAGTACTTCAACAATAAGCTCTTTTTCTTCCTTTTCAAGGTCATCCGACATCTTGCTCAGAGGTAAATATTTTTTCGCGAGCTCGAAATTGCTTTCTGCTTCTGTATATTTTTTCTGTTCGCTGTAAACTTCGCCCAGTGATGAATATGCTTCTGCCCTTTCATTATCAATATTAATTGCAGCCTTAAGATATTTTTCGGCATCAGCAAGCGAACCTGTTTTTTGCAAAGCAATTCCATAATACAGGTTAGCATCATACGAATCTTTTTCGCTTCCGCTTACTGCACTTTTTAACTGTTCAACAGCTTTCAGGTAATCGCCGCGTTTCACGGAATTAATTCCGTCTTTAAGCTTATCCTGTGCATTTAACGCGCTTAAACCGATGAACATTAACAAAAACGTCGTTATAATAATATTTTTTATATTGAACATATATTTAAATAAAATTAATTTAACTGAATAATTCTTACGGGCTGTGTTACCGGTACAAGACCCGAATTTAAAATAATTTTTTGCCCCTCATAAGCAAGCAAAAAACTTGTAAAACCAACCGAAAGATTCATATCAAAATCTCTCGATAATATCCATACATCAAATATCAATGGGTAAGATTTATTCGCAATATATGCCTGGTGAAGCCCCACATAATCACCCACCCTGCCCGCAGAATCTACTGGTGCTATCTTAACGGGCTTAACATCTGTATTTAATGTATCTGCAAATTTCGTAATCCAACTCATTGAAATAAATCCAATTCCCGTTGCATTACTTTTTATTTCGTTAAGCATTTGAGTTGAAGTGCTGCAAATAACATCACCTTTTGCATATTCACTCCATCCCAGTGCCTTTTCCTTAAAAATCTCGTGTATTCCTGAATTTCTCCTTGCAATAAAGACCTTCAGCTTCCCCTTGTAAACATCCTTATTGTCTCCGTCAAGCTCTTTCCAATCTGTGATCTCCCCTGTAAATATTTTACGCAGTTCAGTGTAATTAAGTTTCGTGATTGGATTGGAGGGGTTAATTATAACTCCTATGGCATTAATAGCAGCTTTGTTTTTCTTTACTTCAATTTTGAACTTTGAAAGATGTTCGTTTTCCTGCTGGTTGAATTCCCTGTTAACTATAATGGTTTTCATATCACCGTTCAGCAGGTCAGCCATCAGCTCGTTCGTTGTTTTAAGCTGCATGTTAATTTTTGATTCCGTGTTAAGACGCATAAATTCATCAGCTTCCTTTTTTATTACCGGAGATTCTGTTTCATCTACACCTATAGTAATATCTCCGATTGTCGTTACTGATCTTACTTTTCCGTAATCACAGCCGTTTATCCATAACAAAGCAGGAATCAAAAATAATAAAAGTAATCCGCACAATTTCTTTTTCATAGCATTGAATTTTTTTAACTTTGATATTACAAAGTTCTTAAATATTAATACTATAATCTATACCTATTCTCTTCTTCATTTCTATCGCCCCGTTTTATCTTGATATATGCAGAGTATATTCTGAATAAACCGTATACGACCAATAATGAACCAAAAGCATATCTCATCGTTTCGTTGTTCCTGAAAAAGTAACCGGTCGAAAAGACATTGCTTAAAATAAGAATTCCCACCACCACAAAGGTGAGGGAAATCAAAATTACTAAATAATTATATATTTTCACTTATTGTTCTGTTTGAAGAACCAAAGTGTTCTTCATATTGAAATTTCTTAAGCTGAAATTACTGCAGCTTGAAGTTAAAGGGTACTGTAACCCAAACTTTTACCGGCTTCCCATTCTGCAGCCCGGGTGTAAACTGCAGGTTCGCAGCTTTATCCCTGACTTCGTCTGCAAACACATCAGGCCCTGAAACCGAACCGACTTTCTCTACCGACCCGCTTGTTCCTACAAGAACTTTTACAGAAACTTTGCCTTCTATACCTGACTGGCGTGCTATCTCAGGATATTGCATCGAGCTTCTTACCTGTGAAAGGTTAACTACCTCTGGCGGTTTCTCTACTTCAAAGGATTGGTAAGTAGATTTTTCTACTACTTTTTCCTTCTTTTCTATTTTCTCTTCAATCTTCTTTTCCTCAACCTTAGTAGGACCGCTGTAAGTAAACTTGCCCGTATCACCTACGCTTGAAACAGGTGTTTTAATATCTTCAAGTTCCTGCTGTGTCTTAATAGTCTGCTCTTCGGCTTTTTCCTTTGCAACCGGCTCAGGCGTTAAAGCAGTAAGATCTTTAGGAGGCGCAGCAACCGGCTCCTCAATCTTTGGCGGAGGAGGTGTCTCGTCTTCCGTTGCTGACGGAGGCGGCTCCAGGTCCGTTAAATTAATAACTCTTTGCTGCGGACCCGTCTTGTCCTGCTCCTCTGCACTTAAATTGCTTACATAATTTGCAACAAGATATCCCGACAATAAAACAACATGGATAATTACTGCCAGAACCAGACCTCTTGCAAAGAATCTCTGATATGTCTTCTTTAATTCCGGGGCACCGTAATCAGTGTCCATTAATAATTGAATGTTATCGGTTACCATTGTTTTCTTCTTTTATATTATTAAACTTTTTACTTATACTTAAATACACTATTGAAGTTCCTTTTTGCAATAATTCTAAAAAAGAATCATGCAGTATAGAAAAAAAAGTATATAAAAACAACAATTAAGAAACTTCTTTTTTCCTAAGTTACTTTATTTCACCAATGTACATTTCCACATAATCTTTGGCAAAACTCATCAGGTCTCTGGCAGAAGCTTTACCTTCAGCAGAAGCCATACCGGCATTCAGGCTGTCAAGGGATTCAAAGTACATTTCTGTTACTTTGAAGTACTTTATTTCCTGCCCGGGAAATCCTTTTAACATGGCTACTTCTGTCTTTAATAAACCCGGAATTTTTTCAACGAGAGGCATATGAACTTCTGTGTAATGCTTCTCAAATTCTTCTGCATTTGCAGGATTTCTATATAAAGCTACAAGTTTAACCATTTATTTAAGTATATTAGTTTCTATTTATTAGGAGGAAAATATGGTAGTATTCCAACCGGATTATAGACCAGGCGTTTAACAAGCTCAGGACTGGATTCTACTACAGGTTGAATATATTCTTCTTCGTTTTCACTGTTAAGTGCAAGAGTTTCAGCAATTTCAGGGTCTAACTCTGATGCAACTTCAAATATTTTTGCTTCCTTAATACGAACAACATCGGAAACTTCAAATGTTTGCCTTATAAAAACAGGTACTTGCTGTGATTCAGGAATATCTTCTTCTTTTCCAATGTTTATTCCAATCCTTGGAATAATAGAAGGGTCAACAATAAACCTCTGAGGCGGATTTATAAAAAATTTACCTTCGTAAATAGAGTTTAAATTGTAAGCCATCAGGTTCATGTAATCTTCTTTGCTGTATTCCTTTTGATTTGAAAAACCTTCGGGAGCAAAAGCTACTACCCTTGCAGTATTGCCGCGGTGAGAAAGAACAAGTGTCCCCACTTCGCATTGCTTGAATAATTCTTTTGCATCATTTGTTCTCATTCTGATACAGCCGTGTGATGAAGGTCTTATGCCGAGATTACCGTAATAGCCGGTACCGGCAAGGCCATGAAAACCTATGCCCATATTAAAGGGCATATAATAGAACATCTTTGCATCATTGAACTGGGATGAAAGGTGAAGCTCTTCCTTCAAAAATATTGCAAATAAGCCCGAGCGTGATTCTATACCCTTGTTCAAATACTTATTTCCGCTTGATATCGGATATTCTTTTATGTGACCATTTTTGTAATGGACATAAAGAGCTTGTTCATCTATCCTCATCTCAAGATATAAATCCTTATCTGTATAAACAGTATCTCTCAGATTGCTGCTGAATTCATCTTTAGTCAGCAGAGCTAAGAAATTTATCTTAGGATATTTTGAGCTTAGGGCATCGCTAATTTGTCCGGACGGAGAAATAGAATCTGTGCTGCTTGAACGCAATTGAATAAAAGCCAGGAGAAAATAAACAGCAAGTAAAAAAGGTATAAGCATTCCGGCAAAACTGCTTCCTTCGGGTAAAGAAATTTCTTCTTCCCCGGTTTCAGCAGCTTGTTCAATATTCGGCATTAGGTTTTCCATAGAGATATTTATAAATAAATTTCTCTTTATATTATATTATTTTTAAAAATCTAATATTAAGACTGAACTGCCCTGACGAGCCAGTCAAGTGTTACCGATTTGGGTCTGGTAATCGGGAATCCCATTGCCCTGTCAAGAACTAACTGTGCACATAACCCAAGCGCACGGGAGACACCAAACAGCAATGTATAATAATCAAATTCTACTATTCCAAAATACTGAAGCAATGCACCTGATGATGCATCAACATTCGGCCATGGATTCTTAGCTTTTCCGCCTTCAATGAGAACCTTAGGCACAATCTCATAAAGTTTTTCAACCACCTGGAAACGCGGATCATCGGGCATAACTTGTTTACCATATTCAAGAAACGCTGTAAACCTTGGATCGGTTACCCTTAAAACTGCATGTCCATAACCCGGAATAACCCTTCCGCTGGCCAAAATGTCTACTACATATTTTCTCAGGTCTTCGTCACTTGGAACACCGTGGAATTTTTCCAGCACATCAAGAACAAATTTAATACCTTCCTGGTTTGCTAATCCATGCAATGGACCTGCAAGCCCTGAAAGCCCGGCTACAACGGCATAATACGGGTCAGATAAGGCAGAACCAACTGTATGGCAGGCTCTTGCACTTACGTTACCGCCTTCGTGGTCACAATGCAGAACCATATACAATCTCATCAGCTTTGCAAATTCCTCATCTCCGCCTTCAACACCAAGCATATGAGCAAAGTCCGATGCCCAATCAAGCTCTAGCCGTGAATTGATAAGATGACCTTTATTAAATCTTAACCTGTAAATTCCAGCGGCAAGACTTGGCAGAAGTGCTATCAGGTCAAGTGCATCTTCAAGTGCAAATTCCCAGTATTGTTCTTTTTTCATACCGCGTGAGTAATGATATGCAAATTTCGATTCACGCTCAAGAATTGCAATACTTGATATCAATATCGTCATCGGGTGCGGATCATCTTTAACAAGGCATGTTTTTAAGATTGACCACAAATACTGAGGAACCTTAGAGCGTTTTTTCAATTCTGATTGCAGGTCTTCGAGTTCCCTTTTATTTGGCATCTCACCCGTCAGAAGAAGCCAGAAAACTTCTTCCGGTAGTCTTGATGCTAACTCATCAATAGGACATCCTCTGATTATCAATCCCTGATCAATGACCACCTCTGATGTATCACAGATCAAAGATTTAACGCCTCTTAACCCGCCAAGCATTTGTTCAACATTAATATCAGAAACAACTTTTTTCCCGTAGTCTTTTACCAGGCTTTGTACGCGTTCCCTGAGCTGTGGGATTTGCTCAGCTAATTTATCCTTCAACAGAGACATATTTGGCTTTTTCTCCTTTAAACCTGTATTTTAGGTTTTTTACTTAAAATGGAAACCAAATATATTTAGAAATCGAATAATTAAAAAGGAGAAAAATAAATAAATTGATTTTTAAGCAATTTTCTGTGGAGTATATAAAAATTATACAGTTAATAAAACCGGCTACCTGATGCGTTGTGCAATTCTTGACCATTTGAAATCCCCATCCGGTACCTTTGAATACAGTATCAGCTCTGCCCTGCCGGAAATGTTTTCCACCGGTATAAAACCAAAAAACCTGCTGTCAAGCGATTGGTCACGGTTATCACCAAGGACAAAACAATAATCTTTTTTTACAATATAAATTCCTTTTTCCAGTACACTTTTTATTATGACATCATCATATACAACCGCACCTTCTTCCCGCAGAATAAATATTTTCCATTGCTGAAGATTATTCATATCTATTTTTAAAGTATCTCCCTTTTGGGGGACCGTAATTGGTCCGTAATCATTTTCCGTCCAATCGCATCCGGTTGGAAACAACATTGAATTAACCAATTTTGATTTAACATACTTTTCAGAATGCTTTACAAGAGGAGGGTCTTCATAATATACATTATTGATATAAACCCTGGCTTCTTTTATCTCAACAACATCTCCGGGTCCGCCAATGTACCTTTTTATATAAGATACTTCTTCTTTCGGTACAACTTCATCTCTCATACCGGGATGGACATAAATTACAACTTCACCCGGAACAGGGCGGTTATATGTACAAAAATATTTATTGAACGGAGCCGCCTGTAATCCGTATGCTGCCCTGTTTACAATAAACCTGTCTCCTTTTATTACTGTACTATCCATTGATTGTGTAGGTACAACATAAGTATCTATCAGCATATCTTTATAATAATTATTCCATAAGGAAAAAATGACAACAAATATAGCATATACTGCTGTGTAAAAATACCATTTGTTATATTTCTTCAGCTCATAGTCCCGGTAAATCTTTTTTGTCCTTTTAAAGGTATCAAAAACCAGCCACGAAAATACAAAGAGATAAACAACAATCAAAAGCAGCAGCCATAATTCAGGCGGGAATAAATAATAAGAGAGAATAAGAATTGAATCAAGCAGCATTAAAACAACAAATGTAAGTAAACCTCTTTTTAATTCTCCGATATAAATGTATCCGAGTCCCCTGCAAAACAGGTTAAGAATAACTGCAAGCCATACTTTTCTTTCTGCTAACTTATCGCGGAAGGAATTGTTTGTAGTTTCATCCATCTGGAAAATATTTCTAGGTTAAATTATTTTCATACAAAAATAATGATAATATTCATCAAGAGATATGGAAAGCAGCAGTGAGAATGGTGCATATTTATTTAGATGCATAAAGAATGACCGGATAATTTACTTCACTTAATATGAGTTATTTATTCACAAATCCCTCAAGATAATCTTCCCTGTCACGCATATCAAATCCTGCTTCCATCACGGATTTTAAATTAGCTAAGTAAAATGTCCAGCACACATAACAATTGATGTAAGCATCCATATCGTACTGTTTACCGGGATAATTCTCCTGTTTCAATTCAACGAGTGTTTTTTGGTTTTCTTCAGATAATGTTATTGTAACAATACCTGCACCGCCAAAGGTAAATTTAAAAATTTTATTTGTTTCAGCTTCAATTACTTCACCATCTGCGGAGTAATCTTTGTAAAGCCAGTAAAACTTATATTTATCACCGGGCTGAGCAGGTTCATTATCTCCCCGGAATTTGTTATCATCATAACAATATTCTGCTTTATCGATGAACCATTTTGCAATTCCTGCCGGAGTTGCAGCCAGCTCATAAACATCTTCAATGTTTTTATTGATAAATATTTTCCTTACAAAAAAATCCCGGTTAAAGTTTGAGTCAGACATTGTTGTTTAATTGTTTAACGCATAATAATCATTAATAATAATAGTATTATTACTTGTACAAAAAAAAATGAAATTGATAAGAGCAAAATATTTAAATAATATATAGTGTTCTGTTCACTTTTGAAAGGGAAAGAAAATTTTTTGGATAAAAAGAAAATAAGTAAACCAATAAGCAAACCTATAACCGCACCAATTCCGGGTTCAGCATATTTGCCGTATTCGAGTCTAAACCATTTTGAGCCGCCCCTTGAACCCAAAACACTTCCGTTAAAAGACCGGATAGAAAAGCTCCGCTAATAATATTAATTACTGCAGAATAAAATATTATAATGCCTCTAAATACTTTAACCATTTTAAAATCGTTTTAATCATGATAGGATAGAATTGTATTAATTTATCATATACTAACTGCTTTTTTTTCTCATATAAATCCTTTGCACCATATTCCCAAATTTATCCTCTACTTCTCTTTACCAAATTTATCCTCTACTTCTCTTTACCAAATTTATCCTCTACTTCTCTTTACCAAATTTCTATTTGGGAAAGTTTATACTGTAATTAACAATTAATCTATAACTCAAGATTAAAAACTTTCCCAAATAGAAATTTGGGAAAGAGGAGTGTGATGAAACTTTAGAAAGAGGGTGCTGACGTTACAATCTCTCCAAACTCTCAGAACTCTCCAACTCTCCGAACTCTCCAAACTCTCCGAACTCTCTGAACTCTCCAAACTCTACACACTCAACGCACTCTATACACTCTCCTCACTCACCGAATCCTCTCTTCTTCAATTCAGTTATATGTGCAAGATGATGCGCGCAGTGCCATGCATAAAGCCATACCAATCCATCAAGTGACATTTCTCCCAAATCGGGATGAATAAATTTTCTTTTCAATTGTTCTTCCGTTAATGAACGGAGAAATATAACCCACCTCTTATGCAGTGCTTCAAGCAGGCTCAGTGAAATTTCCACAGGAGCATTTTTTGCATCTTCCAGCTCTGCCCATTTTGCTTCTTCGTATGTTTTTACTGTAGGCTTATCTTCGGTGATAGTAAGCTTCATTCTTGTATAAGCATTCAGGTGGCTGTCAGGTAAATGATGTATTACCTGCCTTACCGTCCATCCACCAGTGCGGTACTGCGTATTAAGCTGTTCTTCAGTTAATCCTTTCACTTCATTACGCAGCTTTGCCGGCAGTGCTTCAATGGTATTGATATACCCTTTTACATCTGCAGCTGATATATCTTTTTTCGCTTCGTATTTACCGATTGGATATTTTAATTTTTCTATATCTGTTTCCATATGATTATTTATTTAGTGACCTTTTACAAATTACAAATCAATTTGTTACCGCAAGAAATAAACAGGTAATTTCAGTTCCTGTCCTCACCCCCCGACCCCCTCTCCTATGATAGGCGTTAGGAGAGGGGGAGTTCATTTTACATTTTTAAACTCTAATTTTAACGAAATTTTCAATCTATCCACTCTCCCCCTCTCCTTTCATATATCATAGGAGAGGGGGTCGGGGGGTGAGGACAGGAACTGAAATTAAAAACAAAAATTAATATGTAACCTATTATTATACTTTTGTATAAGGTTATTTATTAATTAACTTTTTTATAAACTTTTTATTCAGGAAAACTTTAAACCTTTACCTATTTTCTCAATAGCTTTTTCAATTCTCCTGCTTCTTGTTTCTTCCTTCTTTGCACCGGTTATCCACAGGCAATATTCTTTGCGGTTTGTGAAATTTGTATTTTCAAAATATTTCAGCAGCTTTGCTTTGTTCAATGCTTTTTTGAAATCAGCAGGAATTTCTATTTCTTTATCTTTTGGCTTTAAGCCCTTCTCATTTATTTTTACAGCTTCTTTAATATATTTAATCAGCAGCTTCTCATCAATTTCATTTACATTCTTAAATTTTATTCCCCTGTTGTGCTGGTTTGCTTTACCTTCGGTAAAGATTTTCTTTGTATCCTTTAGAGCTGAACCATTAAAAAAAGAAAAGTGCACATGCTGTTTAAATCCGGCAAATCCGCAGACCATCCCGTCTTTGTAATAATTCGGACCCCATTTCCAGTCTTCTATAATATCCGGTTCAGCTTCAAAAATAATTTCCCTCAGCTTGTTGCAGATTGCTTTTGAAAATTCAGGCAGGTCATTGATATAATCATCAATAAACTTGCCGGCATATGGTATATGTTTTATTGGCATAAAATAATAATAAAAAAAGGACAGGCAAAAAAACCTGTCCTGCGAAAATAATGAAAAAAATATTGAAAAATTATTTCTTATTAAAAACCGTTTTGCTCTCCGCCTTCATTTCCTGTCCTCCCTGCGTCCAAGTTGTAACACCGCTTACGGTCATTTCGCTGCCGTTTACTTCCACGGTTCTGTCATCCTTCATCATCGAGTTTGATGAAAGAATAGTGAATTTATTATCACTTATAACGCCTGTACCCGACATTGCCATTTCTGTTCCCCAGTCATCAAACCACCATGATACAGATTTTCCGTCCTTATCAACACTATAATAACAGATTGCGTTAAACACATTCTTGGGATTGTCAACTCCAACACTCTTCATTTCCATCACCAGGAATTGCTTGTTCAATGTCCAGTATATTTTTAATTTATCATTGGATTTCATACCCATCATATCGCTGACACCCTCCCACTCGCCGACCATAGCATCATACACTTTTATCTCAAGCGGTTTTGGGGGCTGGAACTGGTCTTGTGAAAATAAATTTACTGAAAAGAAGCTCAGCAAAAAAAACGAAATTAAAAGCAGTTTTGCCTTGAACATATTTTTCTCCTTTAGTTTATGTTAAAGTTATGTAAAAACTTATTGTTAGATATAATAATTACAACAAATTAACCGTAATTTTCAGAAACAACAATTCCGTAATAATATCACCCCTTCGGGGTTCTTTTCTGTATCGGATAAATATTTCTACCATAATTTCATCCCTTCGGGATTTTTTTCTTTGCCAATATGCTAGCTATAATAATATCACTCCTTCGGGGTTCTTTTCTGTATCGGATAAATATTTTTACCATAATTTCATCCCTTCGGGATTTTTTTCTTTGCCAATATGCTAGCTATAATAATATCACCCCTTCGGGGTTCTTTTCTGTATCGGATAAATATTTCTACCATAATTTCATCCCTTACTGCCGGAGGCAGTCAAGCCTGCCAAAGGCAGGCAAGTAGAATTCTTAATCAATCGAATCTCCCCTCTCCATGTGGAGAGGGGACGGGGGTGAGGTTTCGGAATCTTCCAATTTTTCAATCTTCAATCTTCCAATCTTCTAATCTTCCAATTTTTCAACCTGCAACCTGTAACATGCAACTTGCAACCTTTAACCTGCAACCCGTCAACCCTTATTTCTTATCATCTTTTCCTTTATGTTCAGATTCATCTTCTGAGCCGGCACCTTCAAGCTGTGATTCTGCCCAATCACATAATATCTTTTTATCTGCATCTGATAGCTTTGCATCAGGATGAAGTATTAAATATTTCGGCAGGGGCATTTCACCTTCTTCAATTTCTTCACAAATACTTTCAAGCTTAATTTCCCTTTTTGATTCCGGCATTTTTCCCCACTCACTGAAGTTCATTTCTTTTCTCCCTGTTTCAACATCATCAGCAAGCAGCCATGATGCAGGAGCTACATTGCTGTACCACGGCCAATTTGTGTGGTTGGAGTGGCAGTCAAAACATGAACGCCTTAAAATGCTTTCCACATTTGCAGGTACATTTAATTTTTTTGTTATATGGTCGGGAGTTACCTCAGCAGTTGTAAATCTTTCAGGCCTGTAAAGCTGTATCAATAAAAAAAGAGCAATAATTACAATCAGACTAATTTTAATTATTTTTTTCATTCAGTTTTATTTATTTATTTAAATTTCTTACGATTTTAAATGTTGCCGTATTTTGCAGTTCTTGTCCTCACCCCCCGGCCCCCTCTCCTATGATAGGCGTTAGGAGAGGGGGAGCAGTTATTCAAGATCTCGCATGGAAAACGAAATCTATAATCATTTTCTCCCCCTCTCCTCTCATATATCATAGGAGAGGGGGCCGGGGGGTGAGGACATGAACTGCAATATGTATTTAAATTCTAATTTTTCTTTAAGATGATTTTTTTAAATCTCCAGTGTCCACAATTTTTTGCCGCTGTTGAAATCAAAGCCAATTATTCCTTTGGGTTCAAACTTAAATAACAGTAAATTACCTTCACGGGTTGCCTTGATTTTACTTTTCATAAAAAAGATAACTGAAAAAGCATCGTCTTCGGTAACTGCAAGCTCTTCGAAAAGCTCATCCTGGTTTTTTGTCCACATTAATTTTCCGTCAGTGCCAACACAAGTCAGCATTCTTGATGCATTTTTTCCAACCTGGTCCTGGTGAAGTATAACCACTGCATCTTTATCCTGGTATAATATTAATCCTTCAAGATATACTTTATCGGGTGTAAGCTTTTGTGCAGTAGACTTGGTGAAAAATTTCAGCGTGTTAGCATCATCAAGATAGCTTTCGGATAACGAATTTGTTTTTAATTCTTTTGCAGGTCCGGTTACTCTATATAATACTTTTCTCGGTCCGCTGCTTTTTTCACCTAATGCAAAAATGTTGACTGTTTCCGGACCCTCTCCAATCATCCTGACTCTCAGGTCATTATAATTAGTAAACAATTCATCAAGCTCAATTGAATAAACAAAGCTCTGCCCATCGCGTGTTTTAATATTAAAATGACGCGGCTCTTCAAATGTTACACTGAGATTTATTATGCCCGAGCTGAGCTCTTCATGCTTACTGATAAATCCTTTTGTATCCATTACAGGTTCCATTGTTTCGGCATTGAATATATTTATCATTGGTTCATAATCAAATTGTTCCTGGCTTACTATCCATACATTACCATCTTTCGTAAACATTTCCGGTCTTGGCGGAAGCTCATCATAATCTGTTTTCAGCTTTTTCAAAACCTGCTGATTGACAGGGTCATAAATGTATGTCCATGTCTTGCAGAATATCCCTTCCCTGCCAACAGAATATTTACCGGGTGATTTTGTTTCCTGTATGTATGAAAACGAGCCGTCCGTTACAATCCACAGCTTTCCGCTCTCAGCATCTTTGCCGGGAACATAAGTAACATTGAGCAGGTCGCCTTTAATTTTATTCGGAAACAGCACGGATGTATAAAGATAAACACCAACACCGGCTAAGCCAACCATTAATATTATGAATAACAAAATATACAGCAGGCATCCCTTAAAACCGCGTGACCGCCCGTAAACTTTTTGCTCCATCATGGGCTGGTCAAATGAAGTCCTGTATTGTCCTTGGTCCATTTTTTTATAAATTAATAAAATTACGGGATTTTACTGGAAAGATTTGAGAATATCAATAGAGAATTAGAGTTGAGAGACGGAGAGTCGGGAGTTCAAGAGTTGGGAGTTCAAGAGTTGGGAGTTGAGAGTTTAAAGAAGATTGACAATTGCACATAGACAAGGGGTTACTGATATAGGTAACGATAGATTTTAAAAGCAGGACAATCTTTCTAAAATACTCCAGACTTTAATTACCTGATTACCCCTTGAAAACTCTAATTAACCGATGATGAATGTTATTAAATAAGATTTATAATTAACCCCGTACCCCTTGTCAACTGCAATTCATTTATTATATAGAGTCTGAATCACAGATTACACTGATAACCACTTATTTCACTGATAAGAGCTGAATATTTTTGTACCGGTTCTAAATCCAAAAGAAACATTTAGAGAAATATGAGCTTTCTTCATTTTAACAATATCATCTTCCTTGTAAACATAACATCTCCTGCCTGCAAAGTATAAAAATATATTCCTGAAGGATAGTTAACAGCATTCCACTCAACCTCATATGTGCCGGGCTTTAGCTCTTCATTCACAAGTGTTGCAATCTCTTTTCCAAGCACATCGTAGATAATAAGTTTTGTTAATCCCCCTGCGCTGTGCGCTGTCCCCCCTTTGTCAAAGGGGGGATTAAGGGGGGTTCCTATATCAAACTTTATCTTTGTAGATGGATTGAAGGGATTGGGATAGTTTTGATACAGTATAAATTTTACCGGAACATTTTTACTGATAATATTTATACTTATTAACTCAGATAATAAACGTTTCCAGACTGAGCCGCCGGTTATGCCTGCAAATACGTAACCATTTGTAACAGCAAGTGATAGAACATTAGAAGTATCTAATCCATTGTTGCCGCTAAACCAGTTTTCTCCATTGTTTGTAGAAACTAATATTCCACCAATAGTATCAATCATTCCTGTTAATATATCCATTCCTGCTATTATATTTTGACCTTCTATAAAAAGTGCATTTACTTTGTAATAGGTATTATTAAATACTGTATCCCATGTCTGTCCATTATCTAAAGAACGGTATATGCCATAATATTCAGTGCCTGCAAATAAAGTAGAATCTCTTACAGCTAATGATAAAACATGGTTATTATTTAAAGACAATAGAGTCCAATTATTTCCGTCATTTGTTGACATGTAAATACCGCTATATGAACATAGAAATATTTTATTGCTGTCTGTCCCATTTTTTGCACATATAAAAGACACATTCCCACTAATAGAATAATCCCTTATCCAGTTTTGCCCATTATTTGTTGTATAGTACAAGCCCCATTCAACACCAGCAAATACTTTGTTCTTACCAAAAGCAAGTGAATTTATATCTGTAACCTGATTAAATGAAGTTGTTTCCCAATTGATACCGTAATCTGTTGAAATATAAATATGTCTAAATGTACCGGCATAAATAATTTCTCCATTAACAGCAGTGCTTTTAACACCATTATGCGGAAGTAAAGAAGTTTGAGACCAATTATTACCATTATTTGAAGTAATAAATACAGCAGAACCCCCTGAAATCAAACCATTAGTATTGTTATAAATAATGCTGTTCCTTTGGCTGGCAGATATTGACATTATGTATTCACCTCTTATCCCATTCGACGATTTAGACCAGTTTGAACCATTGTTAACTGATATATATATTCCATCTGAGCTTGAACCTGCAAATATTTCTGTACCTGATTTTAAAAATTTATTATATTGAAGTACAGGCGATACAAGTGTCCAATTAAACCCATTATTTGTTGAGCAATAAACACCTTCGCTTGTTGCACCTAAAATCTTTGTATCAATAACTATTAAGTCTCGATAAGTCCAGTAATTCTGTTGACCTATTTGCCAATTCGTTCCATAGTTTGTGGAGTAATAATAACCTTCGTTATCTGTCCCGGCAAAAATATAAGGTAAGTTGTATGCTATGGTATATATATTAAAAACAGATGAAAGTATATGTGTCCAGTTCTGTCCGCTGTTTGATGAAAAAAAAACACCAAGATCTGTTCCTGTAAATAAATCATTGTTATTTATTTTTGTGATACAATAAACCTGGGCACCTGTTAATGAAGTTAAATTCCATGTCAATCCTTCATCAGTTGATTTATACAACCCTCTGGGAATTGATCCTGCTAAACCGGCACCGGCATAAACAGTTGAACCTATTACAGTGAGTGAAGATACCCAGTAATTATTTATTGATGTTAAAGTCCAGTTCTGACCATTATCGGTAGATCTATATAGACCGCTTCCCCTGGTACCTGCAAGTAAAGTTGAACCAATAGTTGCTAAAGCTGTTACTTGCCGGATACCGAAGGCAGTTTTATTCCAATTTAATCCATTGTCTGTTGATAAATAAACTCCATCTTCAAATACACCGCCATAAATATTATTTCCGGATTTTGCAAATGATGTAATAATACCGCCATAAGGTCCATTTGTTTGAGTCCATTGAGCTTCACTATTGCAGCAAGTCAATAATATCAATAAAATCAAAACTATTTTAAGTATTGATATCATTTTTCAAGAACCATCTTCTTTGTTTGTGTAAATGAACTTGTTGTTAAAGTATAAAAATAAATTCCCGATGGATAATTACCTGCATTCCACTCAACCTCATATGTGCCGGGATTTAATTGTTCATTCACGAGTGTTGCAATTTCTTTTCCAAGAACATCATAGATAAAAAGCTTCACGTTTGACGTTTCACCTTTTACGTTTGACGGTATTGATAACTTTATCTTTGTTGAAGGATTGAAGGGATTTGGATAGTTTTGATGTAAAGAATATTCTTTCGGTATTTCTGTTCCCTGCTGTTCAACAAATATCAATCCGCCGTTTGTGGTTTTTAAAATCAATCCATAATCTCCAACTGCCCAACCGGTGTTTTCATTAATGAAATCAAAACAATTTACAGGTGCGTTACCGGAATATGCAACCTGACTAATCCAATTCAACCCGCTATTAGTAGTCTTGCTAAATATGCTAAAAAACATTGCCCATCCAGTATTCTCATTTAAGAACATAATTTGCCTGAACCTAAAATCGTCAACACTGTCGTAAACAATAAACCAGTTTAATCCACCATTTGTAGTTTTTTGCAGTTTGCCATTCCATGTTCCAACCCATCCTATTGAAGAATTTATAAAGCTAAAGTTAGAATAAAAATTTGTTGGAGTTGTATTTGTAATTTGCCAGTTATTTCCTCCGTTTGAAGAACGGTAAATTTTAGCTCTTATGGTATCAACACCTAAAGTTGAAACTAATAAACTGTTAATATCAAGGGCTATGATGTTCAATATATAAGATGGAGTGTTTATTTTATATTGAATCCAGTTAAATCCGCTATTTGTAGTTTTAAAAATCTTACCGGAATCTGTCCCAATCCACCCGGTATTTTCATTGATAAAGTACGGTAAACAAAATAATTGTTGAGATTGATTAAATAAAAATCCTGTATTAATCCAGTTCAAACCACCATTGGTTGTTCTTAATACCCTTTCAGTATTTACAGCCCATCCTGTCAGTGAGTTGAGAAAGTAAAAATTTAATCCGTTCAATGAACCTGTTGGTGTCCTGACCCAATTATTTCCTCCATTTGTTGTCCTAATTATACTGCCATCTTTAACAGAAGCATATCCAGTATTTGAATCAAAGAATTTAACGCTGTTAAGTGTTATGTCAATATTAGGAGAGTTATTATACCAATTCACACCATCAATCATTCTGTAAGTGTCATACTTATTGAACATCAACCATCCGGTATTAACATTTAGAAATTTCATTACACTAAAACAATAAGCACCATAACTAAATCTCTTCACCCAGTTATTTCCACCATCTGTTGTAATGCTTAATCCCCATGACCCAGATGTGTAACCTGTACTGGTATTGACAAAACAGACATTGAAAGCTTAACCGCAATTTGCATTCACGTACTCCCAGCTAGTACCGCTGTTTGTTGTTTTTAAAAAAGTATTGGCGTGTGATACAGCCCAACCTGTAATCTCATTTATAAAAACCATGTTCGTCAGCATATTGGGGGTATTAATATTTGTGTCCCAGCTAATACCACCGTTTGTTGTTTTAAATAATGAAAATGTATTATTTAGAACCGAGAGCCATCCTGTCTGTGTATTGAGAAAATACATACTCCAAACCTGTACATTATTTTTAAGAAGCTGCCAGTTAACACCACCATTTGTAGTTTTCATCAGATTTTGTATACCTCCGCAGTATCCGGTCATATTATTTGGAAACGACAAACATAAATAATTCATATTTCCCAGGTTTCCATAATTTGTCCAGCTATCACCATAATTTGTAGTCCTTAACATCTTTCCCGAATCACAGCATGCAATATATGTACTTTGTGATAATGCTTTTATAGAATTAAATTTTACCGCTGAATAACAATTTTTATTCACCCAGCTAATTCCTCCGTTAGACGTAAACTGGATTCTTCCTGAATCTCCGGCAGTCATTCCATAATTTGCATCAAAGAAATCAACTGTTCTGAATTGCGGCAGTGACCAGTAAGCAGGATTTAAAACGGTCCACTGTGAATAAACCAATGGTATGGTGAAGAATAATACTAATGATATTTTTCTCATGGCAGTAATTAATTTAGAAAAGACATTTGAAGTAAACAAGAAGTAAACGTATGAGCAGCAAACCGTCAGCAAGAGGAATTTTATATTCTTCAATTTAGTCTCCGGACTATTTTGATTTAAAGAATAGATTTTAATTGATAGCTTTTATTCTATAAACTATTCCTCCTTTTCTCCTGATGTAAATTAACTAAAAATAAGTGCTTAAGTAAAGAGATAAAATTGTCTCTGAATTACTGAATGCTTAGCATAAATATTCAGGATTACAAGTATTATCCCGTTCTATAATATTCTCACAGAAAACCATCAGGCAAATTGATCCCCTTCCTTATTTTTAATAAGTAAAAATATTGCTAAAGCAAATAAAAAATTTTATCTCCGTTTTAACAGATACTTTGCACAGGTGTTCAGGAATGTTAACAAATCTGTCTAATCAGGTTTTGCAGGTAAACAGATTTTACAGCATAGTTAATTTTCCTGTAACTGCCGCTAAAATGCAAACCCAACACCTTGCCTGTATTAACATCAATAACAGGAGAACCTGAATTTCCGCCAAGTGTACTGCAATCATGTGTAAATTCATTTCCGGATGTACTTGCTTTTACCATGCCCGGCTGGAGACGTTTTATATCATATATATTATTGAATATTCTGCTCATCTCTTTGGGGTCATTCCTGTAACCGTCTTCAGCGGGATAGCCGATAACCGCTACTATCTGGTCATACTGCGGTTCATCAGGACTTAATCCTAACTGCAATGGCAGCGGCTTTGGGTCGTCATTGACCCCGTTAATCTTTAATATTGCTACATCAGGTATATCGCTTCTGTCTTCCGCTATATATAATATTTCATCTAATTCGTACTCAGCTTCTTCAGGGCAATGGTATTCTTCTTTGAAATCTATGTAAGCATGTATATTTTTTCCTGCAGGATTCATCTTGAAAACAAATTTATCCGATCTGTTTTTTTCACCAAAAAGAACAGCGACATGCCTGTTAGTTATGATAAAATTGCTTTCTAACAGGAATCCTGTCCCTGCCCATTCATAGTCTGTGTGGTTCTTAAGCTCTACCCTGCCCGTTGCTTTTATTGCATTAATGATTTTCTCCCGGTACGGTTCTAAACGGTTTGTCCAGATTTCACTTTCTGGTGTCTCATATTTGTCATCCTGTATTAATAAAGCCGGTCTTCCGTGAAGCAGTATTATTGCCTCTGTTAAAGCACTTGTTCCCATTTCATGGCTAATGCTGCTTATGGCTTTTGCTCCATTTGCTATAAGCAACTTTCTAAATACCGGTCCATCAATTTTCTGAACAAGGGATTTTTCTATTGAGCTTTTGGAGCTGAAATCAATTTTATCTTTTATCTCCTTTAATATCTCAGCATCCTTTATTCTCTGGCTTAATTTTTCTAATATTTCTTTTTCCATTTTTTTGTTTAATTATATATTCCACGATGTAAAAAAGCTTCTTTTACTTTCACCGGGTTTTGATTCCGCAATTCCTTCTTTACCCGGCGGTTTGCTGCCCTGAGAGGTGCTGGTAAGTGAATTACCGCCCGAAGCAGTTGCGAATATAAGGAAACCATTTACTAATCCCACAACTATACTTAAAAAAGTTAAATGTATTGTATTGTCGTTGTTAATTACATTGAAAATACCTGCAAATGAAAGAAATAATGAAAGTACAAGACCTAACCATTTCGGATTAAAATTAAGTGCATTTTGCATACCGTTGCAAATCAGGTATACTGCACCTGCTGCTCCTGTTAATGTGAGCATGCTGTCTACTGTAAAGAATTGTGTAAATGACATTTTATTTATTTTTATTATTTTTTTAAAAAAAGTTATTGTTCACAACATTACATCCGCTGCTGAATTTGCAGCACAATAAGAATTGAAGATACTTACAAGATTGTTATGGAGGTCTGTTTGCGAACATTATAAATATTTTAAGCTTTCCTGTTACCATTGCCATAAATATTATTTGCCTGAAAACGGATTTGACCCAAACCTGAAAGTGAATGCAATAAAGGGATAAACTTCAATAGTATTCCGGTTAAGATTCTCCAGCTCTGAAGCATCTATCTTTAATCCTTCTTTGAACGATTCATTAGGACACTTAACGGGTCTGAAACATGCACCCAATACAAGGTTCAGGTTCCAGTTATATGTTAAAATTAAACCGCCGAATGCAACAGGATTTTTAAGATCATAACCAAGTCCAAGCGTTGGTCCGAAAACAATATCCGATTCCTTTTGTGCTGTTGGCAGCCAACTGTAAAATACTACGGGAGCCAGGTCACCTTCACCCCGGTTCTTTTCAAACCTTGATACTACGGTCAGTGTATCGTTTTTCTTTTCCGCAATGAATTCTGAATGCTCTTTGAAAATATTGGATATAAATGAAAGCCCGTATGAAAGTAACCATGTTCCGCGTGATTCGCTTTCAGGCTCAAACCTGACTATCCATTCCTTGTCTGAATCCTTCCTTTTTATGGTAAATACGACAACCTGGTTTTCTTTAACCTCAAATTTTTCTTGTAATGTTTGTTCGCTGCTTTCAACTATTTTTTTTGCATAAATAACAACCTCATCTTCTTTACACAGTTTAATCAATTCAAGTTCTTTTATTAACTCTTTCATCTTTTTTATTATTATTGCTCCCTGCTTTTCTTCACTTTCTGATTCCAGCTTTTTTCTATAATCTTCCAACATAGCTTTTTTCTCATCTCTACATTGAGGTATTTCTTTGCCGCTTGATTTAAAAACATCTAAAGGTGGGATATCAACATGAATCGTCCTGAATGAATACTTATATTTTTTATCAGGCAGCTTGTTAATTATTTTTATCTCATGATCCACATCCTGGCTGACTGTTTTTTTGATAATCTTCCCGCTTTCTTGCTTTGCCAGATCGATCTCAATAATTTCCTGCGACTGAAAACCGGCTGAGCAAAACAGGAATAATAAAAAAGGCAGGATACTCTTTCCGGTTATTCCGGAAAGAAATAAGCTTGTAATTATTCTTTTCATTTTTGTTTTTAAAATATAATTTTACAATATGTGACAGTTGTGCAGCAGTTCGATAAACGGGGAATAACAGGATGTTATTGATGAAGATTCTGTAGAAAATTAGATATGAAGAAATTAACGTCAATAATTTCCCCGCGGTAAAACATGACGTAAATATAATATAAAATAATGATTTATCAAAGTATAATGTCGCCCTGTTCATAGACCAGATATTATATATTATCGCCTATCAATTGTTGTAAAGCGTCAAAACTGCCGATTTTACCTGCAAATTACATTTTTTTCTTTCCTCCCTTTCTATTTTAAATAAAATACCAAATCATTATCTTCGTATATTATCAGGAAGGGAACATAATAATTGCATAATTCAACAGATTTAAACGCAGAACATGTAAAACAGGTAACCCAAAAGCTGAACCGCCTCTGCGTAGAGGAACTTGATGAAATTCTCGGCGTTCCGTTCAAGGTGCTCGATGACGGGTTTATTCGTGTTATAGATTATATGGGCACCGATGAATCCATTGTACAGGCGGCACGCGTATCTTATGGTGCCGGCACTAAAAAAATTCATGAAGACAAAGGACTCATCCGCTACCTCATGCGTCACTACCACACAACACCATTCGAGATGTGCGAGATAAAGCTTCATGTCCGTGTGCCGATGGATACATGGCGTCAGTGGATTAGGCACAGGATGGCAAATGTAAATGAGTATTCCACACGCTACTCGATAGCAATTGATAACGCACAATCCACAAACCCCGGTGAGTGGCGTTTGCAGTCAACAGGCAACAGGCAGGGCAGCGCAGGATATATGGATGAAAAAACCGGCTCGTATTTTTCACAGAAGGAAAAGGATTTCCAGAAGCTTGCACGCGAAATATATGAAGAAAGAATTGCTAAAGGCATAGCACGCGAACAGGCGAGAAAAGACCTTCCGCTTGCGACATATACAGAGGCGTACTGGAAGGTTGACCTGCATAATCTCCTCAATTTCCTGCGGCTGAGAATGGATGAACACGCTCAGGAAGAAATCAGGATGTATGCAAATATCATTGGCAATGAGATTCTCGCTAAGTGGTGCCCCATTGCATGGCAGGCATTCAAGGATTATCATATCAATGCAACAAGCTTTACTCATCTTGAGTACCAAATCATGCAGGAAATATTAACCGGCAATAACGACAAAGCAATTGAGCTTGCAAAGAGCTTTGGCTTTTTAAAAGAAGATGGTTCGTTAAAACAAAGCCGCGAACGCACCGAGCTTGAAGAAAAGCTGAAGAAGCTGAGCATAAAAATTCCGTGGGAGAGTTAGTTCATAAAGTTTGTAAGGTTTGTAAAATCGGCACCCCTCTTTCCCAAATTTCTATTTGGGAAAGTATTACAGGATATTATAATACTACGGTCAGAACCTTACCAAATGGAAATTTGGTAAGGAGGAAAACCTTATAAACCTTATAAACCTTATAAACCTTATAAACCTTATGAACCTTATGAACCTTATGAACCTTATGAACCTTATGAACCTTATGAACTCATAGTCCTCTTTCTCAAAAGCAAATGTGCAATTGCAAACAACCCTATCCCCACAGCAAAGAGCAGCCAGTTATACGGCTCGGGATATTTCTCGTAAAATGCAGCACCGGTATCGCTCATGAATGTATAGAATAATACCGCGACGCCCGCCAGCACCATTCCCCAGTGCAGTAAGCCCGGTTTTACGTTATATCCCTTATCGAACATACGCACAATATCATATCCTATAATTATCATAACAGCAGAAATTATCACAGGTACCAGCACCGGAGCTATCCACGGAACGGGGATTAAAAACAATATATCGAAATCCATAACCGATGCGGGCCAGTTGATTGCCGCTTTAAGCCAGATGTAAAAGAAGATATCCCATATGCCGAAGATGATAAGGAAATACCCAAACCCCTCCCAGAATTTCCGCGATAGCAGTACACCAAGCGATGCCATCATTACAATTGTTGCAAATTCCCTTATCACCTCAATGATAAGTATTGCATCATAGCTCCTTTTGATGGGAAATTGAAATCCCTCCGGGTAATATATTTTCCGTAAATATATAACGACAGACGACTCCACAAATGCAAATGCAATTGCAAAGAGAAATATATATAATAATTTTCTGCTAAGTTTCTTTTCCATAAACCGTAAATTATTTAAAACAGATGGAATAATAAATAACAAATTGCCGCGGTTCGATTTCCCCCTGGAGGGGTCTTGGGGGGGGAATCACAACCAAAAGCACAGAACATAATTGGAAATATAATCACAAAATTGTTGTTCTTTTTTGCAAAATTATGAATATTCCAATTTGGCATATGAGCAAATGGAATATAAATTTGTGTGGAGAATTATGTCCAAAAGTATCTATTCTAAAGAATATAAGTACTTATTCCAGAAATTGAAACAAGCACGAATAGAAATTGGGCTTGACCAAACCGACGTCGCCAGGAAGCTGAAAACTACACAATCATATATCTCAAAGATTGAACACGGACAGGTTAAGATAGACATATTTCTCTTAAAAGATTTTTCCAAAATATACAAGAAGCCACTTGAATACTTCCTTCCAAAAAAATAATAATTTAAAAAAACTTACTTTTATTGATTTGTTTGCAGGTGCTGGTGGGTTATCAGAGGGCTTTATTCGTGCAGGATTTAAACCAATTGCACATGTTGAGATGGATAAAGATTCATGCTTCACTCTCAAAACCAGAATTGCATATCATTATTTAAAAGATTATAACAAGCTTGATAAATACTTACAGTATTTAAAAGAAGAGATAACAAGGGATGAACTTTATAATCTAATACCAAAGGAACTACTTAATACAGTAATTAATGAAGAAATAAGTGATATAACCATAAAGAATATATTTAAAAAGATAAGAAATGAATTAAAAAGAATTAACAGGGAAAACGTAGATGTTATTATTGGTGGCCCACCATGTCAGGTATATTCTACTGTTGGGAGATCAAGGATTGGTAAAGATAATGTAAAAAATGATGATAGATATTTCCTTTACAAACATTATGGCAAATTTTTAAAAGAATTTGAACCAAAATTTTTTGTTTTTGAAAATGTACCTGGAATACTCAGTGCTGATAACAAAAAGTTATTTAAAGAAATTGAGAATTATTTTCTTAAATGCGGATATAAAATTAAGGGAAAGGTATTAGATTCATCTAAATATGGAGTATTACAGAAAAGAAAGAGATTCATTGCTTTTGGATATCCTAAAGATGAGGAATTTGAGTATCCCAAATTTGAGGAAGTAAATTATAATGCTAAAGTAAATAATTTATTTAATGATTTACCTGCTTTAAATGCCGGTGAGATTTTGAAAAGAACACCATATCTATCAGAACCTTCAGAATATTTATTAAAAACAGAAATAAGAAATGGATTGGATTTTGTAACGCAACATATAACCAGACCACATAATGAACATGATTTGAAAATATACAGAAAAGCAATTGAGAAATGGAATGAGGAAAAAATAAGATTAAAATATACAGACTTACCTGATAAAGATAGAACACATAATAATATTAGCAGCTTTTTAGATAGATTTAAAGTAGTTAATGGGGAAGGAACTTATTCACATACTTTAGTAGCCCATATCGCAAAAGATGGTCATTATTATATACATCCTGATAAAAAACAGTTACGTTCAATATCAGTCAGGGAAGCTGCAAGAATACAATCTTTCCCTGATGATTATTATTTTGAAGGTTCAAGAACTTCTGCTTTTAAACAGATTGGAAATGCAGTTCCTCCTCTTATTTCAAAGATGATAGCCAATAATATAAAACATTTTCTATAAAAAACTTATATAAACATGGAAAAAATAATAGGCGAACCCATACCTTATAGATTTAAAGTAAGCGGTAATTTGATTAAAAAATTGGGTGAAGAATCTATTTCTAATAAGAATGTTGCAATTTTGGAACTTATAAAAAATTCTTACGATGCTGATGCTACAAAAGTGGAAATAGATTTCAAAAATGTAAACACTAGTAAAGCAATAATAGATATAACGGATAATGGTAATGGAATGACGGATATTGATTTGCAAGATAAATGGTTTAACATAGCTACACCTAATAAATCATTTATAGAAATTGAACAGAACGGAAGCAGAACTTTAATAGGTGAAAAAGGTTTAGGGCGTTTATCTTCTGAAAGCCTAGGTAATAAAGTGACTATGTTAACAATGCCCAAAAACGAATTATATGGTTGTAAAATCGAATTTAATTGGAATGAATATCAAAAAGAAAATGTATTAGCAAACGAGGTAATAAATTTAGGTTATAAATTTAAAAAGAAAAAAAATTATACCGGAACAAAAATAGAGATTTCAAATTTGAAACATGATTGGAATAATCAAAATGATCAAAAAAATTTATTAAGAGATATTTATTTACTACATCCGCCAAACAAAAAAGTTAAAAAGTTTCAGATAATTCCCAAATTCCATAAGAATATTACCAATTTTATTAAAATAAGACCAGCATTTCTGGATAAAGCAACATATTATTTAAAAACTAAGCTTTCTAGCGGTAATGACATTAGCTATGAATTTAAAACCCTGAAGGGAAAAGTTAAAAATGATGCTTTTAAAATTTCAAATAGATTAAGATGCGGAGATGTTACTTTTGAACTTTATTTTTATTATAGAAATGTAAAATATCTTAAGGACGCATTAAGTATAGAGTTAAATCCATCAGAAATGAATATGATAAATTCTACACTTGATGAATATTCAGGTGTAAAAATTTATAGAGATAATTTTAGAGTAAAACCTTATGGTGAACCAGGTAATGACTGGATCAATTTAGAAATCGCGGCTCAGAACAATTCAATGTGTCCTAGAAATATTTCTGTGTTAGGTATGGTTCATTTAAGTAAATTAAAAAATCCAAAAATTATTGATACAACTACACGTGAAGGTGTTATTTTTAATGAAGAATTCCAAGATCTAATTGATTTTGTAAGGCTCTCAATTTTGAAAGTATTTATTGATAGAAGAAGTGAAATTGAAATACATAAAAAGAAAGCAAGAAAAACAACGGTAAAGACAAAAACCATTTCAATAAAACCCGTTACTGTATCTCCGCCTGTAGATGAAAAATTAATCGATATAAAAATAAGCTATCCTCAAAATTTTTACAATAAACTTGAAGAAGAAATTAATAAATGTTACAGGTATAATTTACCGAATGCATGTTTTTTTCTATCTCGAAAAATGGTTGAAAACTTGCTATACAATGTATTAGAGAAACAATTTCCAAACAACGTAGAATTATATTTTGATACCAGCAGAAACTACCAGAGATCATTCAGTTCTATGGTTTTGAATCTTAAAAATAGGAAAAATCATTTTAAGCAAAGTCTAAGACCAAATATTGATGTATTTATTAATAAAGTTGAACCATTTAGAAAAGAAGCAAACCTAAAAGTCCATAGGGTCTATGATTATTTACATGATAAAACAGAGTTGAAAAGATTTAATATCAGTGATCTAGTTCAAATGTTATTACATGTCTACAATAATATTTAATGTGTTTTGATTAATATTGATTACAAATATTCAGATACTAAACAACATTGCTCAAGTAATATCAAAAAATACAATCGCCATTTTTTGCGGTGCTGGGGTTTCATTTAATTCTGGTTTACCTCTTGCAAATTCTTTACGTAATTATATCTTAAAAAAATTAGGGATAAACAATTACGAAATAGATATTTTAAACAACTCAAGCTATCCTTTTGAAGCCTTTATGGAATTACTTGAAAATGAAGCAAGTATTGAGGAAATACTTGCCATTTTTAAGAATGGAAAACCTAATACAAATCACTACCTAATTGCTGAATTAGCTAAACGTGGGTTTATCACTAATATTTTGACAACAAACTTTGATTTATTATTTGAAACTGCATTTAATAATTCAGGTTTAAAAAAGGGTTATCACTACAATGTGTTTTTAAATGAAAACGACTTTGAAAAAATAAATTGGTGTGATAATAAAATTAAATTAATTAAAATTCATGGATGTGTTTCTAAAAAAGATGAGCTAGCTGTTACAATGAAACAAGTTGCGACTAGAAAACATTGTCAGTGCAAATTAGAAGTTATTAATAAATTTTTCTCTAAATCAATTAACAATAATATTATTGTATTAGGTTATAGCTGCTCAGATATATTTGATATTTCGCCACAAATTCAAAATTTAGACAAAGATAAAAGCTATATTTATTTAATTGATCATCATAAACAGAGTAATTGTAACGAAAATGTTAATATTATTGAAGAAATATCAATGAATGTTGAAAAGAACCCGTTTACAAAATATGATGGCAAGAGGATTAAGATTAACACGGATACTTTAATCAAATGTATTTGGGAATCTTTAATAAAAAAACCATATAAAAAAATCTATTACCCTCAAATTTCATGGCCTTACACTATTGATAAATGGTATAATAAAACAATTAATGAAAATACTTTATGCTTTAAAAGCTTAATTATTGCACGTTTATTATATAACATTGGACAATACAAATTGTCTCTTGATCATTTTCAAAAGGCAATAAATGATGCTTTATACTTTAATCATCCAAAAGCTGTAAGCAGTGAAATGGGTAATATGGGTATGGCACTAAACGCACTTGGTGATTATTATCAAGCCAGATTATTATTAGAAAAATCTCTTTCTATTTGTCGAAAAATGGGTAATATTCAAGGCGAAATAAGTCAATTGCAAGCTCTTGGTAATTTATTTAGGAATTTAGGTGATTTTAACTCTGCAAAAGAGAATTTGCTCAAAGCAAAAGTATTATCAGAACAACATAATGAAAAATTTAGCTTAGGTACAACATTAGGTAATCTTGCATTAGTTTATAACGAAACAGGTGAATATTCGATGGCACTTCAATGCTCAATAAAAGGTTTGGAAATTTCTAGAGATGTAGGTAATAAACAAGCAGAAGGTAGTCAATTATGCAGTATCGGAAATTCTCACTTGTTAATGGGTAACGTTGATATTGCTTATAAATATTTAATGGAAAGTCTTTCTGTTACGCAATCAATAGGTGATAAGCAAGGTGAATGCATGGTATTGTTGGATTTAGCAGGTTATTATCTTAATATTTTTAATATCGATAAGGGGCTTGAATATTCTTACTTATCCTTAAAAATTTCAGAAGAGTTAGGATTTAAACAAATAGAAGGAATGGCATATTATAATATTGGGTCAATTTTTCTTTCAGTTAGAGATAAAGTTTATGCTATTCAAAATCTTGAAAAAGCAATGAGTATTCTATCTCAAATTTGTGACAGTAATCATAAATATATAGACTTAACAATTGTTAACCTTATTAAGTCACGTCTCTTGTAAATATTTATGTATTCTTTTCATTAATATTAATTTATTTTTCATCTTGTTAATACTACATTCCCAATAACTTATCACCCTCCAACCCATTTTTCTTAAATCGTTTGTAACTTTCCTATCTCTTGCAATATTTCCATTTATTTTTTCAAGCCACCATTTAGTTCTTGTCTTTGGCACAACAAAATATTTACAACCTTTATGTCCGTGCCAGAAACAGCCATGTACAAAAATTACAGTTTTGTATTTTGGTAATACTATATCCGGTTTACCTGGTAATTTCTTGTCATGCAGTCTGAACCTATATCCCTGTCTGTGCAGGTAACTGCGGATGAGCATTTCAGGTTTTGTATTCTTAGATCTGATCATGCTCATATTATAACTTCGTGTTTCCTTTGAATGTACATCAGCCATAATTATACAATATAATTAAAATCATCTGCCGGGACAACAAAAAAATATATTCTATTAACCCTCCTCATCCCTCACAAACTCTTCAACCGTTATCCTGTAATCATACAGCAGGTTAAAATGGCTTATGCTCAACTGATATTTCAAACGCATCCAGCGGAAATTGATTACTATTCCATTCATTCAATATATATGGAGGTGTTTTATCCGGTACCGGTATATCAAACCTTCCGGCAAGTACTGTCCAGCATGACTTTAATAACCCGGTACTTATCAAATTATAAGGATTATGTGTGCCGGGCAGACAGAAGCTTAGCGTCAAATTCAAGCTTGCCATAAAACACGGCGGACACTGTTCGCTCCTCCTGGGGTTCGGGTCAATCTTGGAATATTCATCTAATAGCCGGTATCTGTAATGCATAATTTCATGCGCTAAAATATGACCTGCGTATTCAAAAGGTTCATTAAGCCACCAATCACGGTCTAATAATACAAACAAATCCGGGTAAGCCTGCTGCCTTAATAAATCTCCGGGAAAGGCAAACATTTCAACTTTCGCATCAGCTCTTTCACGTGGTATACCCGGTGTTACAATCACCTTTACGCTATCGATTCTTACCCTGCCTACCGTAAGATCATATAGAGCTTTATTCGTTTCGTTTATAATTATTTTAATTCTTGATTCGAAATCAGCATCAGAATTCATATTAAAATCCTCTGCAAATCCTTTAAAGTGGAAAACAAATCCAAAGAGCTCTTCATTTTCATTAACGCTTATCCTTACAACTCCGCCCGAGTCCGGGACTGAAACAACAGTAAAATATAATCTGTCCCTGGGTGGATTCACAGGTTTTATATGTACAATTCCGCCATCTTTTCCGCCATGGACTTCCATTGCATTTTGCTCTGATAAGATAAATCCACCGCCATTAAGGTGATCGTCATTCATAAGTATTTTTGCGGGACCGCTTATGCAAATATCTACCGCCTTATCTCCTATACCGCTGACCGTCATGAAATATGTTGTGGCATCACCTTTATTAAAAAATACGTTTACCGGCTCATTCAATTTTAATGGCATCGACTTTGTGCGGCTGCTTACAGTATTTTCAAGTGCCGGCATTGTGACCCTGCCTTTGGTTTTGTATCTTACAAATTTTTTTATTTTTAAATAACCGGCGCCGGTGTGATTCAATTCTCTTGAATATTCAAGATGACCAACATTACCGCGGATTGTAACAGAACCTTTAGCAGCCGGTGAATTAATTGTTGTGATTGTATTGTTATCACCGTCTTTTACTACGATTGGTGAAGAATTATCAATAGTGCTGTCTTCATAATAAATCCTGAATGAATCTGCATCGTGTCCGGCATAATAAGTGTTCTTTTGTGAAATAACTCTATAACTCTGATTGTAAGATGAAAACTGAAACGGACTATTACCTGGTACTACTTCAGTTGAATCAAGAGTCTCAACAGGGCAATTACAACATTCATCCGTAAAAATAAACAAACCGCAAACAGAACAGAAAAGAATTAAAATGAAAATACTTTTTGATTTCATGCTTTTGAAAGTTTTATTATGAAATGCATTTCAATTTGTACCTGTAAAAATAGCACATAAACTATTATTAATCAAATACTTATAAGGGTTACATATTGTTTTTCTCTCCTCACCAAGTTGCACTTTCTCTCCTACCCTCCTTCAAATTTGTACTTGGGAAGGAAGTGTGAGGGAAGCATAATATATATCCAGTTACTTTCCCTCCCCCATCCTTACAAACTCCTCAACCGTTATCCGGTTATCATTTGGCAGAGTGTTCTTTGTACTTACTTCGTACCGCCGCCTGAGCCGGACATCATCCTTAACATCCTTTACAAATCCCGCAATGCCGTTCTTTCTTCCGGAGATGTTCATATGCCCTGTGCTTTTCATTAACCGGGAGTATAAGCTTAAATCTCACCCCGCCTGCTTGCTTCAACAATCGCTTTCAGTGCCTTAGCTTCTTCAGGCGGAATTTTCGGGCGGTACCTGCTGTCTTTATCATACTGCGGATTCATCTTCCACTGTTCCGGGCGGCGGTTTGTAAGCCACATTATTATTGCACCCATTTCCGGCGGTATAAACTTGCTGTACGGCTCGCGGTACATCCTGTTCCTGTATTTGAACATACGGAATTCCTTTCTGTAATAACCCGCTGCCTTTTTGAATAAAGAATCCGTTACAGCCATATCAGCTATTTGCCTGCCGCCTTCAACAGCTCTTTTAAGCTCAGCGTTCTGCCGCACCGCTTTGCTGAACTGCACGCCGGTTACGCCGTATATAAATGCTATCTCCTCAGGTGCCAGCCCAAACGATGCCATCCGCTGTACCATAAGTGTATTGCATGTTACCTTTGGCATGTATTTGGATTTCTTCCGCAGTACAACAAGCTCACCGCAGAACCTGTCAAGCTTCACTAATATTTTGGCAGCAATTCCTTTGCCTGTCATCATCAGCGGAACCGGGATTTTACGTTTTGCTGTAATTTGATTTTTCATGATTATTTATTGGATTCATCATCCCGTGAACGGGACCTACGCTCCGCTTCGGGATTTATCATCCCGTAAACGGGACCTACGCGCCGCTCCGGGATTCATCATCCCGTGAACGGGACCTACGCTCCGCTTCGGGATTTATTAATTAAAAAAAAAGCAGCCCTACCAATGACGAATGACGAATGTCAAATGACGAATTGAATATTCAATTCGCAATTCATAATTCGCAATTCGCAATTGAAAAGGCTGCTCTGAGTTCTTCAGTAACAGATATCCGGCATCCCGCACTTCAGGCGGAACGCTATACAAATATATAACGTATGTATTTTAAAATCAAGCCGGAGGTTTAGTGTGATATAATTTATTCCTCTGTAATTCCTGATTTATTCTTCTTTTCCCGGATATTAAAGCCACAGAGACCACAGAGATCACAGAGACATTAAAACCATAATAAAAATGTTTTCAAATAATTTGCAATTATAAATAAGATAATAATGCTAAAAAATAAGTTTAAATGACTATGTCTCAGTGTACTCTGTGTGCTCAGTGTGCTCTGTGTGCTCAGTGTGCTCTGTTGCTAATTTCAGGAGCAGCGTCAGTCCGCCTGGGCGGGTTCCTCACCGGCAGCCAAAGTCCCAAAATCTCTCCATAAATGAGTACTTTGCTGTGTATATCATTCCTCCATATGGTTGTTGGTGGAAAACAAAGCGAACGGATATAAATACCTGAACAGAAAAGGCAGATGTATAAAATGCGGTTCAAATACTAATCTGCATTTTGACCATGATTTACCCTATTCCAAAGGCGGCACAAGTTTAACAGCATTGAACGTGAGAATCCTCTGCATGAAATGCAATTTGGAAAAGAGCGGAAAGATTATGATGATTGTGTGAAAAATATAAACTTATTTAAAAAATAGTGACAAATAATTAAAATTACAAAATAAATATTAATATCATAATTTTAGGAGTCTTCAAGTTTTTTATCACTTACGGAATCGGCTTCTTCAAATGGGAGATTTAGCTGTATATATTGCGAAAATATTGAAAGTTCAATATGAATTTTTGACCCAATACGTGAACCTGTAATTTTTGCTCTAACATCATTTATTAATTCATCTGACCCAATTTCTGTTGTACTTGCTGTCCAATTATCTCTTACAATAGGAATTTTAAGACGTAAAATAGCTTCACTTGCTGCTGGATGTTCACGTCTATCAGTTGATCTATCTATTCCATATATTTGATTCATTAATAATCTTTCGTCCAACTTGAGATATTCTGATTTAACAGTATTCTTTTCTTCAAATAATGAGTAATTATTTTCTTTTAACTTAGTAATAGGAGTTGGATTTCTTGTTTCTAAAAGTATAATACCTTCTTTGAAACCGCCTGCTTTCATTCTTTTTTGTTTTTGTCTCTGTAACAGTTCTTCCTTTGTAACATTAATTTGAGACAATATACCTTCAACAATTTCATTTACGTCAGCTAATTCATCTACAATGGAATTCTTATCTATTGCATCTAGAGTTTCAAATGCTTCTTCAACCAATTTTTCCCTTAATGCTTTAAGGAGGGGTTCACCAGAGAGCTTAGATTTATTTACAATCTCGCCACCTAATTCAATATTTGTTGAAATCTTATCACGAACAAGTTTGTTAAAATCTCTTTTCTCTTCATAGTTACTGAAAGGATGTAGAACTTCAACAATTGCCTTCGTATCTATTAATTGGTAATATGCATGTGATAAGACACCACCTTCTAATACTATAACTGCTCCTATTTTATGACAGAGCTCTCCGATTAAACGTAGAGTGTTTTTATCCCGTAAAAGCTTTTCTTCTTGTAATTGGATTCTAACTCTACGTATTCTTGGTTTTGTTGAATTTGACTCATTTCGTAATTCTACAACATCCGCACTAGTTCGAATGGTTAGTGTTTTATCGAACGGAGTTTTCGTCCTATGAGTCAATGCACGACTTGATTTTTTGGGGTCGAAATATTCATGATACCAAGGTAAAATCTTGGTTTTAATACCCTCTAAAGAAACATCAATAAACCACATAATGCTTAATGGTGTGCCTTCTTCTTCTGCAATTCTTCTTGATTCAAGAGCTATCTGCTTTATCCAATCTTCTTTTCTTATCGTAGTACCCCAATCAAACGGAGGTTTCAATACCTTTACTTCCCAATTACCTTGCTCATTTGGTGAAACAAAAAAATGTTTAAAGTTTAGTGTTTTATATATATTAAATTCATTTAGCTTTTGTTGTAATTCATCAGTTTTAGGTGTCTTTGTATCGACAATGTATTTGTCATGTGCATTATAATAAAGTCCTTCAGGTAAACCCCATAAGGCTTCAATTTGTACTTTCCTTTCTTTAGGTGATGCTAATGCAAATGCTGAAGCTGTTGCAGGGATAAAATTATGAAAAATAAATGCAATACTGTCAGTTGTTTGTTTTTTAATTTCACCACTTTTTGAAATCAACCATTTAAGAGCTTTATTAAAATCTCGAACTTCCTCGGTTCTAGGTAATAATTGTCGCCTTTTTATGTCATCCGTTGCTAAGTCCATCCTAATAACCAAAGAACCTTTGACTAAGAATTTAATATCTGATTCCAATTCAGGTGTAATATATCCCTTGGATAAACTTTCAATGACTGATTGATTCTCTAAAACATATAATTTAGTTATAGAAAGGCCTAACTTAAGGTAAGTAAAAACGTTTTTGATTTTATTATACTTTTTTGCATGTTCTATATTAATTTCTTCGAGACACTTAGGTATGAATTTATCTTCTATATTAAATTTTTCCTTGCTTATTTTGGTAGGATCTGTACCAACTACATTATATTCTTGGTCAGCTTGTACTATATAGATTATTTTCCCGTCCCATACCCATTCGAAGTGAAGTCTAAGTTTTTGCCTGTATGCCCATGCAGCCGGTATTTTAAGGACTTCTGAAACATATGCAGATAAGTTACATATAAGAGGTTTATCGATTAAATTGCCAATTACAATTTCCTTGCGCCAATTTCTGAGGTTAATTTGGAACGGACTGTTAATTTTTTTTCTTGCATCTTCAAATTCACCAAGCCAATCCCTTGTATCTTTATAACAACGTCTCTCGTTTGAGAGATGTCCTTTTGCAGATATTGGTTCAATATACTTTTGTATTATTAGAGGTACGTTTTCACCTGTTAATATTTCATCTATTGCTAATTTGTTAAAATAATCTTCTAATAATATATATAAATTATTTAATCTACCCTTTATAGAGAAATATTTTCCTCTTTCTTCCAAACCTTCCGTACATGCTGAAGACCTAATTATAATATCTTCATCTTCATTAAATCCAATTAATTTTGTTGTTTCAAGTATATACTCACAACATTTAGTAAATAAGTTGTTATTCTGGACAGTATTATTTTTATATTTTTGAAAAAAAATTCTAGATATTACTAAGAAAGGTAGGGTCCATTGACGGGGTAAGCATGTTAGCCCGTAGGCTTTTTGACCTATTGTATCTGCATCAATATTTTCAATAGGAATTTCGGTTGGGCCATTTTCAGTAACAAAGAAAACAGAATTAATTGGTTTTAATAAAGGAGTTTTTTTTTCTTTGTTACTTTTCATTTTCTGTTTTAGTTGCAGTACTTCTTCCAAATATTACGTTTGCAATTTCGTACATTTTCCCTACTGCTTCATCAGCAAAATAACCAGCAAGAAAACCAATAGATATTATTGAAGGAGCAGAAATTGGTACCTGGGCCGTAACAATCATCATTCCAGCATTTAACATTGCACCTACGATGACAGATATTGCAGTTGCTATAAATGGCAACATTAATCTCCAGGGTCTTCGATCTTGATGCCAATGTCCTCTTGCAACAACTCTATAGAAATATTTCATTCCAAATACAATGCCACCTAACATACCTGATGAGGCATAAAAAGAGTATTTTCTTATAGAATAGAATTCTTGCGGTGTGTGTGAGAGCCATATACCGAGCCAATTTTGCCAAGCTACAAACAGAAAAAAAATAGAACTAAAAAAGATAAAAAAAAGATATATACTTTCAAACCTCATTTCTTTTCTAGCTTCAGGTGACCATCGTGATTTCCATTCAAATGGTTTTCTACCGTCAGTTGGATCTCCATCATAAATATTCTTTATAGTATCTAATTCCTTATCTGAGCCATTTTGCTTTTCAATTAACTTATTCATATGCAATTTATTTTACTCCAATAAACCTATTTCTTGTAAGTAAAGCTGTATCAATATATGGAAATTGTTTGTAATCAAATTTATCTAAACAATTTAATTTAGAAGCAATCAAGCGGCGGAAAAATTGGGATTTAGGTTTATCAAGAATATGCAAATAACCAACAGTATTTATCCAATTTATATCTTTATCAAGATCTGTGTAAAAAAGATATTCATTATGACCTATCTTATCAGGTATTTCAGAAGCTTTTATTTTATCCCAAAAAAGACCTGATTTTAAAAGATCTGGCAATAATGATGTTTTAAAAGGTACTAAATGGATATGTGCATGATTTGTTCCACACGAAGTAATTGAATTTTCACAGTTTGCCCCATGTTCAAACGCTATTATACGGCCGTATTTTTCAAATAACCGAGAAGAGACTTTAATAAAGATATCATTAAATTCAATATCATTATAAAAATTTTTCATAGAAAACTTATGGTCTTTAGGAACAATTAAAGTCCAACCTTCAACAAAAGCACCTATCGATGCTATTGCGACATAACTTTTGTTACTAATAATAGGTTGGTCAATTTCACGGTATGTGTACACACCGGAAAGAATGTCACAAAATCTACAATTATTTAAATTATTCATTTTTTATTTTACTAAATTTTTCTATTTATTTTCCATTTTTTACAGATAAGTTTTTTTTTATCTGGTAATATTAACCAATCAGGTGCAATAATGAGTTCTTTTCCTTTCCTTTTGGTTTGTAATGTATAGCCTAAGTAATATAGCCACTTTTGACATGAGGTATATAAATACCTTATAAAAATATCATCATCGTATGTCACTAACCATTTAAGTTCCTTTTGTTTTAATAAATATCCTGCAAGCTTTTTATGATCACTTTTTGTATAATAGTTCAGGTATAATTTTTCACCGGCTTTTATATAAGGTGGATCTATGTATACAAACGAAAATCTTCGTTCATTTCCTTTAGGTAAATACTTCTTCATAAATTGAATTGCATCCATATTCTTCATCTCAATACGGTTTCTGTGCTTCCCTATTTCTGAAATTCTTTCAATTAATGAATCTTTATTGAATCTTTCATCAATAAGCCATTTTCCATTCTGCTTGTATCCACCTATAGGACCTGCCTCAAGTATTCCTGAATGATTACATCTATTTAAATAGAAAGTTGAAAATCCGACCTCGAAAACTGAATGCTTTGAAGGTTTCTTATATATAATTTTCTGTTTATTCCATTCGTCTATTTTTATTGGGATCTTATATATTTGCTCAATAAACCGCTCGTTATTATTTAGAACAGATTTCCAGAAGCAATAAATATGATAATCTACATCATTTAATAAAATATGCGAAGCTATATTTAATGATAATAACGCAAGCGCAGCTCCAGCACCTCCCGCATATGGTTCGTAATATTTACCTCCTTTAATATCATTATTATTCATTAACTCCGATAAATATTTATAGAAAGAACCTTTTCCGCCTGGATACCTTAGTGGACTTAAAATTATTTTTTTTGGGACATTCAAAAGTTATTCAATGAGCTGATAAAAAATAATAGAACATCATGAAATGCCAAAAGAGCAGTATAATTTAAACAAAAATTAATAAAAATAAACTATAAAATGACAATAATACACAGCTTCTTAAAGTAAATGTTATTTTTTTGTTATTTTTTTAGACTTTTGGTAAAAAGCGTGAAACCATTACCCATGATTATTGTGTAAATAAAAATAAAATAAAAAATCTTTACTTATGTACACACTGATATGAATATTTATGTTTACACTGCATTATTACATTTTAATACATTTTAAAAAGTCTGGAATAACTATGCTACATTATTCCACCTCCACCATCTTCACAAACTCTTCAACCGGTATCCGGTTATCATTCGGCAGAATGTTCTTTATACTTACTTACTTCTTAACGCCGCCTGTGCTGGACATCATCCTAAATATCCTTTACAAATCCCTCAATGCCGTTCTTTCTTCCGGAGATGTTCATATGCCCTGTGCTTTTCATTAACCGGGAGTATAAACTTAAATCTCACCCCTCCTGCTTGCTTCAATAATCGCTTTCAGTGCCATTGCTTCTTCAGGTGGAATTTTCGGGCGGTACCTGCTGTCTTTATCATACTGCGGGTTCATCTTCCACTGTTCCGGGCGGGGTTCTCTGACGTTTTTAGTGTTCCTCGCCAATAATCAAAAACCCGGCATCTCTCCATAAAATTAGAGCTTTGCTGTGTTTATCATTCCTCCATATAGTTGTATGTGGAAAACACCAACAACGGCTGCACCTGTTTACTCTTCAGTTTGAGGATTTTTACACACTAAAAATACATCATCCTGATTTCATAACCCAATACCTCAAACTCCCGGCTTTTTGCCTCCATTTGACCATCGTAATTTCCGGTATGAAAAAAAGCTACAAAAACAGGCGTGAAACAGCAAAAATTTCCGGTAT
>RPQH01000015.1 GCA_003820375.1 Ignavibacteriota bacterium
GCAAGGAATTATTATTTGGGTGATGATTCTATTATCAAGGTAGGATTTCCGGAAGATTAAAATCATTCGTGTCTATACAAATCCTCTAAGTTAGATACTGCGTATCTGTGTCAGGTCAATTTTTGTTAATCTGAGTACTTTCTTCCTTCGTAATGTTTATCGGTTAATCTAAGATATTCCATACTTTCAAACTAAGACCTGACACTGCCTTCTGAGAGAAAGTTTCAAACTAACATCTGGCACTGCCTCTAGTGTTCAACTCAACAAACTTAAAGAACTTAAAGAACTTAAAGAACTTAAAAGAACCTTACAAACTTTATGAACTTGATTCGTAACTCCATAAATAATAAATTTGTCAGATATATATAAAAAATTATGGCATTTGAATCGGAAAAAATAATGTTTGAGATATACCGTGATACACTTTATAACCAGAATTTCAGGGTTGTTTATTACACGGAGCTCAATGAACACAATAAGCATGAGGAAATAAACCGTGCTATGTCAGGTGAGCATTATTACGATGGCTTTATTAAAGATTACAAAAAGGAAGAAGCCAAACAAATAATTCAGAACATAATAAATGACCTGAATGAAGGAAAATCTGTTGCTCCGGGTGAAATTAAGGAGATGCTGAAAAATTATATTCCTTAATTTTCTGTTATAATTTTCATAAATTGATATAAAATGCAGACAAAAGAAATAGATGGGACAAAAATAGTAGAGCATGAGCATAAAAATATCTTTGCTGTAGAGCTGTCAAATCATATCTGGTTTACAGTTTTGGCGGTTTTCATTGCAGCAATACTTATAATTATCGCCAGGTTTACTTTTCTTCCCTCTTCAGGCAATAATTTAGTTTCGGAAAACCTGTTTGAAGGATTCTTTATTTCTCATTTATTCTTTGCTTCACTTACACCGGCGGCTTTGTTCAGCAGATACAAAACCGGCATAATTACCGGTCTCGGACTTGCAATTGCTACTTCGGCTTTAACATGTTCTTTAAGCGATGTTGTATTTCCTTATATCGGGGGACTTTTCCTTAACTACAATATGGAATTCCATTTATGCGTGATTGATGAGCCGGTTCTTTCATGGACATTTATTATTACAGGTGCTGTTATTGGATATTTCCTCTCTCAATATGTCAGGAAACTTTCGAGATATACTCATACTGCTCATATTTTATTATCATCTTTAGCTGCGGGATTATATTTAATATCATTCGGAGTGGGATTGCTTTCTGTAAAAGCCTTATTGTTCATTCCGATTCTTATCTTCTCGGTTTTAATTCCATGTGTTATGAATGATATTGGAGTGCCTTCATTAATTGTTACTGCCTCAGCAAAATCCGGTGCAAAGAAAAAACAAATGCTGGAAGAGCTTCATGCAGAACACCACGGACATGACCACGACCACAAACATTAAGATTTCTTAAACAATAATTTTTTTGCTTTAATTAAGCCCGAGATTTGTATTACAGCTAAGCTTATTATTATTGCTGCGATGGTTTTCAGTATTAATAAATTTGGAAATATATTGTAGTAGAACAGGTAAAATAAAGTTAAGGTAAAAACATTAATAGCAATAATAATAAATATTTTATTCAGCTCATAGTTTACAGGATAAAATCTTTGAGTAACAAAGTAAATATAAATTGCCATAGAAAAATAGCTTGCAAAAGCTGCAATTGCTGCCCCATAGAGACCAAAAACCGGAATTAAAAGAAAGTTAAGAACAACTGTAACAATAGCTCCAAGCCCTGTTATTAAAGGTAAATATTTTGTTTTTTTCTCAACGTATATTCCGACCATTAAATTTACATAGATTCCATTGAAGAGAAATGAGAACAGGACTATAGGAACTATGAATACCCCTGACCAGTATTTAACGCCAATTAAATGGCCTTTATTAGGCAATGGAATCCTGATTAAATCTTCGATAAAGAAAGTTAAGACTATAAAAATAATCGAAGCAAATCCTACAAAAACCGTCATAACTTTAGAAAATATTTCTTTCGCATTTTTTTCTTTAGCATTATTCAGAAAAAAAGGACGCCATGCATATTCAAACATTGCAACTACAAGCATCATAAATATCCCAAGCTTATAATTTGCCTGAAATATACCAACTGTTTCTTCATCAGTTAAGAATTGTAAAATTGGACGGCTTACCACCTGTACCATAATAGAAGCTAATCCTGCAGGGATGTAAGGAAGTGAAAACCTCCATAATTCATCAAAAAGCTCTTTATTAAAACTGAACTTAAGATTTCTTATTATTATAGGCATTAATAATATTAAGGTCACAAATGAAGCTGCGATATTACTAATGAAAACAGCTTCCAAACCCAATTTGAAACCTAAAACCAGTATAAAATTTAACGCAACATTTACTGAAATATTTATTACCTTTATGGTTGTAAACTGTACTGCTTTGTTTTGAAGTCTGAGACTTGCAAATGGAACTAAGCAAAGTGCATCAAAAAATAATATAATTGCAGAATATTTTACAAAATAAATGAATTGCGGCTTAAGGCTTATTAATGATGTAATTGTACCGGAAAAGGAATAAATAATAACGGAAAATATCAGTGAGTTAACAAGTATTGTAATAAATGGAAGTGAAAAATTTTCTTTTTTATCTCCTACTTCAAGTGTTGATGCAAATTTAAAATATCCTGATTCAAACCCAAGTGAGTAAATGATATTGAACATAGCAGTGTATGCAAATACAAGGGTTACTATGCCATACTCTGATGGAGGGAAAACATTTGTATAAAAAGGAACCAGAATAAAATTCAAAAACCTTCCAACTATAGTACTAGTACCATATATCAGAGTTTGCTTTGAAAGGCTTTTTATTTTATCCAGCATAAAGTAAAAAGGTCAATTCTCAGATAAACTAAGAATTGACCTAAAATGTAATTAAGATCTTAAATTATCTGTACTGAATTTTAACACTTGATGATGTTAATAAGTAATCATAACAATCATAAACATAAACATTATATCTGCCCGGATCATAGAATGTTACCTCTTTGTAAAACCATACCCAGTCTCTTTCAGTATCCTGGTAAATTGTTGTGTTATATACTTCATTACCGCGGCTGTCTTCTTTGTAAATTTCATACCTTACCGAATTGCATTTGATTGCATAAGGTAATCTTACAAGAAACGTAAAATACCCGCCGCTGCGGCTGATGTTGAAGACACTGCTCTCTGTGATAGGATAACCATCCCTATCAACGCTCTCGCAGAAATACAAGGTTTGGGATGTTACTTCACCTGAAAGAATCACTAAAGTGAAAGCAATGAAACCGATTGTTAGTAACTTTTTAAGCAATTTATTTCTCCTTTTTAATTATTGCCGGTACACCTTTACCGGACAGGTTTTGTTATTTATTAAAATTTATCTGTATTTGATCTTAACGTTTCCTGTAGTAATTTTATTATTATCGCAATCATATACATAAACATTATAGTTACCCGGATCATAAAATGTTACTTGTTTATAAAACCATACCCAGTCTTTTTCTGTATCCTGGTAAATAGTCGTGTTATATACTTCTGAGCCGGAACTGTTTTCTTTGTAAATTTCATATCTTACTGAACGGCAATTGATTGCATCAGATAATCTTATAAGAAAATTAAAATATCCACCGCTGCGGCTGATGTTGAATACGCTGCTTTCGGTGATTGGATATCCGTCTTTATCTACATCTTCACAGAAATATATTCTTGCACTGCCTCTTGATTCTCTCCTGGTATCGTCGGTTTTTGTTTCTTCTCTTTTAGTATCTTCTTTTTTAGTATCTTCTTTTTTTGTTTCTTCTTTCGTTTGTTCTTTTTTCGTATCATCTTTACTTGAGCTGCATATGTATGCCATTCCAAAAACGACCAAAAAGGCGATTATTAGTTTTAATTTGTAATTAATTGACATTTTATTCTCCTTAAAAATATAATGTTAGAGGGTTTACCAAACTTATTAATAATTTACTAAATAATCAATTATTTAAAAGTTTATTTTCCCCGTAAATTTAAAATTCTAATGAAAAATCTAAAGACTTATAAGAATGGGTAAGCATACCTACGGAATAATAATCAACGCCGGGATATTGCATTTCTTTGAAATTTTCAATGTTTAATCCACCGGAGATTTCTATCTTTATTCCTTTTTTATTTAAAATATTGACAGCTTCTCCGATTGCTTCCGGCTTAAAATTATCAAGCATCACGACTGCAATATAGTCAGAATAATCCTCAGAAATGATATTTAGTTCTTTTATCGATTTCACTTCCACCTCAAACTTTTTCAGTAACTTCCTGTTTAAACGCTTAAAGTGTATATTTTTCAATGCTTTATCTAATGAATCCCAGCCGATTATATGATTATCTTTTATCATTACTGATGAGCTTAAGTCATACCTGTGAAATTGCCCGCCTCCAATTTTTACTGCTGCCAGCTCAAATACACGGAAATTCGGTGTTGTTTTCCTTGTATGCAGTACCGAACTACCTTCATATTTCAATTGTGATACAAACTGATGTGTCAGCGTAGCAATACCGGACATCCTTTGCAGAAAATTTAAAGCAGTCCTTTCACCGGTAAGCAGGTCTTTTACCGGTCCGGTAATTTCAAGAACCGGGTTGCCTCTGCTGATTGAATCGCCGTCCTTATGGCTTACCCTGAATGATATTTTGGGATTTATTAGCTTATAAACCTTTTTAAACATGTCGATTCCTGCTAATATCCCGTCTTGTTTACAAAGCAATATCGCAGATATTTTTCTGTTACCGCTCTTTTTATCAAAGGTTAAAGCTGTTGTGACGTCATTTTTAACTTTATCTTCTTTTAAAGCTAAAGCTATTAATGTTTCAATTTCCTTGATATGGATTTTATAATATTGGCGTAGGGTCATTGTTTTTTTGCACATTTAATTTCTGAAATATGCTTTACACCTTCAGGCAGAACTGCTTCATCAAGCAATATTACAGGAATTCCATCTTTAATGGGAAATTTCAATCCGCAGCGAGTGCAAACCAGGAAATTGTTTTCTTCCTTAAGCTTTACTTTTCCAATTGGGCAGCGGAGTATTTCCAATAATGCCTGTTCTATCATATTATTGAATCCATTTTTGATTTAACAATTTCTATGAAATCTGAAGGCGGACGCATGGGCTTCCTGGTTATGGCATTCACAAAGCTGTGTATTGTATGCCCTTCCGCCAGCTTTTCGCCTTTGCTGTTTTTTAATATATAATAAATTTTAATTTTTACAGTGGGAATATCACACAGCATTGTCTGCAATACTATTTCATCATCATACAGTGCAGGTGCAAAATAATTTGATTCTGCGTGAATTACAGGTAATATTATGTCCTGTGATTCTATCCTTGAATACGGATACCCAAGCCTCCTTAAAAACTCGTTCCTGCCTGCTTCATAATATTCAAAATACCTGCCGTAATATACCACTCCCATTTTATCTGTATGTGCATAAAGCACCCTGATTTTTAATTCTGATGTTATCATTAATCTGTAAATATTTTTCCCGGATTTAATATATTATTGGGGTCGAATGTTTTTTTAATTTTTTTCATTATGTCTAACTCCGCTTTTGAAAGAGCAATCGGTAAATATGATTTCTGCGAATAACCAATACCATGCTCACCCGATATAGTGCCGCCTAATGATACTGTTAATTCAAATATCTCCCTGATAGCTTTATCAATATTCTTTTCCCATGTTTCATCATCAAGCTTGTCTTTTAAGATATTCACGTGTATATTCCCGTCACCTGAATGCCCGTAGCATATTGTAGTAATTCCATATTTCCCTGAAATCTCCTTTACACCCTTTACAAGCTTTGTCATGTTTGCACGCGGAACAACCGTATCTTCTTCCTTATATGCTGAAATTGATTTTACTGCCTCACCAATTCCCCGTCTCAATGCCCAAACATCTTCTACCTTTTGCTGGTCTTCGGCTAAAAGTAAATCCAGCGGATTAAACTCTGAAACCACTTCAGCTATTTTCTCAATATCTTTATCAAGCAGCTCAGGATAATTCCCGTCAACTTCTATAAATAGCTGAGCACCTGCTTCACTATTGGGAAATTTCTTGTTCTGTCTTTCTTCAGCGGCTTTAACTGCGGCTTTTTCCATGAACTCTATTGCAGAAGGTGTAATACCGTTCTGAAATATCTTCGCAACTGCATCTGTCGCATCTTCAAATGTATTAAATGCCGCAAGTATTACTTTCTTAAATTTCGGAAGCGGTATTAACCTGAATATTATCTTTGTAATTACGGCAAGTGTGCCTTCACTGCCTATCATTAATTGCGTCAGGTTATAACCTGTAACATTTTTCAGCACTCTGCCGCCTGTTTGAATTATCTCTCCGGTCGGCAAAACTGCTTCCAATCCCAATACATAATCTTTTGTAACGCCGTACTTTACAGCTCTTGGACCGCCGGAGCACTCCGCCAAATTTCCGCCAAGGAAACACGAGCCTCTTGAAGCAGGGTCAGGAGGATAAAACAATCCCAGCTTCTCAACTTCTTCCTGAAAAGTTTGTGTTATAACTCCGGGCTCAACAACTGCCTGGAAATTCTTCTCATCAATTTCAAGTATTTTATTAAATTTCTCCATAGAAAGGCAGATTCCGCCATATACGGTCAACGCACCGCCGGATAGCCCTGTACCGCCGCCGCGGGGAGTTACCGGTATTTTGTGCTCATTTGCTAATTTTAATATATCGGATATTTGTTTGGCATTTACCGGCTTAATTACTACTTCCGGGGGAAACGAAAGGTCTTCGGTTTCATCTTCACTGAAAATTTTTATTGTATCTTCATCAGACAGCACATTTTCTTTGCCGCAAATAGCCGTTAACTTTTCTATTATCGAATTGTCGAGCTTTGTATAAATTTCAGTATTAGTCATTAAATTTTGCAACCAGGTTATGGATTTCAATTATTTGTTTCAGCAATCCTTCAAGCCTATTGAGCGGCAGCATTGATTTTGAATCACTTAATGCTTTTGCCGGATTCGGATGTGTCTCTATAAATATTCCGTTTATTCCCATCGCGGCGGCTGAGCGTGCCATCGGGTAAATAAATTCAGGACTTCCGCCGGATACTCCGTTCACCGATGACGGCATCTGAAGTGAATGTGTTGCATCAAACACTACAGGGTACTTAAATTTCTTCATTATTGCAAGTGAACGCATATCAACCACAAGATTATGATAACCGAACGAAGAGCCTCTTTCTGTTACAATTATTTTCTTGTTCCCTGTTGCTTCCACTTTTTTTATCTGGAATTCAATGTCTTCAGGTGATAAAAACTGCCCTTTTTTGATATTAACTATCCTTCCTGTTTCACCGGCAGCTTCCAGTAATTCTGTTTGCCGGGATAAAAATGCAGGGATTTGGAGAACATCAACATAATCGGCTGCAATAGATGCTTCCAGTTCTGAGTGAACATCCGTTAAAACAGGTACTTGAAGATTTTCACGTATTTTAGCTAGTATATCCAGCGACTTCTGAACACCTATAGAACGAAAGGATTTCCCGCTGGTCCTGTTTGCCTTCTTATATGATGCCTTAAAAATGAACGGTATTTGTAATTTTAGAGAAATATCCTTAATTTTATTGGCAATTGAAAGTGTCAGCTTTTCATTTTCTATAACACATGGTCCTGAAATTAAAAAGAGATGTGGGGTGTTACTAAGATTAACAGTATTCCCATTAAATTTTATTTCTATTTTACCTGCCATCTGGTAGTTATAATAATATTTTATTCCATTATTTTTAATTAATAAACTTAATTATTTAAGTTGAATTTAACAACTGATTTTAATTACATAAGCCTATGAAATTACAAAAAGCTCTCCTTCTGGGTATCTTTTTGCTGCCGTTATGGAGCCATGCCCAGATATCAAATCAGACTTTAATGCTGACTGACAAGGACAATTCCTCCGATCTTTCATTCGAAGAATATTTAAAGCTGGAACCCTTCAAAAAGTGGACAGTTAACCTCACATTTTCCGATAACGGATTTGGCGCGGGAGCAACTTATTATAAATTTATTAATAAAGACCTTTCGGCATTCGGCAGTATTCAATTTTCCGGTGCAAAAGATGACAGGGAGTTTGAAACATCCGATATATACGGAAACACTTATGTACCAAACAAAGTAAACAGGATGTTCATGGTACCGGTTGATATAGGTCTGCAGTTTCGTCTTTTCAGGGAAGATGTAACCGATGACCTAAGACCGCATTTAAGTATTGGTGTATCACCTACAGCTATAATTTATGCGCCGTATAATGAAGGAATAATAAGCTCACTTGGTCATGCACGTGCTAAGTATACAGTCGGTGCTTTTGCAGGTATAGGTGTTGACTACCTCACCAGCAGTAAAAATTCACTTAGTATGAATGTACGATATTATTATACTAATTTGTTTAATGGAGGAATTGAAAGCTTAAAAGGCAAAGAGAAGACCTTCTTTGGCGGATTGTATTTTAATTTCAGCTATAACTTTATGAAGTAGTAATAATAGCATACCCACGAAAATGGGTGTCTCATTAATGATACGGATAATCCACACGTATTGACAATATAAAATATAAATTTATTACAATCAGTCCTGCCGGTTATTGGCAGGACTGATTTTTTATGAAATATTATTTGATAAGTACCATCTTTTTAACCTGCTTAAATTCTCCGGTTTCTAATTTATAAAAATACAAACCCGATGCAAAATTACTGCCGTTAAATTCAAATTCATATCTTCCGGCTTTTTTGAATTCGTTTGAGGAATATATTTCTTTGCCGAGTATATCATATATTTTAAATGTTACCTGTGCATAATTGGAAATATCGTATTTTATTGTTGTTGATGGATTGAAAGGATTCGGGTAATTCTGAAAGAGATGGTATTCTAAAGGGATTTGATTTTTATTACTTATTACACCTATTGGTGGATTTATTAAAGTATACCAGATTTTACCATGTGCACCGCCTGACCATATTTTAGAATTTTTATAATTACAAAGACTCCAGAATTCATCGTTTGCACTAAGATCAATTAACCAGTTACTGCCTCCATTACTTGTAAATAATATTATACCAACAAAAGAACCTGCCCAACCGGAATCGGAATTTATAAACTTAATGTCATTAACTTGTGCATATTCGTATGATGCAACAGGATTATTCTGAAAATACCAGTTTAATCCTGCATTTGTCGTTTTATATATATTTCTGTGTTCTAAGTTACTTCCACATATCCATCCCGTATTTTCATTTACAAAATCAATTCCAAGTAAGGCATTTGAACCATTTTGTGTTGGGGGTATATTGGTATAATAATTAATGAAGTTTGTTCCACCGTTGGTTGTTTTTAATAGAATGTTTGAACCGCAAAGCCATCCTGAATCAGAGTTAAGCCAGTATTGGTCTTTTAATTCTGTATAGATTTGATTAGAAATAAAAATTTCAGACCAGTTATTCCCACTGTTTGTAGTTTTAATAATATATCCGTAAGGTCCATTTTTGGATCCAATAACTACACCGGTGTCAGAATTAAAAAAATGAACTTTGTTATAATATCCTGCATAAGGTTCATAGTCTTGTATTTTCCAGTTTATCCCTCCATTAATAGTTTTTCTGATTTTTCCGCCTACGCCAACAGTCCACCCTGTATATCTATCAATGAAATGTACTCCTCCAATATGATTATTTGTACCGAATTTACTGGTATCCCAGTTGAATCCACTATCAGTAGTTCTAAATACGCCATTTCCTTCGTGACTTGCCCAACCATATAAAGAATCTTTGAAGAAAATATCAGTGATATTAAAAGGATAAGGTAACTGAATATATTGCCAGTTGAATATATCATTCGTGAATTCATCTTTAGCTGAATAATAGTTTTCATTTACCTTAACCGGTTGAGCGTAGTTATTGAAAACCAATAAAAAAAATAATATTATAATTGAATACTTCATTTTTTTTAATTCTTATGAAATTAATATAAAAATTGATTTTAATTTGCCAACTATGGCGGTCTGTTTGTAAAGCAAGATTTTTTATTCAGAATAATAGCAAACAATTTTTAAAAATTTAAGTTTAATCTATTATCTGCAAGTATCCGGCAGTTGTACTTATCACTTTGGGAAATGGCAGGAATATGTTTATCCATTACATAACAATTTACATTATAAATTATTTAATAACAAAGACATATTTTGCCGTTTTGCAGGTGCATTTTGTATAGCATTTCACCAAAATCTCTCAATAGTGCTTAATCCGTAATACAATCATTATTTTTCTCAGGACAGATTATTGCGTCTGTGTCTTGGGTACTTATTCGATTTTACTCATCCTATGACTATATTATATAGATATCTTTGAGCTTTAAAAATATGATGTACTTGCTAAGTTTAGTCATAGGATGAGTAAAAAAACCAGCGGTCATCCAGCGGGCACTCAGCGGGCACTTTATGTTCATCCAGTGGGCACTCTATGGGCACTTTACGGGCAGGTTTTGGGCAGGAGTTTTCATAAAATGACTGTAACTCATTACTCTATAAGCAGATAACTCGTGACCAAAGTGTTAAAAATTGTTCAAAAAATGGCAATTATGAGCAGGAAATGCGGTTTTCGAAAAACTACTCCTGCCCACTGGTTTTTTGGGTAATAATGATGAAGTGTGTCGCTATTATTTTAGAGTTAAAGTGATACTTTAGGGGTTTTCGGCTCATTCTTAAACACACCCCGTCTCCCGATTTCCGCTATCGCTCCATCGGGATTCACCCCTCTCGAGAGGGGAATCCTTACCTGCTTATTGCTGCATTAATTTAAAAATGCCTAAAATAGCTCAAAATCCCACTCTATACACTCAATAAACTCAACACACTCCATACACTCCAAACTATTTTTAGTTAAAACTTGACAAGCGGCATTCTCTGTATTAATTTTATATAGTAGTGAATGCTGCTGAAATTTATCACTCATTGTCGTTCTTTGTCAATATTGTAAATGGTTGATTCGCGTCGTAAGATTTTTGTGAGCCTGGTATAATTGATAGGTCAGATAAGCTTGTAAAAAAGATATAATTTGTAAAAAAATCCGGTCTAAGAAAAATAATTAGTAATATTGGTTAACAATAAAACTAATTAGTGGATTTTGGGGTTTTTCTAAAATCGCTGTATTTAAACTTTTATCATTTCCTCAAATTCCTGTTCGGAAATGATTTTTACACCAAGTTTCGATGCCTTAACCAGTTTTGAACCCGCTTCAGAGCCGGCAAGGACAAAATCGGTTTTTTTGCTTACAGAAGCGGAGACGGTGCCGCCGAAATCTTCTATGATTTTTTTAGCGTCGTCTCTTTTATATTTTTCAAGTGTACCTGTCAGCACAAATGTTAATCCCGTAAACTTGTTTGCTTTGGGCTCTTCACCGGTAACTTCAAACTGAAGCCCTGCTTTTTTCAGGCGGTCAAGCAGAATCCTGTTATTCTTTTTCCCGAAAAACTCATAAACACTCTCGGCTATTTTCGGTCCGATTTCATGAACATGCTCTATCTCTTCGCGTGAAACATTGCATAAATTATCTATATTCCTGAAATGCCTTGCAAGTATGCGTGCTGTTCTGTCACCAACATGCCTGATACCGATAGCAAATAAAACTTTTTCAAACGGTCTTTCCTTTGACCTTTCGATTCCTTTAAAAATGTTATCGATGCTTTTTTCACCGAAGCGTTCAAGCACCTTTAATTCTTTTTCATGTTTAGGCAGTCCGTAAATATCAGTGATATCTTTTAAATAGCCATCCTTAATAAAGCGTTCGATAATACTGTACCCGAGTCCTTCAATATCCATAGCATTGCGGGCTACAAAATGTTCAATCCTTGCCTGCACCTGTGCGGGGCATAAAAAGTTAATGCAGAAATAATTTGCTTCACCTTCAGGTCTTACAAGCAACGAATTGCAGACAGGACAGCTGTCAGGCATTTTAAATTCGGGATGTACGGGTTTAGGTCTTCTGTTTTTAAGCACTTCAACAACTTTGGGAATTACATCGCCGCCCTTTTCAATTATCACATAATCACCTTCACGGATATCCTTGCGTTTAATTTCATCCGCATTGTGAAGTGTAGCCCGGGATATTGTTGAGCCTGCTAAAAATATCGGGTCAAGCTCTGCTACGGGTGTAATGGTTCCAACTCTGCCTACCTGCAATGTAATTTTGTAAAGCCTGGTTTCTGCCTGCTTAGCCCTGAATTTATATGCTATTGCCCAGCGTGGACTTTTTGCGATACTGCCAATTTTCTCCTGCTGTTCAAGTGAATCTACTTTAACAACCACACCGTCAATTTCGTAAGGAAGTGATTCCCTGTATTCATCTACTTCACCGCAGAATTTGATAACATCTTCGATTGAAGTCTTTAATGTAAATTTATCATTGACCGGGAATTTAAGTTTCTTGAGTATGTTAAGGTTTTCGAAATGTGATTTCAGTTTCTTTTGTTCATCAGGGTTCCTGTGCCTGAGGTTATAACAGAACATATTTAAATTTCTTGAAGCGACAATACTTGAGTCCTTCAGCTTCAGTGTTCCGGCACAGGTGTTCCTGGCATTTGCATAAAGCTTATCGCCTTCTGTCTCCTGCCTCTCGTTTATCTTTATGAAGTCATCCTTTTTAATAAAGACCTCGCCTCTTACTTCAATATCAAGTGTGTTAAATATGCTTTTAATATCAAGCTTCAGAGGTATAGAGCGGATAGTCTTTAGATTTGTCGTTATTTTATCACCCCTGAATCCATCTCCGCGTGTAGCACCCTGAATCAGCTCACCTTTCTCATATAACAAAGAAACCGCAGCTCCGTCAAATTTTAATTCGCAAACATAGCGGTATTTCTCTCCCTTTAAAAGATTCTTTATCCTTTTATCAAACTCGAGCAGGTCATTTTCATCATATGAATTGGATAGTGAAAGCATCGGCACTTCATGAACGACAGAAGGGAATTCATTTGTTATCTGCCCTCCCACTCTCTGTGATGGTGAATCGGTTGTAACCAGTTCAGGATATTGTTTTTCAAGCTCTAGCAGTTCATTCATATACATATCATATTCAAGGTCGGTAATATCCGGCTGAGCTAAAACATAATACTTATAATCTGCATCAAGAAGCTTTTCCCTGAGCTCTTTAATGCGTTTTAAAATTGCTTTTTCCGCCATTTTAAAATTAATTTAGGGTGAGTATAATTATAATAAATTATTCACTGACAATACCACTTTTGTTTATAACAAGGTTTTTAATGGTATTTGTTGATAGATGAGATGGCTTTTTAAGGTATTTTCCGTTCAGGTAAATATCGACTCCTGAATTTCCGGAAGCACTGAACCTGAACTGGTCTTTAGCAAACATTATGACTGAATCTTTTGCAACTATTTCTCCTTCTACTATTCTTTTTTCATCTACGTATACTTTTATTCTCACATCTTTTGATGTTATAACTGTTAGCTTTAATGAATCATTTACAGTATTGGTAACAGCAGCAGAATCTTTTGCAGTTGTTGTATCTTCCTGTTTACCGTTTAACTTTTGTTCATATCCTTCTACTGTTTCATTAAACTCTTTTGGCTTAACATTTGATTGATTATTATCCGACTGATTCAAATATGTATATAAGTAGTATATACCTGCAATAGCAACCAATATTAAAAGTATTAAAAGAATTTTTTGTGTCCATGATTTATTTGAATACTCTTCATCTTCTTCATCATCATATTTACGTGTTTGCTTCGGGGTTCCGAATGTTTCATCTTTTATTTCGCTTTTTACTTCGCTCTTTATATCGCTATTTTCTTCCGGTTTATTTTTTGCAATCTCCTTAGGTTTCTCCGCAGCGGGTTCCTGAACAAGTTTAATGGGTGAACTTACATCTTCTTTTTTGGAGCTTCTCTTAGAATAAAATCCTGATTTTGCTTTATTATAATCACCCAATATCTGTTCTTCACTTATATTCATACTGCGTGCATATTCTCTTAGAAATGCTCTGATATATGTATCCGGCTGAAAATCAAATATACCATCTTCAAGCTTTTCTATAAACTTAGGATTAATCCGCGTTTGGGCAGAAACTTCTGCTATTGTTATATTTTTGGATTCCCTTAACCTTTTTAGGTCCTGCCCGAATTCTTTAAGCATAGTTCTTTTATTTAATGGGAGATTTGTAAAAAATACGGCTTGTTTTAAAGATTTTCAATGTATTTTTTATAAAAAATCGATTTTATTTTAATATTTTTTACTCATGCGGAACATCTTAAGTAATTATCAAAGTGCCATCTCAACCTGCATTACTGTTTTTTAACCTGTTCGAAAGTATTTATTAATACTGCATATACAATTAATTGCTTTGAATAAGTACGTATAAAAAGGTATATTTGCGATTAACTGTGTTGAATTTTTATAAAATACAAAAAGATTACTTAAAGTTTACAGGCAATGACAGATTAGACCTGGTAAACCGGCTTTCTACCAACGATGTTAACTCACTTAAAGAGTTTGAATGGGAAAAGTCAATTTTAACGTCAGATAAGGGTAGATTTGTGGACCTGCTGACCTTATACAATTTCGGGGATTTTGTTTTTTCAGCATGTTCTGCAGGTAATGCTGAAAATGTTATTAGCCACCTCGGGAAGTATACAATAATGGACGATTTCAATTCAGAGGATTTGGCAGGTACGCATGGCTCGATTTTATTTTTTGGTGATAATACTGCAGATTTTGCAAATAGAATGTTTGGAATTGATATAAATGCATTGCCCGGTAACGGGTTTTATATAGATAAACTTGAAGGGAAAGATTCTATTATTGCTATTAATGATGATGCTTTGAGAGGATTTATCTTTATTTACGCAAAAGAAGATGAGACATTCCAGTTCAAAAGAATTTTTTCTGAAGAGTTAAAAACAAAATATGATATCCGCGAGATTTTCGATAATGAATTTGATACAATACGAATTGAAAACGGGATTCCTGCTTTCGGAAAAGAAATGACTGAGCAGACAAATCCGCTGGAATGTAACTTAGAAAAATATGTAAGCTATACAAAAGGCTGCTATATCGGGCAGGAAGTAATTGCTCGCCTTGATGCATATGATAAAATAAGCAAACATATGATTGGTATAATTTCTGATTTGCCATTGCCTCCTGTTGAAGATAAGAATGTCAGAATAATATTTGAAGGTAAAGAAAGCGGATATATAACCAGCACAGCAGTATCAAAGAAATTCGGTAACATAGGGCTGGGATTTATCAGGACCGTTTTCCTTGACTTCGGAAAAAATTATTCATTAAAAGCAGATAGCTTCGAATCAAAGTGTAAAATTATTAAATTACCATTTAAATAGTTAAAAGGAGAAGAAACATGTATAATAAAATTGTCGAAATACTTGGAGAAGACAAATGCCTTCTTGAACATAAATCCGGTACAATACCCAAAGAATTACTTTATGCACCCGGACCTGATTTTGTTGACAGGGTAATGAAAGATTCCGACCGTTCACCAAACGTACTGCGAAACATGCAAAGTATTTTTAATCATGGTAGATTGGCAGGCACAGGATATTTATCAGTATTGCCTGTTGACCAGGGTATTGAGCATTCTGCGGGAGCATCTTTTGCAGTTAACCCGGTATATTTCGATCCTGAAAATATTGTAAGACTTGCAATTGAAGGCGGCTGCAATGCTGTAGCTTCTACCGTTGGCGTGCTTGGCGCTGTATCAAGAAAATACGCACACAAGATTCCTTTTATTATGAAATTCAACCATAATGAGCTTCTAACCTACCCAAATAAACATGACCAGATAATTTTTGGCAGTGTTGACCAGGCATTCGATATGGGTGCTGCAGCAGTTGGTGCGACTATTTATTTCGGTTCGGAGGAATCAACGAGACAAATACAGGAAGTATCCGAAATGTTTGAATATGCACATGAACTTGGATTGGTAACAATATTATGGTGCTACCTGAGAAACTCATCATTCAATGTAAAAGGTGATAAAGATTATCATGTTTCTGCCGACTTAACAGGACAGGCAAATCATCTTGGTGTTACAATAGAAGCTGACATTATAAAGCAAAAGCTTCCCGAAAATAACGGTGGCTTCAATGCATTGAAGTTTGGAAAGACTTCAAAACTTGTATATGAGAAAATGACAACAGATAATCCGATTGACCTTTGCAGGTACCAGGTTGCAAACTGCTACATGGGGCGTGCAGGATTAATCAATTCAGGCGGAGCTTCAACAGGAAAAGGTGAATCCGATATGAAGGAAGCAGTAAAGACTGCGGTAATTAATAAGAGAGCAGGCGGCATGGGGTTGATATCAGGAAGAAAAGCTTTCCAGAAGCCGATGGAAGACGGTGTAAAGCTTCTTAATGCAATCCAGGATGTTTATGAATCAAAAGAAATAACATTAGCATAATTAAAAACTAAATAAATAAAATGAACAAACCATTAAAAGTAGCAAACGCAAAGCACAGAAAAAAAGTTAAAAAAGCAAAACAGAAGATAAAAGAATCCAGAGCAAAAGCAGCACCCAAGAAAGCTGAATAAATGAAAGATTTGATGCTGCTTGTTTTTATTACTCTGGCAGCGTGCTTTACTCCAATATTCGGGAAGATAACAGTCAGTGAAATTTCTCCGCTGTCACTTGGCTTTTTCCGTTTCGGTGTTGCAGCGGTTTTATTTTATATAACTTTAAAATTAAGAAGGGGTAATCTTAAGTTTGATAAAAAAGATTATCCCAAATTAATTTTTCTTGCAATATTGTGCATTCCGTTAAACCAGTTTTTTTTCCTTAATGGAATAAAACTTTCATACGCTTCACATTCCGGTATTATATATGCTATGAATCCGGTGTATGCTTATATAATTGCAGTACTCAGAAAATCCGAAAAATTCTATTATATTAAACTGGCTGCCATTTTATTAACAGTAGTTGGTATTTTCTTCGTGTTTTATGAGAACTTAACTCAAACTCAACTGGAGTCCAATGTTCTGACAGGTGATATTTTATTAATATTTGCTGTGTTAACTTTCTCAAGCTATTTATCATTTGGTAAAGAAATTATAGAAAAATACGGAGCTTTAAAGGTTCAGGCATATGTTTTTCTTCTGGGCAGTGCACTTTATATCCCATTATTTATTTATGATTTGCCAAACTTAACATTTGTTAATCTTACTATGATGGGTGTTATTGGCTATTTATTTTTAACTGTTATTGTAGCTTACTTAGCCTATTTTGTCTGGTATTATGCTTTAAAGACAATCCAACTGAGTAAATTAACAACTTTATCAAACCTAGCTCCGATTCTGACTGTTATATTTTCTGTTATTTTCTTATCTGAAAAAATTTCTACATATTTTATTATTGGCGGAATTATTACAATTACAGGTGTGCTGATAATGCACAGAGCTACATTAGAATTAAATTAATATGGACAACTTAAAAATAAAAGCAGGACTTATTGGCTGCGGTCATTTGGGTTCTATACATTGTAAACTATTAAATGAAATTTCAAATAAACGGCAGGATATTGAATTTATTGGAATCTATGATATAGACGGGAGCAGAACAAATGAGATATCAGATAAATTTAAAATTAAGTCATTTAACAGCTACGATGAATTACTTTCTGAAATAAATTCAGTTATTATAGTAACCCCGACTTCTACTCATTACGATATAGCAGCTAAAGCAATAGAAAAAGGTATCAACATTTTTATTGAGAAACCAGTAACCTCAAACGTGAATGAAGCAAACGAGCTAATTAATCTTGCAAAAAACACAAACTGCAAAATTCAGGTTGGTCATGTGGAGCGGTTTAACCCTGCACTTACATCACTTGCCAAATATAATTTACAGCCATTGTTCATTGAATCACACAGGTTATCGCAGTTCAATCCGCGGGGAACGGATGTTTCGGTTATACATGACCTGATGATACACGATATTGATATTATACTTCATCTTGTAAAATCACCCGTTAAGACAATTGATGCAAACGGTGTTGCAGTAATTTCAGATAACATTGATATTGCTAATGCAAGAATTACATTTGAAAACGGGTGTGTTGCAAATATAACAGCAAGCAGGATTTCACTGAAGAAGATGAGGAAGATGAGGTTATTTCAAAAAAGTGCTTATATTTCAATAGATTTTGCTGAAAACAAATCGGAAATTTACAGAATTATTGATAACTCGGATATTGATTCCTCACCTTTTTCATTCCCGGTATCAGAAACCCGAAAAATTGTTATGGAACAACCTGAAGCAGACGTAAAAGATAATAACCCTATCAGGAATGAACTGGAATCTTTTTTTGATAGTATTATTTTCAATAAAGAAGTAAAAGTTACAATTGAAGAAGCCAAGCAGGCAGTAAAAGTTGCCGAAAAAATAATCGAAAAGATTTCAACAAACAAAAATTTTTCAATAGCTTAAATTGAACATAACTTCAGATAAAAAATATAAGTTTGAAAATAAAATACTTGCTTACATTTCTGCATTAGCTGTGGAAAAAGAAGTCCCTGTATATGTTGTAGGAGGTTACGTTCGTGATGCACTGATGAATAAAGAATGCAACGATATTGATATTTCAGTAATCGGTGATGCAATAGAATTTGCAGATTCAGCAGCAGAAAAATTTGGTGTTAAGCTATCAGCCTATTACAAAAGATTCGGAACTGCTTTGCTCGAAACAGACGGGTGGAAAATTGAGTTTGCTTCAGCAAGAAAAGAAAGTTATGACATTGATTCAAGAAAACCTAATGTTGAATTTTCAAATCTGAAAGATGATTTATCGCGCAGAGATTTTACCATCAATGCACTTGCTGTATCATTGAACAAAGATGATTATGGCGATGTTATAGATCTTTTTAACGGGCTTGAAGACCTGAGAAATAAAATCCTCCGCACACCGCTTGAACCGGAAAAGACATTTTCCGATGACCCGCTTAGGATGATGAGGGCAGTCAGGTTTGCTTCACAGCTTCAGTTTGAGATTCATCCCGAAACATTCGAAGGTATTCAGCAAATGAAGGAACGGCTGAGATTGAAGAATGATAATACAGGAGTCGTTTCCCAGGAAAGAATTACCGATGAATTTCTCAAAATTCTGATGTCTTCAAAACCTTCGATTGGCTTAAAATTAATGCAAAAAACAGGATTGATGGAAATAGTATTTCCGGAATTTGCACAGCTTGAAGGAGTTGACCAGAGAAAAGATTTTCACCATAAAGATGTTTTTTATCACACTTTACAGGTGCTTGATAATATATGCCGTAAGACAGATGACCTCTGGTTAAGATATACAGCACTTGTGCATGATATAGCGAAACCTCCCACAAAGAAATTCATTGAAGGTACCGGCTGGACATTTCACGGGCATGAAGAATTAGGTGCAAAATGGCAGAAGAAGATTTTCAATAGAATGCGGCTTCCACTGGATAAGCTCCCTTATGTTGAAAAGCTGGTACGTCTGCATCTGCGACCTATAGCTCTTGCAGATGAGAATGTAACTGACTCGGCTATCAGGAGATTAATATTTGAGGCAGGTGATTCTATATTTGACCTGATGAAATTGTGCAGGGCAGATATTACATCCAAAGACCCCGATAAAGTAAAAAAATTTCTTGGCAATTTTGACCGTGTGGAAAAAAGAATTTTAGAAGTCGAAGAAAGAGATAAGATAAGAAACTTCCAGTCACCTGTCCGCGGTGATGAAATTATGAAGATATTTGATATTCCACCATCTAAAAAAGTCGGTGAAATTAAATCTATGATTGAAGAAGCTATCCTTGACGGAATTATTCCGAATGAATACGACGCAGCATTGAAATATGCATATAAGATTAAGAATGAAGAAGTGTGATAGTTGATTGTTTGACCACTGATTTCGCTTATTATTTGATTGTCTGAATCACAGATTTCGCTGATGATGATGATTGCACAGATGTATTCTTGTCAATATTTCGTTTATGCCCCATCTATCAAATTTAGGAAAGCGTTAACCGTGTTACCTCAAATATTTCTTTTTGCCTTATATATTTTTAAAATCATAGAGATTGGCTTTTATCAGTGAAATCAGTTTAATCTGCGTAATCTGTGATTCAGACATTTACTCTCAAGCTCTCGGGTGAAATGTTTTATGTACTTCCTTTAGGTAAGTAATATCAACGTGAGTATAAATTTGTGTTGTACTTATATCTGCATGACCAAGCATCTCCTGGATAGCCCTCAGGTCGGCTCCGCCTTCAAGCAAATGAGTTGCAAATGAATGCCGCAGTATATGAGGATGTATCTTCTTTTCTATTTTTGCCAATTTTGTGTACTTATTCAGAATATCCCAAATAGCCATTCTTGATAATTTTCCTCCGCGCCAGTTCAGGAACAAATAATCTTCCGAACGTGAGTTTGCCATAGTTGGGCGTGCATTTGTTAAATACAGCTTAATCCATTCCAGTGCTTCACTGCCAATGGGCACTATTCTTTCCTTTGACCCTTTGCCAAATACCCTGATTATATTATCATCCGCATAAATGTTCGATGTTTTTAATCCTAAAAGCTCACTTACTCTTAAGCCGCAGGCATACATAGTTTCAATTATTGTCCTGTCACGCAGTCCTAAAGGAACGTTAACTTCAATCTGGTTTAATATCTTAATAATTTCATCATAGGTTAATATTTCAGGAAGCTTGCGTGTCAGTTTGGGTGAATCAAAATTTGCGAACGGATTTATTTCCGTCTCTCCCCTGATTATCAGGTAATCAAAAAATTGTCTTAATGATGAAAGTACTCTTGCACCGGTTGAAGCTTTATATTCTTTTCTTAAATAGGCAAGAAATTTTTCAATATGTTTCTCTTCTATATCCGAAAAAGACCGGAGCTTATACAGGTCAATAAATTCCTTGAATTTCTTCAGGTCAAATTCATATGAAGCGAGTGTATTATCAGAAAGAGATTTCTCCAGTTCAACAAAAAGTAGAAATCTCCTGATATGCTCATCTCTTTTATCTTTATCAATGGAAATAAGCTTGTTTTTACTCTTCATTTACTTGTTCAGGATACCTTATCCTGTGATGATGTATTCCGACAACTGTTTTCAGGAAGCTGTATTTTATCTTGATTAAATCCTGTAATGTAAGGTCACATTCATCAAGCTCTCCGTCAAGAAAACGTGATTTAATTATCTCATCTATCTGCGTTTCAAGCTTTGCAGGTGTAGGGTCTTCTATAGCTCTTGTAGCCGCTTCCACGGAATCTGCAAGCATTACAATGCCTGTTTCCTTGGTATGTGGTTTAGGACCGGGGTAGCGGTAAATATAATCATGTACAGTGTCATCCGGGTCTTCTTCTGAGCGTGCTTTTTCGTAAAAATATGATACTAAGGTTGTACCGTGATGCATAGGAATAAAATTTATCACTTCCTGCGGTATCCTGTACTTTTCGGCAAGCTTTATCCCGTTTTTCACATGTGCAATTATCATCTTAGCACTTAATGATGGATTTAACTGCTCATGTTTATTTCTTGAATCCAGCTGGTTTTCAACAAAATAGTTTGGTGATATTATCTTTCCTATATCATGATAGTAGCATCCGACACGTGCAAGTATCTGATTAGCTCCTATTTCTTTTGCTGCCTGTTCCGATAGGTTACCCATCACAACAGAATGATGAAATGAACCCGGAGCTTTGGATGCAAGCTCACGCAAAAGAGGATGATTAAAATCACTTAATTCAAGAAATACAAGGTCAGTAGCAACACGGAAGACTTTTTCGTAAAATAAAAGCAATCCATAGGCAAGAATAGGTGATAAAACCGAGTTCAAAGCAGCAAAGTATAGCTGAGTCTTTATAATACTAAAGCTCTCATATCTTTCGAGCCCTATTGCGAGTATGGCAATAATATATCCGCCGATGATATATATCATCGAAATAAATATTTGCGTTCTGTGTTTTATATCCCGGACAGAATAGACAACAAGTATCGAAGCTGCAAAATTAGGAACAAAAATATCATAATCACCGCCGCGAATTGCTGATACCAGGATACAGATTATTATTATGGTATAAACCGCAAGCCGTGAATCAAAAACAATTGTCAAAAGCATCGCTGCTACAGGTACAAATATCAGATATTCTATCGGATAATTTATCTCAAGGTTAATAGAAATGTATGAGAATAAACACTGCAGTAAAATAATAGTTGATAATAGAATAAGCTTCGTATTATCCTCATAAACAGAAGAACGCATTTTAAAAAGGAAAATCCCAAGTAAAAACATCATGAGCGATACAAAAAGGAACCTGCCCCCTTGCTGTACCCAGAAATCACGGCCACCCATTTGTTCATTGCGTATCTTGTAGTACGAGTCTAATTTCAGTTTTGTTGCTTCGTTAATTGGGTCATGTTTACTTACAATTCTTTCATTTTCACGTACAATCCCGAATGTACGCGGCACGGCATCTGTTACTGATGCAATAATTTTATCTGTCTCTTCCTTATTATATGTGAAATCAGAATAAATAAACTTCCCCGAGATCTTAAGAGCAATTTTTGCTAATTCATCATTACGGAAATAGCTTTCATAATCGTTTCTTAACATTTGCATGACTTCCAATGTATCTCGTACCTGTGAAATATCAATAGTTTCTTCTACTTTATTTTTTATGAAAGATATTTTACCAGATTGAATTGTGTTCTTCGGGATATTTATAATTTGCTTATTATTTGCCTGAGTCATCGTCTGGATAAGCTTTTTCCTGAAATTATCAAATAAATTACCCGAGCTTGTGGAATAAACGATATTATAAAGTGCATTCCAGTCACTATCGCTAAAAGCATGGTTCAATTCAGCTTTTATTCCATTCAAAGATTGCTCACTGGTAGTTCTTTTTTCCTCCGGAAGATTCTTCTCCTTATTTATTTCATTTTGGTAGTCCAGAACTTTTTTCGCCCTGGTTAAAAAACTGCTTAACGAATCAAGCCAGTTTAGTTTGCCCAGTTGTTTTGGTTCATTTATGTCAAATGCAGGAGATATCCTGTTTCTAACTTCCTGTACTTCCCGCTGATATACCGGTTCACTTTTATAGATTGGGAAACTGAATGGTGCAATAAGGTCTTCTTTGCCCCAAATCATGCCAACGGTATAATCTGCCTCTATTGTCTCTGTCCTGGGAAACATAGCTGTTATTACAATAGCAGTAGCAAAGGCAATAAAGAATTTTAATGTCTTATCAGTTTTTATATCTATTTTCGGTTTACTTAATTTAGGCATATAAGTACAAAAACACAGGAATCTCTTTAAAAATTTTAAATAACTGCATTAATTTAATTAAAAATTACTTCTTAAGTTAAGAAGAATTAGAGGTACAAAAGATTGGATTGGATAGTCTGTTGTGAGCATTCACATGGGGTTTACTGCCGGTTAATCTATCTCAAATAGAGTAGTGTATTTTGCTTTCTTATCTATGATATAATCATTGAACATACGGTTTGTCAACTCAAAAACGGCATCATCCATATTATTCTCAATATTCTCATATTCTGTTTCATTATTGCAAATATACATCTCGGTAAAATTATTCTCTTTATTCTTATCTTCAACCACAAAGTATGTTTTATCTGCATTTGAATTAATATGGCTTTTCAGTTCTTTAATAGCAGTAAGGTAATCTTCCCTTTTTTCGGGCAGAATATCGTAATTTATCTGGAATATAATTTTTGACATATTTAATAAATTTTATAAATATAAGTTTCCATATCCTCAATTAAAAGGGATATTTTTCCCTGTTGAAAATTAAACAATAAATGGTTAAAACTCTTCCTTGAATTCTTTGTCTTCTGTAATAATTCTTATGGTCAATTTTTGGTTCTCATCGGACTGCACAGTACCCCACAACAGAGCAAGCTGCTGAAGCTGGACATCCGGCCTGTATTTTGCCGATAATCCCAAAATCACTTCCCTTACTTTCAAAGCATGTGCAACACTTACAATGGAAAAGAATGCATTATTTGTAGGGACTACAAGCGGAATAACCGGTTTACCTATCTTTTCGGCAACGTTTACTACCTGGCTGAACAACTCCCTTTCATCTTCTTCAAGGTCCTGGCTGACAAGCATATTTTGTTTATCCCTGAAAACTCTTCCGATAAAAACTATAATATCTGTTTTATCTGTATCTGTTTCATAGATAACTTTTTGCAAATGTTTTAAATTTCCGGGGTCTCTCACGGCAACTAAAATCCTATCCTCAAGCTCACTGCCAATTGTTTCAGGTGATATGGAGTCTTCTGAGATTAAATTAAAATATTCAAGAGCCGGTCCATTATCACTTTCTGCAGCTTCTTCAAGCAGCTTTTGTTCCTGCCTGTGCTTTTTCCTGTTAATGGACTCGGATATCACAAACATCAGAAAGAAAGCAAATGTAAATATTACTCCGGATACCGTTGCAATTGGCTTCGTAAATAAATTAATTAAAGCAACGCTTAATAATGCAATAAAAACAATTGACAAGCCAATTGGTATAGTTGTATTACCAATCCGTAAATTCAAAGGAACACGCCACTCACGCGGACGCTTATCTTTAAACCTTAATACAAGCATGGAAAATGCATTGAAAGTAAAGCTCCAGATAACACCAAAGGCATATGCCTCCCCCAATACTATAATATCACCCCGGGATAAAATAATGGTTATTATTTGCAGAACCGCAATTAAGTTTAATATCCTGAATGTGGTACCGTATTTCCTGCTGGGTTTTCTGAACCAATCTGTAAGCACCCTGTCTTCTGCAACCCTGTTTAAAACGCCGTTAGCACCAATAATTGAAGTATTTACTGCTCCGGAGAGGATTAACACGCCTACAAGCACCACAAATGCCTGAAACATAAGCTTAAGCCATTCTGGACCCATCACAAACATTGCAATACCGCCTATCAGATTATCTTTGTATATAGCCAGACGAATCTCATCAGGTATAAGCATAATACCAAGGAAAGAGACTGCAGGAGTAAGTATAGCACTGAAAATAAATATTATCACTGCTGCTTTTTTAAGATTCTTAAGCTTAGGTGATTCTATTTCCCTGTTAACCTGTGCCAGCGATTCTTCACCACTGAGTGCTAAAAGTGAATGCCCGAATGCGATTAATACAGTTAGCGGTCCAATTGTTTTAATCCAGTCAATATCTTTTAGCCAGCCGTATGATTCGTCTGTCAGATGCGGTTCAAACGCAGGGAAATGTGAAAAGAATGGTTCATTTTTTGTTAATAAAGTAATTACACCCCATGAAATTAATATCACCCCCATTATAGATGTGATAATAAATATCCTGAAAGCTTTGCCTGATGATTCTTCAATACCTTTAATATTTTCCCACCAGAAATACATTACAATTGCAATAGCAACCAGCATTGAAAAATAATCCCTGTTAAGAGCAAAGTTTATTCCACCATGAAACAATGAATCATTTATAAGACCTGTTAAATACTGCCCAGCAGATACACCGCTTATAGGACCTGTCAGGACATAATCAAACACTAAAGCAGATACAGAAATTTTTGCAAACAATCCGCCTAAAGCAGTTTTTACAACTCTATACACACCTCCGCGTGTGAACATACCGCACGATTCGATATATACAGCCCTTACAGCAAGTGAGAAAAACATAACCATTAAAATAAAGTAAGGGGCAGATTTACCGATAAATGTCTCTGCAATACCGCCAATATAATATGCTGTAGAGCCAAGATCGCTTATAACAACCGATGCTGCCCGCCAATATGATATAAAGGTGAACATTACAGTTGTAAGAACAATAACTTTGGTAGTCTTACCTGTTAAAAGGCTGCTTTTTTTTGGTTTTTTGTTAATGTTAAATTGCATTGTCTTTAATAGCCTGCATCCCTTATTTGCTTTTCATCCATTCCAAAGTAATGTGCTATTTCATGTATAACTACTTCTTTTATTTTATTTATTAATTGTTCTTTTGTTTTGCAAACGGCTTCTATGTTTTGCTGAAACAAAATTATCCTGTCAGGCATGGCACCTGTATACCATGTAGACCTTTGGCTGTATGGTATTCCTGAATATAATCCAAGCAAATTCCTGCCATCTTTCATTCCAAGCCGTGAAAGATCAGAATCTGAAGGAAACGGTTCAACAAGAAACACAATATTATCCATCCGTTTTTTAAATACTTCGGGAATGGATTCCATGGTTTGTTCCATTAATAGCTGAAATTCTTCCTCAGAAACCTGCATAGACCTTTATATTTGAGAGATTGATAATGAATTGAATAAAGGAGTTCGTAAATCCTGAAATGGAGGAATGAATGGAAAAGATACGTTTCTCCCTGCCTTTACAAGCAGGGTCATCTTCATCGTTATTATCTGGTAGTAATTCTATCACTTATTTAAATTCTTCAATAATACAAAAAATTTTAGTCACAATATCAAAAATATGACTAAAAATTGAGATTTACAACCTCATCTGTTTTACCGACTATTAACATTACAGAATCAGGCGGCAGTTTTTTGCTGCTATCTGGTATAACATCAAATTTATCGTATAATACATCTTTTATTGCAATAACATTTACACCGTATTTTTTACGTATTTGCAGTTCTTCCAACGACTTACCATAAAATTTTTCAGGTGTAACTATTTCTACAATACTATAATCGGGAGCCAGCGGGATGTGGGCAACCAAGCTTGAGATTGACATTTCCTCAGCCAAACGGTATGCAGAATCCTTTTCGGGGTATATAACCTCATTAACATCCAGTGAACGTAATATCCTCCCATGGTCTTCACTTTTGGCTTTTGCTACTATGTGCTTTACACCGAGATTCTTAAGATTAAGAACGGTTAAGACACTCATTTCAATGCTTGCACCCGTAGCAACGACAACAGTATCTATACTGTCATCAATAAAATCCGATAAAACTTTTATGTCTTTTGCATCCCCTATTACAGCTTCAGTTACAAGATCCTTTATAGAATCTATAACCCTTTTATCAAGATCTATTACAAGCACCTGGTTTCCTAGCCTGTATAATGAAGTTGATAAGTGATAGCCAAATCTTCCTAAACCGATAATTACAAAATGTTTCATATAATATAAATTATACTATTAAAATATTAGCTTCAGGATATTGATAATTTTCCGGTTTTGGAGTACCGAAAATAGTATATCCAACCAGTAAAGGTCCAACTCTTCCCATAAGCATAGTTAAGGATAAAAATATTTTACTTAAAGGGGTTAAAGACGGCGTAATTCCGGTCGATAAACCAACATTCCCAAACGCTGAAGCACACTCAAACAAAATATTAATAAACGGGTGCGACTCAACTATTGAAATAATTAATGCTGAAAGAAACAACCAGCTAACTGCCAGCAACCCGATTGAGAATGCTTTGTTAATTATTGTAGATGGGATATTTCTTTTAAAAAGATTAATGTTCTTCCTATCTTTTAGAAAAGTGAATAAAGAAATTAGCATCAAAACAAAAACCGTAGTTTTAATGCCGCCACCTGTACCGCTTGGCGATGCTCCTATAAACATCACAGGAACCAGCATAAATAATGATGAATCATTCATTTTTCCTAAATCTACCGAATTGTAACCCACTGTTGTTGATGCTGAAGCAGATTGAAAAAAAGAATGGAGAAAATGCTTATCAATGCCGGATGAAGGAATATTATTCTCAAATATGAATAAATACAATGTAGCTGTAATAATTATAAGAGAACTGACAGTTAAAACTGTTTTTGTATGTACAGACAACCTGCCCCTTGTTTTTTTGGACAGGAAACATTTAGTATAAATTGAAATATCATAGAGCACGTAAAATCCGCATGCTCCTGCATAGCATGTTAATATAATAACTAAATTTATAAAATAACTGTCTCTGTAAGAGATAAGATTATCCGGAAAAAGCGAGAAACCTGCAGTGCAAAATGCTGAGACAGAATGAAATACACCATGTTTAATTGCCGTTAGTAACGGAAAAAATTGTGTCCAGTACAATGTCAGAAGAACTGCACAAATAAACTCAATAATTACTGTATACTTGAAAACTTTTTTAATAAAAATTTTTATATCAATAGAACCATAGCTGATTGATTCCTTAATCATTAACCTATTCGCTAATGAAAGCCTTCCTCCGAAAAAAATTACAGCCAGAGCAAAAAATAACATATAGCCAACATTACCAACCTGGATAAAAATAAGTATTACAATTTCACCAAAACTTGAAAAATAACTGCCGATATCTACCGGCGTTAACCCGGAACCAGATATCGCTGACGTAATAGTAAAAAGAGCGTTATCCAATGAAAGTGATTCACCTTGTGTAGAAGATAGTGGAAGCATTAACAAAGAAGCTCCAACGCTTGTAAATAGTAAATAACCAATCATTAAATATTGAGCTCTCGTTAGCCTTCCGGGAAATAAACTGCTAATTTTTGTATAAAACGGCATCTATTTTTATTAAATCAACTATTTGAACATTTGCTCTATCTGCACTACCCTATAAGCTTCGCTATACTTATATTTTTTGGTAAATTTAGAAAGATATGTTTTTATCCATTCCTCAACTTTATCAAAATCATTGAATTGTGACTTATGTTCCCGCAGGATTTCAATTTTTTGTTCTATAGTTGATGCAATGTCTTCATAATAGTTGCACTTATCAGAACCGAACAAGTAGAGGTAGTCAGTTTTGTGGGGCTCTCCGGGATACATATATTTGTTCTTAGCAGCAAATACCGCATCAAACACTGCTTCTCCTATATACCTGTGGTCTCTATGATTAAGATTTATATTATCGAATGTTTTATTGGCGGGGTCAAATGTAAAGATTATTTCCGGTTTAACCAGTTTTATTATTTTTACAAGCTTCTTTCTCAACTCATCATTGTTTTTCAAAAAACCATCTCTGTAACCAAAAAAGAAAACTTTCTCTACACCTAATTTTTTAGCAGCATTTAGCTGTTCTTTATGTCTTACTTTTATTCTTTGTTCTTTTGGTTTATCAGCTATCTTAAATCCATGTTCACCGTTTGTTGCAACAATATAATAAATATCATAACCTTGTTTTTTTAGTTTTAGCATTGTACCTGTACAGGAAAACTCAATATCATCAGGATGTGCACCTATTGCAAGTAAAGTTTTATTCATTCAAAAAAATTTATTCTTCTATTTTTTTAGTGTTAATATATCTATCCAGCTTAAAGCTCTCTCCCAGGTAAAGCTTTCTTACCATTTCATCATTTGCAAGCTCCGATGAATTTCCCTGCTTGAAAATTTTTCCTTCTATCAATATATAGCCCCTGTCAACAATGGATAAAGTTTCATGAACATTATGGTCGGTAATAAGAACACCTATTCCCCTGTCTTTTAAATGTGCAACCATTTTCATAATATCCTCAACAGCAATTGGGTCAATACCGGCAAAAGGTTCATCAAGTAAAATAAATTTAGGATCTGTTGCAATAGACCTTGCTATTTCCGTTCTGCGTCTTTCACCGCCTGAAAGCATAAAACCTTTACTGTCAGCAATATTATTTATTCCGAAATCTTTAAGCAGTTTTTCTGTTTTATCTTCACGCTCTATCTTATCCATATCCATAAATTCAAGAACCGAATAAATATTTTCGTACACAGTCATTTTCCTGAATATGGAAGCTTCCTGCGGAAGATAGCCAATGCCAAGCCGGGCTCTTTTATACATCGGCAAATTAGATATATCATCCCTGTCAAGATATATATCCCCTGAATCAGCTTTTATCATTCCTGTAATCATATAAAATGTAGTGGTTTTGCCTGCACCGTTTGGTCCCAGCAATCCCACTATTTCACCTTGCTTTACGGTCAGTGTAACATCATCCACTACATTTCTTCTGTTATATGTTTTTACAAGGTTTACTGCCTTTAGGGTCGTCATATTATACTAATGAAAATTTTGAAGTAAAATGCCTCAGAAATTTCGGCTCTTCTATTATCTTAACACCTTTAATCTTATCTTTGTTGTTTTTCAGCTCAATAAAAACCTCAGCAACATAATCAATATGACTTTGTGTATAAACCCTTCTTGGAATAGCTAACCTCACAAGTTCCATATCGGCAGGCACCATTTTCCCATCTTTATCATATTTACCAAACATAATACTGCCAATTTCAACAGAACGGATTCCGCCCATTCTGAAAAGCTCGCATACAAGTGCTTGTCCCGGGTATTGTTCCACAGGAATGTGGCTTAAAAATTCTTTTGCATCAACATAAATCGCATGTCCTCCTACAGGAAGAATTATCGGGATACCATTAGCGGTTAATTTATCTCCGAGATAAGCTGTTGAACGAATCCTGTATTGAAGATAATGTTCATCGAGAATCTCTTCCAATCCCTGGGCAATAGCTTCCATATCTCTTCCGGCTAAACCGCCATAAGTTTCAAAACCCTCTGTAATGATTAAAAGATTCCTGCACCGTGTGTAAAGCTCTTCATCATTCATAGCAACAAAACCGCCAATATTAGCAAAAGCATCTTTTTTAGCACTCATTGTGCATCCATCGGTATATGAAAACATTTCCTGTGCAATTTCAAGAATACATTTATTTTCATATCCTTTTTCTCTCAGCTTAATGAAATAAGCATTTTCTGCAAACCTGCATGCATCCATAAAAAATGGTATCCCATGTTTTTTTGCAATCTCACCGGTTTTTCTAATATTTTCCATTGAAACCGGCTGACCACCGCCGGCGTTATTCGTTATCGTTAGCATAATAACAGGAATGTTTTCTGCTCCCTTTTTTTGAATATATTCTTCGAGCTTTACTAGGTCTATGTTTCCTTTGAAAGGATGTATTGTTGCGGGATGTTTTCCTTCTTCAATAACCAGGTCAACTGCTTCGGCATCATTAAATTCAATATTAGCTCTTGTAGTATCAAAATGGTTATTATTCGGGATTCCCTTGCTTCTGCCTGTCATTATCAGGTTGCCGTTCTCATCGGTTTTGCTTAGAAAGTTTGTGAATAATATTCTTTCTGCTGCCCGTCCCTGGTGAACAGGTATTATGTGTTTATAACCGAATATCTTCTTTGTAACTTCTTCAAACCTGAAATAACTCCTTGAGCCGGCATATGACTCATCTCCATCCATGATGCCTGCCCATTGCTGTGCACTCATCGCTGATGTTCCGCTGTCTGTTAGTAAATCTATCAATACATCTTCGGCGGGAATTAAAAACGGGTTATAATATGCCTTCTCTAAAATTTTTTCCCTGTCTTCAATTGTTGTAAATTTAATTTTCTCTACGCTTTTAATTCTGAATGGTTCTATAATAGTATGCATATCTTTTATTTATTGAGTTCTTTTTTTATTATATCTGTTAATTCTTTTAAAATTTCTCCGCTTTTTCCTTCAATTACTTCGTCCACGTCCATTGATATCGCAGTAGGTCGTGTGTTGATTTCGACAACATAAGCATCATATTGCTTTGCTATCAATGGCAGAAGAGCCGCAGGATAAACTTCCGCTGATGTCCCGATTGTAAAGAATACCTGGCAGCTTCTTGCACATTCTTCAGCGAACTTAAGTGCGTTATAAGGAAGCATTTCTCCGAACCAAACAACATCCGGACGTATCAAGCCCCCGCATTCACATTTAAGAACTTTCTTCTGTGTCAGGTCAATATCGTTAAAATCTTTCCGGCACTTTATGCAATAGTTTCTTTCAATATTTCCATGAAGCTCTGTTACTTTTCTGCTTCCTGCTCTGCGGTGAAGGTTATCAATATTCTGTGTAATCAAATTAAAATCAGGAAATATCTTTTCCATTTCAGCAAGTGCATAGTGTCCTTGATTAGGAGTGACGTTACGCATTATTTCACGTCTGTGCTGATACCAGCTCCATACAAAATCAGGGTCAGCCATAAATGCTTCAAAGTTAGCTAATTGTTCAGGTCTGAATTTTTCCCATATTCCGCCCGGGTCTCTGAACGTAGGGACACCGCTTTCTGCCGATACCCCTGCTCCGGTTAATACTGAAACTGTTTTTGCTGATTTTAATTTCTTAATTAATTCTTCTGAAAATACCATTCTATCTTCTAATTCTTCGTATTATTTCAAGCATTTCTTTTACAGCACGGTCTAAGCCAACAAATACAGCCCTTGCAAGTATTGCATGACCGATACTTACCTCGTCAATATCTTCTATATTTGCTATTGGTGCTATATTAATATAGTTTAAACCGTGACCTGCGTTTACACCCAAACCAAGCTCTCTTGCCAGTAATGCAGTTTGTCTTATCTTTTCCAGCTCAATAATTTTATCTTTTGGCTCTTTCTGGTTTGCATATTTACCGGTATGAATTTCAATTATATCAGATCCAACCTCTAATGCTGAATCAACATTTACAGGTAATGGTTCAATAAATACACTCACTTTGATACCTGCTTTTTTTAATTCATCAATTGCCCCTTCAATTCTTACTTTCGCAGCTTCAATATCAAGCCCCCCTTCTGTTGTTACTTCTTCTCTTTTTTCCGGAACCAGCGTAACAAGATCGGGCTTTATAACAGAAGCAATTGAAACCATTTCATCAGTAGCAGCCATTTCCAGATCCAGATGAGTTTTAACGGTTTCTTTTAATAATCTTAAATCCCTGTCATTGATATGCCTTCTGTCTTCACGAAGGTGGCACACAATTCCATCAACACCTGCAAGCTCGCAAATACCGGCGGCAAGAACAGGGTCAGGCTCTATCTCTTTTCTTGCCTGCCTTAAAGTTGCAATATGATCTATGTTAATACAAAGTCTCATTGTAGTATAAATTTATTTAAAAAAAATATTATATAATGCATCGAACCCGACACCATAAGTCTGGGTTTTATATCTCAATACGGAAATTACATCCACAAATATCATAATAGTCCAGTGTACTAAAAAGCAATAAATAAAAGAATTGGCTCTTAATGCCTGTATTCCAAGTATAAGCCCTGCAAAGATAGATGAAAAAGTTTCCAATTCCGGCTTTCCCCTGTGCAGGATAAAGAATGGAAGCATTTGAATAAATACGGCATAATAGCCAAACCTTTCCTTTAAACCGAAAAGCATATAACCCCGCCAGAAGAATTCCCATCCAAGCATATAAAATCCAACAAACAGCTCGTAATATAAAAGCATAGAAGGATTCTCGCGTATTCTTAAACCTGCCTGCGGGTATGCTTTGATAAAGCTTTCAGAACCCGAGATAAACCAGACAGCAGGCAGCATGATTAGAACAAACAGGATATACGTTCTGAATCCAAATTTAGAATCTCCCTTTCTGAAACCGAAATCAGACAGCTTTTGCTTATGAACAAACCATATCATCAGCACCGGCAGTATAAACATCAGGAAACCGTCAGTGGCAAACCAATAGAGAGTTGAGTAAAATTTATCATCATCTGTGTCAAACATCCTGCGGAAGAAATTCGGGGAAGCATATGTCATTGAAAGAAACGTAATAACAGCAACTGCAATAAAGATAAAGCTTTCTTTAAAGCTTAATTTTTTTACAGCTTCTATTAATGCATTTATTTCATTCTTAAAATATTTTATCAAAACTTCTTTTTTATTATATATTGAATTTTATCCGGTTTGGAAGAAATAATAATTATACCTTCAGGTAAGTTGTATATTGGTGTAACCGCACCTGTAGTATCGGCATAAAGGACTTCATAATTTAAAACACCGTCAATTTTATAGCTGTCAAGCCGGGCAAGCTGGTCTACGCCGCCCTTTAACTGCAGGTCAACAAATTGAGGTATAAGCAGTACATCTTTATCCTGGGGTATTCCGGACACCTTAAGCGGTACTCCCTGAAATTGTTTATCGGCAGTCAATTCTACTTTTACAAATATTCCGACATTATCCTGCGAACGCCATATGATATTTGATAAACTATCCGACAGGCTAACCATTTCTGTAATACTGGAATTAACATTTTTAAATATCAGGTCCTGTGTATATATTTGATTAAGCCCTCTTAATATTTCGGAAGCGCCTCCTATTTTAATACTATCCGGTGTGAAGACAGGTCTTCCTACAGTTTGGTAACCTTCAATACAGCCAACATATATTCTCGGAGCTATTTTTACATACTTTTCTTCATATTTACCAATATTTACAAATAAAGATTCAGGTCTCACACTGGAAATAACGAAATTTTGTCCTAACCCGAGATTATCGGTAAGATACTGCCGGGTTAAAACAACATTTTGCCCGCTGTTCACATTTACATCATATACAAAATCAATATTCATTGATGTGAAAAGTCTAAGCAGATTCCATCCGGCTCCTTTTAGTTTTACATCTAAACTTACGGGAACAGGATTAGATACTGCAAACGGTTTTTCTATATTAAAATGCACAGGAATATTTCTCTGTACTTCATAGGTCTGGTTCATATTTAATGACAGCCACAAAAGTACAGATAAAATAAAAGATGCAGCTATAATATGATATTTTATCTTCAAATAAAACTAAGTTTATAAGATGTTAATTTACAAATATCTTAAATAAAACTGTATTTATAAACATAAAAAAATGTGTATAAAAAAACGCTGTATTAGTTTTAATACAGCGTTTTTATAAAGTTTTCATTTAAAAAAATGTTACTTAATTCTTAACCTTGATTGCCATGAATCATTTCTGAGTTCATTTCTGGCAGTTGAATGAACAAGCCCGTAATTTCCGCTTGCATTGCTCAGGTCAACAAAAACAAATATAACCCCACCCTGAAGGCTGTTATATCTCCAGGTCTCATATGCTCTCTTATCTGATTCAAATGGGAATCTTTCAATATCATCCGGAGGACCATATGTGACATATACTCTGCCGCGGTCAGTCTTCCATCCGTCTGTAAAATCAAATGCATAATTATCATTCGCAAACTTTACTCTTCGCATATAATCGATTTTGGTTATACTTTTCGATTTCCAGAACTCAAACATGAATTTTCTTTTGCCCTCAAGATTATTCATATTATCATATTGTTCCTTTTCCTTATCAGTTGCAATATAGCTTACAAGCTTAAACTCTTCATCAAGCTTATCTTCCGGGTAAACCGCATAATCACTTAACTGATAATTCTCTTTCGATAAATCAGGTGTGGTAACAGTACTATCAGGATTATATATTATAAACTTTTTCTGGTTGCGAATTACTTCATTATTTTTATCGTCAATGATTTTAATAATGAGTTTATATGTGTTCGTTTTTAAATCTGATATATCAAATGTCCCAACTTCTACTTTCGAACCTGCTTTTACTGAATATTTCTTTTCATTTTCTTTAATAATAACATCATTAAGATCCGTTATTTCGGATTTTACAATATAATCATTAGAAATATTTTCTTTAGTAAGATTGTATAGTTCGAAGTAATAGTGAATCTTCGATAGATTATTTCCAAAAAACCTTAAAGGATTTGGAGTAACTTCAAGCGTATTTTTATAGAACGGGCTGTTATCATCATTTGATTTTTCTATACCGGTTGAAATTTGGACACAACTGATAGCCACTTTGCTTTCTACAAAACGCGATAGCGAGAGGTTATCTTCATATTTTGCAGTATCAGCAGAGTGCTTAAAATCGGTTGCTTTAACCCTGAACACGTACTGTCCGCTGTCCAGAATAATATTCAACTGACCTGTTCTTGTATTGTTTGCTCTAAGTATGCCTGTTGTATCTTTAACTGAAACAGGTATATTAAACGGCTGTTTCAAAACAACACTGCTGTTAGATTTATCTATAATTTCAAGATCCAGCAATGCACTTGCTTCATACCCATCATTGGTTTTATCAAATTTCAATTGGTCAAGATAAAATGAATAATAGAATTCAAGTGCTAATCTTGAATCCTGGTTTTTGAAAACACAGAAATCATAATCAAAACGGAATTCCGCTTGTATGAACTGAGTAGTTAAGGGCATTAAAAGTAAGAAAGATAATATTAGTTTATTTAATTTCTTCATTTTAATAACAAAAAAGGACAATCTTTCGATTGTCCTTGTAATTTTATAAATTTACTGACTAAAATCCAACATGTAATGTAAAGAACTGATTAGTTGCATCAAATCCCGATTCATTGAGTATCCTGTAAGCATAATCAATGCCAAGAGTCATATTTCCGAATGGATATTTAAAGCCTCCGCCGAAAGATGGTCCAAACAAAGACTCATTTTGTAACTTATCCGGAAATACCGTGAAAGCGCCTCTTAAGAAGAAATTATTGTTATAATTATATTCTAAACCGAAGCGGTATTCATCGCTTGTGAATCCTGAATTCTGGAATGATGAAGATACAGCAATTGTATTATTTTTACCGAAAGTTCTGCTGTATGCTAATCCGATTTCAAGACTTGTCGGAAGATCAAATTCCTGCAAGTTAATCCTTCTTGTAACATTTTGGCCGTTTGAAACAAATGTTTGATCTAAACCCGGTCCGTCAAATTTCATTGCCGGTCCGAGGTTTTTAATCGCGATTCCGAAACGAAGGCCGGTTTGGCCGGCTATATATTGAATTCCGAAATCGAACGCATAACCAACAGCACTTACATCAGCAATTTTTTCGCTGATGAGCTTTACGTTTGTGCCGAACAAAACCTTATCTGTCATTGCACGTGCAAATGAGACATTTCCAATAAGGTATGTAGGGCTAAAAGTTGCTCCTGTACCTTCAGGGCTATTGGCTGTTGTAACTTCTATAGGGTCACCAAAGCTTAAGTTTCTTAACGAAGCTCCGAGAACACCTAAAGTGCCGATTTTAATAGCGCCTGCAAAATACTGCATACTCATATCCGCAACATAGTTCATATGAGAGAACATAAGGTCTGAAGATTTACCTTCAATCAGCGCTATTCCTGCCGGATTCCAGTACATTGCATCTACGCCGGTAACACTGGCAAGATTAGAACCCTGTAATGAGGTACCAATAGATCCAAGCGGAATTAATAATTCCGGTGCGGCCATTGTACCTAATTTTCTTCTTGGTCCGGACTGAACATCTTGGCAAGAAATACAGAGAACAAGTAGTATAAGTATATATTTCATTAATTTAAAATTCATTTGGATTATCTCCTTAAAATTTTTTAATTCAGGACTTTCCCTGTGAGAGAAAGGGAAAGTCCATATTTTAAATTTTCACTAAAAATCGATTCTTTCCTCTGGTGTAAATATTGCTACCTTCAAAATCTTCTGTCCTATACCCGGTGCATCAATCAATACAATATATATACCGGAAGCGACAGGGACATTTTCAACATTTGTCATGTTCCATTGCAATGTAGACGAATTCTCATCAGTTTTCTCCAGAGTCTTAATCAAATCACCGTTCAATGAGTAAATCTTGAACGAACATGCCTTAGGTAATCTTCTGAATGTTATAAATCTACCAGATGTTGTTGATTCCAGACTATTATAACCATAATAAGGATTCGGAACAACTTTAATATTGTTCAAATCATTATTTTCAGATGCTATTGTAGATACTCCAATATCAGGTTGTTTTGTATCTATTTCATAAAAAGCACCTGGTCTTGTTGCTGTATAAGGATAAATATATAATTCATCATTGTTACTAAATGCCGGTCCTGAATTTATTAATTTAGCAGACCAAACATACATAACATCAATTGTTGAAGTTACCAACAGGTTCTTAGCTGTATAGAACGGATTTTCAGTTGCACTGTAATCTGATCCAAATATATATACTACTTCTTTTCCGCCTAATTCATCTGTTGTTGGTTCCCATTTTCCATCAGGTGCAGGTGTTGCATCCGGGAATTCAAGGAATGCGCAATTCAATTGTCTTGGTTCAGATGTACCATCATAAGGATCTATTTCATATACCTTAAACGGTACTTCTTTCATTTCCTTGTACCCATATACATTATTTGCAGGTGGATTTGATTCATATCTGTATGCCATCTGCCCCTGACCGCTTCCATATCCTGTAAATACTATCTTAACATTTTTCAAAGAATCAGGTTTATATGCTGATCCAATATTTGTATATGTACCTGAAGATGGATATGATAAAGACATAGATATAGACTGCCATGGTCTTGACGCGCCGCCCTGCAGATAATGACTGCCTTCAAGATTCCTTGGACCGCCTTTATATTCCCATCCGTATTGACGGGTTTGTATTGAATCTACTGCTTTTGTGCCGGGATCTTTTACTACACCAACATTGCCAAGTATTGGCCTGATACCAACAACTTTAAACAGAATACCATCTAATACCCTGGATGAATCATCTACTGTAAATGAATTTGGTGTTGTTGCTAAATTAGATCTTATTGTCACGAAGTCGCCTCCGTTTACTGATTTCAAAAGATCATATGAAGCAATAGTATTTTGAGTCAAGAATGAGTTAAAATGAATTCTGTATTTCGCATTTATTACGTTCTCTTGCGCCACTACTATTGGCATAACACCAAGATCATGCCTGTTAGTAAATAACGTATCACCATTTCCGTAATAGAATTTGGTTCCTGCAAGCGGTGCTTCAGGAACAACAGTTATTACGCTTGCTGATAATGAGTTACGTATTATTGCCTGTCCTCTTATCGGTTTTGTATTGTAACCATATGCAAGTACTATATACTTATAAGTATTTCCAAAAGTAATATCAGTATTGCCTGCATATTCCGCGTCGAACAGCGTTTTTGTTAAAGTAATATGCCTGTTTAATCCGGTACCGCAAACCTTAGGATTTGCAAGATAATTACAATTTGGGAAACCGGGTGGGTTCGGTATCGTATATGGCGGAACAACCGGGAATGGTGCAAACTGTTCCTGACCATTAGGTCCCGGACCGGTGCTGAATGTATCAACAACATTTCCAATTGAATCTACCAAATCAAAAATTGCTATTAATTTTATATCATCAGTAATTGTCTCAGGTTTATTGAAATCGGGGAATACTTTTATTGATTTCCTGACTTCATATACTTCGTATCCTTCAAATATAAAGTATGCAGAATCATCTTTTGTATGGAATAATGTATCCTGGAAATTGTAATATTCAGATGTATCTGTCCAGCTTAATGTTACTGCAGCAGTTCCTCTGGCATTGTCCTGGTCAATACTGACCGTAACTTTCGGAGGAGGAGGAGGAGGAATAACACTAAAGTTAGCATCAAATATTTTCTGAGCTACAGCATCTACGCCTTTGAGACGGGTTACTGAATTTAAATTGCTTGAACCTCTTGCTACAAACTGAGCTAATACAATGTGCTGGGTATCATTCATGTTGACTGTGAAATCATCACCGCCTGAATTGAAGATAAATCTTCTGTCACCAAGTGGATTTACGCCAACAACTGTTCCTGTTAATACATTGGGTCCGCCGCAGTTTTGTACAGAGCCTGATGGACTTCCGCTTCCTTCATTCCATCCGGTTTGTCCTTCGGGATCACCAGGATAGCAGAATTTCGTTATTAAGCTTGCACTGCCTCCCGGAGGTAAAACCCAGGGAGTTTCATCCTTCTTCAGTCCTTTAAGCATAAAATACGCAGGTTCCATTTCACCGTTTGGATCTTTTTCACAAGTCGGTCCGGGTGTGCTTGTATTTGTAAAATAAACGAATGAAGACAACCCGAGTTCTTTCCACTGGTACTTTACTATTCTGTTGTTTGAACCCGGAGGATCAAAGAACACAACAGAATCGTTTGGATCACCGGTAAATTTGATAGGACTGGTAAAATAGTCCATTCCAAATGCCGGTGGGTTTGCACCATAGGAATGAGAACCTTCGTCATTATTATCACCATTATAGACGAATCCCATATTTAAGTTAGTATCGCAGCCAATATAGTCATCATCTGCACCACCAAGGTCAGGGTCAACAGTTACACCCATGTAAGTTTTTTCCCATGGCCTTGTATTTTTATTTATTACAACCCAGTTGACGAATTGTAAGTCTTCCAAACCCGGAGAAGTATATGCCCATGCAGTTAAATGCAGTTCAACAAATAATGGAGACGTACCGCCTCCAAAACCTTCACCAACTTTATGTTCTTCTGGAAAACCATCTGTTAAGCATCCAAAAATAGTATAAGCAGCATCTTTTATACCCGGTTTATCAACTGAAGGGTCGTATATACCATCAAGATTGATATCAGTCCACGGAGCACCAAATGGTATCATATCTGCCCATCCGGCAACGTCCGGGTTATTGTTGATATTATCTGTTGATGCAACTTTATATATTCTGAATTTTGAATTTGTAACAGCTATCGGTACACCGGAAGTGTTTTCAACATATCCGGGTGCATATTCACCTTTATATGAGCACATTGCTTCTCTTAACTGCCCGTCCACAAATGCTCCTATAGATAAACCTGCCGTAAAACAAGCAAACTGGCCTGTATTTTTTGGCCATTCAAAACCGGGAGTATTACTGACTCTTAGATCCTGATTGAATATCCCGGTATTATAAAAATATGCCCTAACGTTGTTTGGCTCCAGAGAGACTTGTTGGATAACAACATTAGTTGACACCGGTGTGGGGACTATATCTCCTCCATACCTCGGTCCTGAGTAGACAAGAGAACTAAGACCTAAGATCAGGGATAATATAAGATATTTATTTATAATTCTCATTTGAAAAATTTCTTAAGTTTAATAATTCATTAAAAGTTAACCTTAATACCAAAACGAATTTGTCTTGGAGCACCCCAGTTAAAAGGATTCTGAATCCTTAATCTGTAGTTCTCTACATATCCTGGAATTGTAGCACCAATGCTTCCTTGTGGTGTATTTAAGTAACCATCATCATCCGGTCTTCCGGTAGATTCCCAAACACGGTTAACTAATTCAGAATTTAGTAAGTTAGTTACATAGATATAAAAATTCCAATTAGTCTTCCATACGTTTACGGTTTTATCAAGCTTTAAGTCTAAGCTGTAATTCCAGTTTCTGTATACTGCATTTTTCGGTGAAAGTGCCTGCCCTGACGAGGGGTTGAATGGCAATGTCGGTAATTTTCTTGCAGTATATGGCCTGCCGCTGTTGAAACTGAATAATAAGTTTAAACCTAAATTCTTGAGTATCTGTCCCATAACACCTTTTGGTACATCTTCATCTCCGCCAAACCTATAATCCAGATTGATACTGCCGGTATGTCTCTGGTCATAATCAAGCGGGAATGTGAAATTCGGATATTCTGTACCTTGGTTTACCAGGTTTAACTTTTGTCCAGGTTCTGAACCTGTACCTGATGCGTATAATAAAGTATAAGAAACATCAGCAGCCAGCCTGTTGAATCTCCTTAAACTCAGATACATGTCAAGACCTCTTGCTACACTAAAATCAGAATTCATATAGATTGTGTATCCTATCGGTACTGTTTCTGATGCTATAACTTTATTAATGCCGATTTGATCTTGTGTCTCTTTATAATAAGCAGTTATTCCAAAATTCAATAACCCATCCAGAGCGTTTTGTTTAAAACCAATTTCATAAGAAGTGAGCTTCTCCGGTTTCAATGAAGAGTTTTCAGCAACATCCTGCAATGAAGTTTTAAAGAACTGTGAGAAAGCTACTCTATTTAGATATAAGTAATCAAGCGGAGGCATTTGGATGAATTTACCAAACTGAGCAACAAATACTGTATTCTCAGTTATCGGGAAAGAGAATCCTAAACGCGGACTTACTACTATTGTTGGCTTACTTTTCTCATAATCATCATCTGTCAGAAGTTTTTGATCGGCTCCTGTCAGATTATGGATATCTTTTAATACTTCCGAATTAACGTCAAGATAATCTATCCTGATACCACCGTTAAATGAGAAGTCTTTAAAATCAACTTTATCTCTGAGATAAAATGCACCAACTATAGGATGCTTTGCTTCAATATCTTCACCAGTAACTATATCATTTCCGAACTGGTCCTGAATGCTGTAACCATAGCCTTTTAATCTTGCACCTGAACCTGAATACCATAAATCTCTTTGTGATTCTACAAATTTATTCCATAAAGTCTGGTCAGGCAATGCTTTTATTGAATCAATATATTCACGTCTAATATCATTACTTTGTGCTATAGACGGTGTATAGAATACCATTTTCTTTAAATCATGATATCTCATTTCACCACCGAATTTCAACTCATGGTTACCCATCTTTTTGGTTAAAAGTGCAAGTGTAGCATCTAACTTTCCGCCTATGTAACTTACATCTGTTCTCTGGAAGAAGTTATATGGAGTACCGGATACCCTGAATACACCTGTCGGTTCAGGCGGTAATTCGCCTCCCATAGTCCTGAGACCGGGAATGTAAGATGTATCGCCAATTTTAAAATAATCATCTTTAAATACAGGGTCACCAAATTCTCCTTTGGTTCTGTAATAGTTACCCTGTAATTCATAGAAGAATTTACTTGAAATATTATGAATTACTCTTCCATAAATCTGCATATCCTTATTTGTGTTATATCTGAACCTGTCTGAATTATATTTAAGGAAAGATGCAATAAATGAAGGGGTATAATTATCTGTATAGTTAATACCGGCTTTAAATTGAACCGGAATTTTCTTGTTTAATTCAGTAAAATTAAAGCTGATTCTTCCATTATATGTCCATAAATGTGAGCTGAAATTCGGGATAACACCGTCTGTAAACAGTTTATCAGCAATCCAGCTTGGCTGGCTGTTAAGAAGCCATTGTCTTTCTGCTCCACCATAAAAATTAATAAATTTTGCTAATTTCTTGGTTGGAATTAATGGACCGCCAAAGGATACATTATAAAGATTATAACCCTGGGTATTGGTGCTCAAAAATCCATCACCCATACCTTTCATGAAGAAATCAGAAATAACTTCAGCAGAACCGGAATATACTTCGGATCCGCTTTTTGTTGTTACGTTAATAACACCGCTTAAGGCATTGCCGTATTCGGCTCCGAATCCACCTGTTAAAACCTGGATTTCCTTAAGCTGGCTGTTTGAAACATATGCAGAGGACGAACCATCCTGTGGGTTGGTTGTAGATACACCATCAACAAGGATCAAGTTTTCACTTGTTCTGCCGCCTCTAATATTTATTGCTGTCCCCTTTTCATCCTGAACAACACCGGCTGTTTTTGCAACTATGTTCTGAATACCTCTGATAGGTGTTCTTCCCAATTGCTGCTCATCTATTTGTCTGCCGCTTTGTTCTACCTCAATACCTCTTCTTTTTCCCACTACCTCTATAGTTGTATCAAGTGTATATCCGGTGGGTGGTAAATTAAAATTAGCAGCGCCTTTTTGATCCACCGAGACTTTTACACCCGTTACTGTTTGTTTAGTATATCCCGTGAATGAAGCAGTAACATCATATGTTCCAACTTCAACGTTCAATATAACGTAAGCACCGTTGTCATCTGTTTCGGCACCTTTTTGAACTCCCTCAATTTTCACAATAGCACCTACGACTGGTGTGTTATCCTTTGCATCTAGTACAATGCCACCAATACTACCGGTTGTTTGTGAAATAATCAAGGCGGGAGAGAGAATAAACGTTATTAATACTACAATAAGGGCAGTAACCTTAAAGTTTGTGATGACCCTCATTTTACCTCCAAATTATTATTATTTTTTTAAAGTCCATTCCTCCTGAGAGGGGCTCAGGAGGAATGGGTTACAGTACGTTAAGTTTGTTTATTTTACTAAAACCATTTTCTTTGTATCTGTGAAATCATTTACTTTAATTGTGTAGAAATATATTCCACTTGCAAGGTCTGCAGCACTAAATGTTGCAACCTGTTGTCCGGCTGATTGAATACCGTTTACAAGTGTCATTATTTCTCTACCATTTACATCATATACCTTGAGAGTTACAAAAGTTCTTTCAGGAATATTGTATGTAATGCTTGTTGTTGGGTTAAATGGATTTGGATAATTTTGATTTAATCTGTAATCCTTTACAACTTCCTGGTTATTGTTAACACCAATTATTGCTGCCTCAGTAATTTTTCTGAAAACCAATGAAGATCTTGATACAAAAGTATTGTTACCTACAGCATGTGAACCTGCATCTTTGTCTTTCTGATATGTCATGTAAAGTGTATAGTTTCCACCACTGCTAGGTGTGACTCTGTTTATGCTGGCATATTTTTGGTCCCATCCAAATGTAGTTACCCTGACCGGAGCACTGAACACCATAGTTGATGTTGGTGCATAGCTGTAATAAACATTTGCCCTGTTAAATCCGCCTTGCGACGTATCATTCTGGAATGAAACTGAATAGGATACAAAAATGTAGTTTCCATCATCCGATAATGACAAACATGGATGGTCAAAGCTTGCAATAAAGTTCTGAGCTACCATTGAAGTAGCCATTGAGTCTATATTATAGGGAGCAGGTGTTCCCGGTCCGCCGCCAACTAAAATCGGTTCGCCGTTGTTGAATCCCTGTTTTATAATATATAATTTACTGTTCGCAAATAAACGTGATGGTCCGTTTGAATTGAATGCAGCATAATAATTTCCGTCTGCATCCAAAATAACATCACAAGCTCCGTTTTGATTTGCTGCCACTGAGTCACCATTTACAACATGTGGGTTAAAAATTACTGCCGGGTCTGTAAAAGTAACACCATTATCAGCTGAATGCGATTCAAATATTCTTGTTAATCCCCAGTTTCCGCCTGTTTCCCTGTATGGGTTTAACAACATTATCGCTTTTCCATTTGTACCGCCATAACTGCTCATAGATGAGTTATTTTGATCAGCCTCAGGAATATAGTTACTAAAAGTTCTGCGTGGTCCGAATGTATTTGAAGTTGTGTTAAATATTGAATAGCATGTTGTATCTGTTGCTGCTGTTCCTCTATATGCTGTACCCATTGTTAAAATATTACCATTAGTAAGTGTAGCTACTAAAGGCCATATAAAATTAGATGGTACCTGAACACCGGTGAATGAACCTATTCCCATTGCTAAATCATAATTCACCCAACCTGAAAGGTTGGCGGAAGCATCATTGTAATGGTTCCCAATTACTGCACTTCCATCGGTCTTTGCTGTTAATGAACAAAAGCCGCTTCTGAAGTTTGTCGGGACTTCTCCTAAATCCGTCCATGTTGCACCGTCATCGGTACTATAGGCATATTTTGTTCTTCTGGATGAGGATACATTCAATGAATCTAATGAACACATATAAATTGCATGCATGGATGTTGCACTAACTCTATATATATAATGTCCGTTAGTTCCATTCATCTGGTAGTCATAAAATCCTGTTAAGCCGGTTACCGGAATTTCCGGACCTATATCAGCATAACCTACCGTTTTTGGTCCTTCGAATTCCATTGGAGTATAGTCAAACTTCTTTAAATGATTGGGGATGTTTGCCGCAGTCCCGTCATCAACTTTGACTGAAAATACGTCTTTAGTATTATTCGTTTTGAGGTTTCCACCGTCATTGGAAATCATCGTAAAAGAATAAATAAAGAATACCATAAAAAACAAAAATAATATTCTTTTTGTCATTTTTTTTCTCCTTTTCAATTTATGAATTAGTTTTTTGGATTATTGTATAGTTTTTACTTTAGCCTAAAAATTTAATTTTTATTCATTTAATGTTATTTTTCAACAACAATATAATTGAATTAAAAAAACTTGTCAAGTATAATTTTCCTAAAATAACACTATTTTTAGGGAAAATTTAAGCAATTTGTAAGAACTTTATTTCAAAATTCTATGACTTTATACTTAACGTTATTTATTTCAGAATTATCATCTTCTTTACATCAGTAAAAGAACCGGTTATCATTCTGTAAAAATAGACACCGCTGGAAAGATTCTCACCATTGTACTCTATTTCATATACCCCGGCATCCATTTTATTATTCAGAATTATTCCTGATTCTCTTCCAAGAATATCATATATTTTAATACTTACAAAGTCATTCTTTGGCAATGAGATTTTGAACTTTGTTGTTGGATTAAACGGGTTCGGGTAATTCTGTGATAAATCAAACTTCTCAGGAATTCCTGCGGGAATTTGTTGTATACCAATTATCGAGCCATATTTATTTTTAGCATTAATATTTGCTGCCTGTAAATTTGCCAGGTTATTACCCTTAAGCACTGCAAAACCAACAATTGCCGAATCATTAATATTTATGTTAATCGGACCTGCAGATACCACGAAGCAATTTAATCCGCCTACTGTTATTGTATCAAAAACACCCGAGCTTAATGCATCCCATTTTTCCTGTGTCGTAAAACCATTCAATACTTCTGATCCAAGCATTCCTCTGAATTTTACATTATTGTTACTTAGAACTGATATTCCGAGATAAGGATTTGGAGTACTCACATTGTATGAATGTGCTATTTTATTTGCAGCATCAAACCTGGCAATGTTCCCTGTGTTCATTCCGTTTGGCAAAAAGAACATATAAATACCTGCGTAAAGATTAGTGATGTTTGAACTGCTTGTATTTTTTATTCTGTATTTTAATATAATATAATTTTCATCTTCTGATGAAGCAAAAGCATAGCTGCTTGCTTTTACTTCAACACCGATCTTGTTTGCGCCTGCTCCCTCATCATTAAATAAACCTGAGCCATCCTGTGAAGAAATTATTCCCGGTGTCTGTAATGAATAAGGATTAAGCGGTACAAAATCCGTATCCGAAAAATTTCCGGCTGTTCCGCGTCTGCAATCATCAGATACTTTTGTATTGCTAACACCAATCATTAATCCGCCTTCGAATATCTGGTTCGTTGTTCCGCTTCCGATAAACAAACCAGATCCGTATGCCTGAGATTTTTTTCCTATGGCACCATCTTTTGTTAACGATAGTTTCATATTATTAACATTATGAGTTGCCCATCCCTGCCTGAATTGAATTGTAAATGTAACTGTCTCATTATTAACATAAGCAGTGTTAGATTTAGTGAGCTTAAAGGTTACACTCTTATCGTACGGACAAGTTGATTTCGCTCTTACTTCAAATGTGTTGGCATAAGTAGTTGAATAAGTATTATACGCATCAAGTCTTCCAACATAAATGGAATCTTTTGTAATCTCCACATCCGGGTCTGTTGTAGTTAATCTCAATGAAACATTATTTGCTGTAAGCCAGATATTTTTATAGTTCATCCGTATGGAAACCTTTTCATTTATGTCGTAAACTTTATCGTTATTTCCATACAATGAATCATTATGCATAACATTTAAAACTGATATGATAGGTAAATCAGATACACATTTAAAAGCATTAACCCTGCCTGTGCCCAGCTTGTACCTGTAATTGGTATTGCCGGCAATATTATCTATACTGTCAACCCCAAGCAATAACCTGTCAACTACCTGTGCGGGCGACCATGAAGGATATTTAGACCTTATAAGAGCAACTGTACCGGCTGTAACAGGTGATGACATTGATGTACCGCTGAACACAGCATATGAATTATTAAAGACTGTGCTTAAAATATTTTCACCCGGGGCAATTATATCTACTGTGTCATGATAATTTGAAAAACTTGATTTTATATCCGAAGAATTTGACGAGGCTACACATACAACATGATTATAAGCAGCGGGGAATCTCAGGGTTTCGGTTCCTTCATTACCTGCTGAAGCAACAAATATTACGCCGGCTGCCCATGCGTTATCGATAATAGTCTGAACATATTGTGAGCCGGAACTGCTTCCGAAACTGCAATTTATTACTTTACATCCGTTTTGATATAAATAAGTCATGCCATCCGGAGTACTGTAAAGCAATCCATTGGGGTCAGAGTCATCACAATGCTTCGATATTTTTAATTTGCATTTGAAACCAATACCACCGCCGTGAACTGCATTATCTGTTACCTGGGATGCATCTCCTGAAACATGTGAACCATGGTTATTACCGGTACCCATAATATTGGGATCATTATCTCCGTAATAAAAATCCCATCCTTTAAAATCATCTATAAAACCATTGTTGTCATCATCAATATTATTTATAGGGTCTGAATAGTTATACTTTATATTTGCGGCAAGGTCAGGATGGTCAAGGTCGCTGCCTGAGTCACAAATACCTATAACTACGCTTGTATCTCCTTTACATAAGTCCCATGCCTGGTAAGAATATATTTTCGCAATATGATATTGCTGAGAAATTAACGGGTCATTAGGAATATAATCTGCCCTATAAACAAAATCCGGTTCCGCCCATTCAATAATATCTTTATTGCTTTCCATGATAATTTCAGAAAGCTCGGTCGGGTCAATATTTCCGTCGTAGAAAAACGTGTAAATTTTTGCAAGGTCTTCGTCACCGATCATTCTTTTGCCGTAATCTGCTTTTAAGGGATGTCTCTGGTAAACTTTTGTAACCGAAAAACTTTTTATTGAATTATCTAATGAAGCAACACCGAATTCAGTTGAGTTTCTCAGTGCTATATTATTTTTGAATTTTAAATTTATTTTTCCCTTAATGTATAATGCACCGTCATCTCTTATGATAACTTTATCATTATACATTCTATATTTTTGTGCAGGAGAATCGAGAAGGCCTAAAAATGAAATGGAAAGGGCTGCGATTAAAAGTAATATGGTTTTTTTCATGTCTTACCTCATTTTTATAAAATTGGATTCTAAAAACTATAAATAAAATTCATTTGTTTCAAGGCAGTTAAATATAGGCACTTATAATAAAAAAACCCCGCAAAAGGTGCGGGGTTTTTGAAAGATAATTTTATATGTTTACTTTACAAGAATCATTTTCTTTGTATCACTGAAATCACCTGAATTGATCTTATAGAAATAAACTCCGCTTGCAAGGTTTGATGCATTGAACTCAATCTCTTTGGTTCCCGGAGTTATTTTTTCATTATTTATCAATGTAGCTACTAACTGCCCTGTAATATCAAATACCTTCAATGTTATATCAGATGTTTTTGATACATTGAACCTGATTTTTGTTGTAGGGTTAAACGGGTTCGGGTAATTTTGTTCCAATGAGAAATTAGCCGGAACTTTGCTCGATATTTCATTAACTCCAATTATTCCTGATTTGTAAATTTGATATACTGCTGCAATAATGTGACTCTCAACGCCGCCTGTCACACCTGTTCTTCCGAATCCCTGGCATCCCGGTACTGTTGTAAACTGGTATGTTAATTCCGCTCCGGAGTTATTTCCATATCTTGATAAGACCGGATACATTTCATCACCTTCTGTACCGTTATGGTTAATATTTTCAGGATCTGTCCATGTTGTGCCTCCGTCAACCGATTTTGTAACATAAATATCGGAGAACAGAATGCCTTCGACAGATGAATCCGGCTGAGGTACTCCGAATGCACAATACAATGTATTACCATCATCAGAGAATCCGATTGAAGGATGTGATACGAGGTTTGAATTGACCTGGTATGCAAAAGTAGGACCTACTCCTGAAATAGTTTTTAATAATGTCACCAGTTTAAATAAATTTGTATCTGCAAGAGTATTTACATTCAAATAGCTTGCAACTCTTTTTGGCTGTCCGCCATTTAAGTCTGGGCTCCACAATAAAACGTTATATCCTCTTCTGTTTGAATCCAATAATGCTCCGCCCGGATTCCAGTTGCCGTACTGAATCGGCGGTACTGTTGACCACACTATATATGGTGTTGTGGTATTCGGTTTGTAATTTACATCAAGGTGCCAGTAAGAAGTAACTGAGTCGCCGTCAATCATGAAGTCGGTTAATAATTTATTTGTGTTTGACCATGTTGCACCATTATCTGTTGAAGTATTGTATCTTATAATAGCATTTTCAAATTCACCGCCGTATTGAGATGCAGATTCATTTACAAAACAATAAGCAACTGTCATGTGGTTTCCGCTTTGTGCAGATGCAATAGTATAAGCTGCTACTGTGTTGGAATTGGAAGTTCTGTATAAAAATTGTCTCGGACCAAAAGTATTAGTTGTTATATCATAATTCAGATAATAAATTGTATCTGCAGACTGCATAACACAACCTACGTTTCCATCAGGTTTTACACAATTGAATACATCGTTATTAGTACTTGCAATAACTCCGGTACCGGGAACATATACTACAGTACCTGAACCAATACCTAAAGTAAGGTCATAAGCACCACCTCCTGCACGTAAAAGGGATGTTCCGCTTTCTTTCCAAACTCTGCCTGTACAAAAAATAGTTCTTGAGTCTCCTGAACCAATTAATGAAAGATCAGGCCATCTTGATTTTAAGCTTGAAAGCTCTAATCTTGTCTGTGATGCCCATGTTGCACCGGCATCAAAGCTGACATTATAAATCATTCTGCAAGTGCTGCCTGCATTTGCATTGTTTGCTTCAAGTGAATCAACATAGTTCATAGATACTACAATAGTATCTCCATGCCTGTAAATCTGTTTTAATGTATTTCCATTTGTTGCATAATCAGCATACCCTTCAAGACCGGGAACAGCAAAAGGAGGAACTGGTGTTAAAGGTGCAAATATTGGGCTTTGAACTGCAGTGTTTAATGCAAGAACATTTACTGCATGGTTATCATCGTTAAATTTTGTATTTACTATTGTAGCTGTTTGATAACGCTGAGCTAATGTAGTTCCTACAAATCCAAGAACCAATATTAAAAATAAAATTTTCTTCATGGTTGTTTTTTCCCCTTATTTAGTTGGTTTTAGTTGTGTATCATATAACAAGTTTTACTCATTCCTTATTATAAAAAAGTAAAAGATGCCATATAAAAAATTAATTTAGAATATTGAAAGTAATCATTAATTGAAGACGGGTTAATAAAATGAAAATAATGGCTTTTATTTTCGACTATTCTTGTTATTAATTTAATTATACAAAGGAAAAAATAAAAAGAAAAATCTACTGTTTCAAGTCTATAAAATATAGTGATTTGCAATAAAAAACCCTGCCTGAACAGCAGGGTTTTTTATTGCAATTTTTGACCATTCATTTAATAAAAAAGTCCTTTTACAAAGCATTTCTCCAAAGAAATCCTTCAGACTATTTTACTAATATCATTTTCTTTGTTGCGGTAAATTCATTTACAGTCAGTGAATAGAAATAAATTCCACTTGCAAAATTAGACCCGTCAAAAGTAATTTCTTTCGAACCTCTGGTCTGGTTTTCATTTACAAGGGTTTTAACTTCTCTCCCTGTTATATCATATACCTTTAATGTTACAAATCCATTAACAGGTAAATTATAAGTTATTACAGTTGCCGGGTTAAATGGATTAGGAAAATTCTGCTCCAGCTTATAATCTTTTACAATAGAAGTTGGGTCCTTGATCCCAATCGGGGCAGCCTCTGTGATTTTTCTGAATATCTGGTAATTGACAGAATGTGCCGCTCTTGTGCCGGTTCCGTTAAAAGCATACGGACCTACACCCGGGTCTTTCATATACACAATGTTTAAGTCATAAGTTGCTCCGCCTGTACCTCCTTTATTCCAATATGATAATGACGGGTATGATTCGTCTATTAAGGGAGTGTTTGTTATCCTAATTGGTGCTGACCATGTTGAACCTTCATCAGTTGAATACTGATAGAATATATCCCTGGAATTAAATCCGCCAGCACCTGAATCCTGTGTTGTTACAGAGTACGCGCAATAAAGTACATTATTATCTGCAGACCAGGCAAGAGACGGGAAGTCAATATTCCAGGAAAAAGCCATCGGCTGATAATAACTTTCTGCTGCACCAACTTCTTCTCTTGATACGATTCTGATTAATGAGCCATCACTCTTTTTTAAATATAATCTTGTGCTTTCATAAAAACGGAAACCAACACTATCCTTTGTTGCCGGGAAAGCATAAAACCATTTGTCTGTCCCCGGTTTATAAACTAAGTCAGAACCTCCGGCAGCAGCTATCACATCAGCTCCTTCATAGAAAGGACTATAGATAGTAACTAAAGGACCCCATGTAACACCATTATCATTTGATGTTCTCTGGTAGATTCTGCTTGCACCCAGTGTATCATCCTCAAGTACAGGAGCAATTGCTGCAGTAAGCAATCCATTACCGTTTGTTGCAAGATTAAATCTTGTGTTACTTCCCACTGTTCCTGTATAAGGAGGAGTTGTAACATACATTATATATTTAGGTCCAATTACAGTACCATTCCATATTTGGTAATACAATGTATCATAATCGGTACCTGTAACATGCTGCGGTCTTGAGAGAATACCCACATTATTATTGCTTAAAACTTCTATTTGCGGCCATATAGGAAGCGGAACAGGATTCAGATATTCTGTAAAAGACCCCAACTGCGGGACTAAGTCAATATATAAATTTGACGTTAAGAAACCTCCCGAAGTATTGTGGTTTGCAATTACTGCTGTTCCACTACGCAATCTCAATGATGGGTACCCGGATCTTAAATTTACTGGAACGGTACCTGCATTTGTCCATGTCAATCCTCCGTCTGATGAATATGCATAATAAGTTCTTCTTGTCGGTGCAGTTGCCGGGTCTAAATCGGTCGTGTCCATTTGCATATCAACTGAATGATACAATAACGGATTGGTTGGGTCGACCTGTAAATAATGGTTCGCTTCACCATTCGTCTTATAATCATAACTGCCGAATATTGTTGTCATAATTTCCGGTCCAATAACCATTGTATCGCTGATAAAACCGGGATCAAGATTAAAAAACGGAACAGGTACCGGAGCAGTATTCCATACCTTTGCAATCGGATAAGCTTCTTCTCCAAAAATCATATTTTCAGCTGCGTAATATTTTTTTATATTCCCATCAGCGACCAAAACTCCGGAAGTAATAATTAACAATATTAATATGTTGAATATTTTATATCTCATTTATTCCTCCTGAAAAAATTTGAGTAATTATTGTTTTAAAAAAAAAGAAACATTTGGGTCAATTATCTAAATTTAATTTTATAATTTTCAAAAATCAATTTACTATTAAGCTTAAGATTTCGGGGGTGTTGAAATTAGTTATTAATAATCAATATTTTCAATAAAACTTTTCAATTATATATATTATTTACCAATAAGAAGCATTATTTATGAATTGCTATACTTTTTCGGTTTATATAGATTTGTGCTAAATGAGCAAACTTGTAGATAAATTATGGGATAAAATTGCTTCTGCCTTTTCGGAGATAGGAGAAATAGCAATTTTAATACTTGGTATTATAAAGGGTTTTCCGCGTATAATAAGGGACAGAAAACTTATTCTGGAACAGATGGATCATGTGGGCGTTAACTCTTTACCGCTTGTTATCATTATCGGATTCTTCACAGGTGCAGTGTCTTCATGGCAGGCGGCTTATCAATTCCAGGGATTTATTTCACTTTCTTTTCTTGGCTCTGCTGTAAGCAAAGCTATCTTCATTGAGCTCGGACCTGTGTTAACTGCAATTGTTCTTGCCGGGCGTGTCGGAGCATCTATTGCCGCTGAGCTTGGCACAATGAAAGTTACAGAACAGATAGATGCACTTGAATCATTAGCCATTGATCCTGTCAGGTATCTTGTTATGCCGCGTTTTCTTGCTTGTATTGTTATGCTTCCTATTTTAACTGTATTTGCAAACTTCATTGCTATTATGGGTGCATTTGGTGTGGCTTATCTTTTCCAGAATGTTTCATTTGAAGTTTTCTTCGGAAGTGTTAAAACTGCTTTCGAAGTGAAAGATATTTTTGGCGGTATGACTAAAGGATTTTTCTTCGGTGCTTCAACTTCTATACTCGGATGCCATGTAGGATTGAAAACTGAAGGCGGTGCTGAAGGTGTCGGCAATTCTACTATCCGTGCTTTTGTTCTTGCTGCTGCTATGACACTGGTGTTAGATTACTTCCTCTGGACAACTTTATTTGCAAACTAAATTATTACCTGCAAATGTTTTTCCATCCAACAATCTCATCTTTGTTATTGCTAAACAGTAATATTTGACAGGTAACTCCACAAACCAAATATTTTCATTAACCAGACAATTACTACAATTACTATAATAGTATTTATGATGGTTTTAATTGTCCGCTGCATGGGTATCAGATTAATAAGCCACAGAACTACCCCTACTACAATTAATGTTATTATTACTGTTAATAAAGGCATTAGGTCCTCCCGTAATTTACAGGAAAACCTTATGTTATACTTGAATCGTTCCCGGAAATCTTAAAAATACAAAGAAATACCTAACCTTGCATCATCAGATTTAATAATGATATCCTTCGTAAGGGATTTTGTTTTATCTGTAATTAATTTATCAGTTGTAATTTTATAAGTCAGAGTTTCACCCTTTTGATAAACACCCGACAAGTTATATTCTGCAAAAAAGCTCAGGCTGTTTAAAGCAAACCACTCACCTCCTATTACAAAATTTAAACCGGCACCCCACTTATATTCATCAGTAACATTTTTACTCATATCTGTTTCAATCAGCTCAGCATAATTGTAATAATAATCCGTCTGGGGACCAAAGCCAAGATAAAACATAATTACTGAGCTTGGATTAGGATAAAATAAAAAATCAGTTACAAATTTCAGGTCGTAATTTGAGGCATGAGTTGATACAGGTGTTTGTTCATTTACTTCTACATCCTTATCACCGTCAGCAATTGAAACACCAGCACCAAATCTTATTGCTGAAAAAGGAGTGAAGGTGTATTTTGAAGTAAAAGCCAGGTTTTGAAACGATTTTATATCAAAGTTATACCCAACTTCGAGCTGTAAAGACCATCTGCCGATATGTTTTATTTTTTTTGCTGATGCTGAATCCGAACTTTGTGAAAAAAGGCTGCAGTATGTAAACAGAAAAGCCGATAGTAAAATAACTATTGATTTTTTCATAGCTTTTTTATCAATTTGAAAAGTGAACCATTTATCACTTTCCCAAATATATCAGCATTTAACAGGATATTTATATAATTAATACATCTCCAATAATTGTCTTGCCATTACCATTTTCTGCACTTCACTGGTACCTTCACCGATAGTCATAAGCTTAACATCCCTGTACAGCTTCTCGACGGGGAATTCTTTAATAAAGCCGTAACCCCCATGTATCTGAACTGCTTCGTTTGTTGCTTTAGTAGCAATTTCACTTGCATAATATTTTGCCATAGAAGCAGCAAATTTAAAATCTTTGCCGTCATCTTTCAGCTTTGCCGCCCTGTAAGTAAGAAGCCTTGCCGCTTCCACTTCCGTTGCCATATCTGCCAGCTTAAACTGTATTCCCTGGAATTCAGCTAATGCTTTGCCAAACTGTTTTCTTTGCTTTGCATATTTAACAGAGTGCTCAAGTGATGCCTGTGCAATACCAACCGATAATGCCGCTATTGCTATTCTGCCGCCGTCTAATATTTTCATTGCCTGTACGTATCCTTCGCCTTCATTGCCGATTAAGTTTTCAGCAGGCACTTCACAGTTATCAAATATCAATTCACAAGTATCAGATGAACGCATACCAAGCTTGTTTTCCTTTTTACCAACACTAAGACCCGGGTATCCTTTTTCAAGTATAAATGCAGAAATACCTTTGCTGCCTTTTGCTTTATCTGTAACAGCAATAACTACTGCGGTTTCACCGACACCTGCATGTGTTATAAATGTTTTGCTTCCGTTAAGAATATAGCATCCGTTCTTTCTCTCGGCAGTTGTTCTCATACCGGCGGCATCACTTCCGGAAACATTCTCGGTAAGTCCCCATGCACCCATTTTCTTTCCTGTTGTCAGGTCCGGCAAATATTTTTTCTTCAGCTCTTCATTGGCAAAAAGGTAAATATGATTTGTGCATAAACCGTTATGTGCAGCAACGGTTAATCCGATTGAAGGGTCAGCTTTGGATATTTCTTCAACTATAATAGCATAATCTACAGCAGAAAAATTGGAGCCGCCGTATTCTTCCGGAAAGATGACACCGAGAAAACCCATTTCGCCAAGCTCCTTAGCTATTTCCATAGGAAATTCCTGCGTCTCATCATATTTCATTGCCACAGGTGCTATCCTGCTTTGTGCAAAATCACGGGCTAGCTTTTGTACTTCTAACTGACTGTCTGATAAATTGAAATCCATTTTATTATATGTGTTCTGATTTATAAATTTACTTAAATTTTCTAATTAGGAATCCGCACTGTTTCTAAAGGTAAATAAATTACAGGAAAAAAAAGATATGAAAATATTACCCCTGAATTTTTAAGGACAGAAAGCAACAAATGTATGAAAATGTTTAATTTTAATCAACGTAATAACATAATACCGCAATTCGAATTTATTAATTACAAATTTTTTAGGGTATCTCAAGTTTTCATAAGAAATAATGAAAAACGGTAAATCCGTTAAATACCCCTTTATTTTATAAAACATTTTATATTGCAATTTATGCATGATTTTTTTACCCCTTTAAAACAAGCAAAATTCGCTGCGTTTTTGTGCAAAAAGATGTTTCACGTGAAACAATTGTCTTATCAAAAAATGATTTTTAAAACAAAAATATACATATGGGTAACAAGTTTTTAATTTCTATTTTACTTAACTTTTTTTGAAAAATGACATATTTATTGCGAAATTATGCGTTAATCAGCAAATAATTTTCCGCTTAAATCACGTTAACTGAAATAATAAAAGCAGTTAAGGGCGGTTTTCGAAATACGTTAAATATTTTGAATGTATAAAAATATAATGTTTATATGACGGATTTAAACCGGGTTAAATTGTAAATGGATTATGTTATGATTACGGAAATTTATTGAAGCTTACTCGTTTTATTGAGAAGATTACTCGTACTACGACTACCGGAGAAAGATTGATGATTTATTAATAACGAATGATTTAAAATAGTACAGGTCGTAGGACGAGTGAATGACCGGAGAATCTTTCATCCATTGCAAAAACTCATCTGACGACCTGTGTTCTATTCAGTAAGTACAAAAGAGCATTTTGTTTCTTATTAATTCTGTTAGTCGTCAGATGAGCAAATTGGAGAAGATTACTCGTCAGACGACTTTAAAAAACGGATTGAGAATTAATATTATGCCGTTGTTGGTGTTCTGCACCAACAACGGCGGGAATGTTGAAATAATAAAGAGTAAAATTAAATATAATAGAGAAAGAATAATAATAAGTAGAGGACAAGGGGTGATTCGTCAATAAATGATGTGTATTGTGAATGAAAGAAAAATTAAAATATACCGAAAAATTTTTAATCCTGAAAAATCACCCCTTGCTTTATAATCCATGCAGAAGCAGGAATGCAAAGGATGATTATTCAGTGTAAATTACTTTTTATTTTATTAATGCCATTCTTTTGGTTTCATTGTACGATTCAGTTTTTAAAGTATAAAAATATACGCCGCTTGGATAATCACTCGCATTCCATTCAATCTCATAAGTGCCGGGTTTTAATTGTTCATTAACGAGTGTGGTTATTTCTCTTCCTATTACATCATAAATCTTCAGTGTAACTGTCCCCTCATTGCGAAGGAGGGGATTGAGAGGTGGTCCTATCTCAAACTTTATTTTTGTTGATGGGTTGAAGGGATTGGGATAGTTTTGATTTAGATAGAATTTGATTGGTTTATTTTCAATATTGTTTTCAATTCCTACAAGACCGCCGCAATTTATTGTTTTTAACAATAAGCCGCGATTACCCATAATCCAACCGGTATCAATACTTTTAAAATATATAGAAAAGAGATCCTGGCTGGTTCTTTTAGGAAAATTAATCCAGTTAATACCGCTGTTAGTTGTGTATATTATTTTGCCTTTTGCTCCAACACTCCACCCGGTATTGTAATTAACAAATTTTATACAGTTTAAATATAGATTTTGCTGAGCATCGATTAACCAATTTTCACCACCGTTTGTTGTTTTTAATAATTGACCTGATGTGTATTCACTATTACATCCAACTATCCAGCCCTTTAATGAATCCACAAAAAAGACAGAACGGTTAATTTGCTGTGTTGGGCTTGCTTGTTCAAACCATGTTAAGCCATAATTCGTGCTTTTAAATATTTTTCCATTTGAGCCAACTGCATATCCATTCTTACTATCCGGGAAATGAATTCCATAAAACTCTGTACTTGCTGTAACCAATACATCCGACCATGATAAATTACCTACCGCTCTTTTTATAAAACCACCAAAAGAAGGATATTCTCTAAAACCAATACAGTATATTATATTATCGATGCCTGTCAAATAATTAAATTTTATATAATCATAGATTAACTCAGACCAATTAATACCTCCATTTGTTGTTGAATAATAGGCTGCATTTATCATAGCATCACCCCCACCAACTATACATCCTGTACTGTTGTTAATAAAATGAATACATTTCAGAGAACTACCTCCAATACCGGAAGGATATTCCCAAGTATTACCGCCGTCTATTGACTTTATAATTTTATTATTTGATATAAGCCATCCGGTTGCATCAGAATTGAAGCACATTGATAATAGAGATCCATCTTTCCCTTCAATTAATGAATACCAATTGAATCCGCTATTTGTTGTTTTATATATACCATTTTTCCCTATTCCTTGTAATGAAGCAAAACCGGTTTGATTATTGAAAAAATAAAAATTTCCCACTCGTATTTCGCTTATCAGTTGCCATGAAATTCCTGCATTAGTTGTCCTTTTAAGAAAAGAATAACCCCCTTGATACCCATGTAATGAATCGATGAACTGCATCTTTCGTACATAGCTGCCGCTGTCATTAAGTATCCAATTGTTTCCTTGATTTGTAGTCTTAAACAATATTGTATTAGTACCAATGAATCCTGTATTTTCAGAAACAAATTGGAGGTGAACGAAATATGAATTTGAATTATTTAACATTACATCCCAGTTATTTCCGGCGTTAGTTGTTTTTAATGCGATTCCCTTATCAAAAGAATCTGCACCGCCAATGAATCCTGTATTGGCATTAATAAAAAAAATTGAATAGATTTTTTTGATATTATTTATGTTTGTTGAAGTCCAGGTGATTCCATTGGTTGTAGTTTTGTACAATTTATTGTTATCGGCTCCGGCATAACCTGTTTTAGAATTTAAAAAATAAATTGAATATATATTACTGTTAAATTCTATATATTGCCAATTATTCCCAGAGTCTGGTGTTCGAAGTACATAACCTTTATTAGAATAGCCATATCCACATGCAAATCCCGTAACATCATTAACAAAAATAATCTTTGTAATATTTATTGCATATAAATTTGTATCAGTGTTATGGAACCAGTTATTCCCGCCATTTGTGGTTTTAATAATAGTACCATAATTGCTTGCAAACCACCCTGTATTTTGGTTTATGAAATAACCCGAGTTGAACGACAAACCATTACTTTGCATATTCCAGTCATCATACCCGCCCAATAAATTTTCACAATTTAATTTATTTAAATAGATAGTAGATAAAGATATGTAAAACAGTAAAATTAGGGTGGTTTTTTTCATATTATTTATTTTATTCTAATATAAATTAATATTTATTTGGAGATTTAACTAATGCAAATTTCTTGTTATTATTTATTGATTTCAACAAAACTATTTTCGAAATGACGAATAAATTAAATTCAAAAAAGGTTATATTCTTTGATTTTTTAAAGGAATTAACGAATTTTAGGTGTCTGAATGCCGAAAAATATTACATTCATATTTCACATTTTTGATAGTATTATTTTTCAATCAATAGCTTTTGAACTTCTTCCTTTAACCAATCTTTAAATGTAATTCTGCCTTCTTTGCTCAACTCAAAAGAAATATCCTCTAACTTGTTTTTTTTCTTTCCGCATTTGTATTGTATTAACAGCTCCATAATATCAACATATTTTTTATATATAAGCTTTTCTTCTTTATTTTTTAATTTATTATTCCTGATAAAAGCATTATATGCCTTAACCAAGCTTAAAGCTTCTTCAAAATAATTATTTATATAATAGATTTTTAACTTCAGGTTATAAAGGTCGTATTTAAAAATAAAATTCTCAAGGTCAATATCATTTAAATAATCTAATGCTTTTAATGTATCTCCGTCAGCAATTTCTATTTGAGCCATTGAATAGTTATACATTTTATTCCTTATTGATGGTTCAAAGCAATCATTATAATTATCAATAATATTTCTTACCCAATCGAATTTGCTTTGTTCAATTCCAAACATAATTACACCTCTGTAAAAATCTGGATTTAAATATTTTTCATATTTATTAATGTAATATTTGTTTATTAAAATATCATTGTATATACGGAATAAAATTTCAATTGTTTCAGGACTTCTTTTTACAGCAATGCAGTGATTTAAAATATTTACATAGTGGTCGAAAATTGCATCTTTATCCAGGTAATGTTTATTATTTTCAAAAAACAAACGGTAATCATTAAAAGCATTATAATCCTCCCTGTTTCTGAAAGTCTTATAATACAGGAAATTTATTTTATAATTTATAAAAGAAATTGTTTGCCTGTTAAAATCACATTTATTTAAAAATTCATCGACAGAATTTAAATAACTTTCAAATTTTGTAGTTTCTGTTTCAGCACCGTAATTCCTGTTATAAATATGTTTTCTTGTTTCATTATTTATTATTAAAACCACACCTGTTATTATTGATTCAAAAGAAATAGAATTTAGCAGTTCAATTCTCTTTTGAATATTTTCTGTGTTCTTAATTATTTGAGTGTATATATCAAAATCCAGAAGCGCAATATCATACTTCACTTTATCAAATGGCTGTTCAGCCCATAATTGATTATTATTAAAATAATCATCAAGTATTTTTTTCTTTTTTAAGAATAATTTATACTGTTTTCTTGTACATAAGGTATTCAGCAGTTCTATTTCAGCATCAATGTTCTTCGGATACAGGTTATCAACCTTCAAAAACTCTTCGCATTTATCAAGCAATTCGGATAAGAGGTCTCTTATTGTAGAATCATGGTATGTTTTTCCCGGGTAAAGCTTTTCAAACAGGAATTTCTTAGTTAGCTTCTCATCTTGGAATGACGGGTAAAATTTTTCCAGGATAGAAAATAAAGGATACAGCTTTTTATTGGTGACAAAATATTTGCTCTGGAGGAAATCAGAAAACTTTTTGAGTTCATCGGATGTGAATGTCGATAATAAGGAAAATAAGTTATGCTTAAACACGATATTTTATATCAATTTTAAGATTAAACTATTGGAAAAATAGTTAATTCCTGGTATAAATCATAGTCATTATTTCGCTTTCAATATAAAACATACCGACATATCAATTTAAGTTTTCTTTGGAATAATCTTCAATTAACTCACAAACATATACCGTTATCTTTTTATCACAAAAATATTATTATTAATAAATTCATTGTATTTTTAATTATGTCAGTGTTATTGTAATTTCGGATTAGTTAGGTTAGAAATAATCCTTATCATTTTAATTGACAAGGGGTACGAGGGAAATTACCGGCTTGGAGTTATTTATAAAATATAATCAATAATGGAAAATCATCCGTACTTATTACAGTGACCCTCCCGAAGTCCGCTGACGCTTCTTCGGGATCTTCGACTTGCCTATGTTCTATTGTACATCCACTATGGGCTTTCCCAAATAGAAATTTGGGAAAGAGGATGCTGGATACTTAACAAACTCTATACACTCTATACACTCAACACACTCTACAAACTCTCTACCTTAAACAACTCTTCTACAAAATCATAGGGATTTGACTGGCGGTTAATAATATCTTCTAAATTCTTTTCAAGCTCTTTTTTTCTTTCACTTGTCCAGAATTTATTTTCAAGCTTATTGTTAACCAGCTCGTTGATTTGCTTGATTAAATTCTCTTTTCTTTTTTCGTGAAGCTTCCCGTTTTTTTCAAGGTAGGTTTTGTGCCGTTCAATTTCTTTATATAATTCATCTATTCCCTTGTTCTGCAATCCGACGGTCTTTACAACTTTTACATCCCAGTCATCCGTTTCCTTCATTTTTAAATGAAGCATTGTTTTAAGTGCGACGGAAAGTGCATCAGCACCTTCCCTGTCGGATTTATTTATGACGAAAATATCTCCTATTTCCATCAGTCCTGCCTTCATTGTCTGCACAGCATCACCGGATTCCGGAACCAGCACAACAATTGTAGTATCTGCAGTTTGTGCAATATCAAGTTCCGATTGCCCCACTCCAACAGTTTCAATAATAATAAAATCTTTTCCCGATGCATCAAGAATTTCGCATGCCTCCCTTGCCTTTCTTGAAAGCCCGCCGAGACTTCCCCTTGTTGCCATAGAGCGGATAAATACATCTGCATCAGTCCCTATTTCCTGCATTCTAATCCTGTCACCCAGCAATGCACCACCGGTAAATGGACTTGAAGGGTCAACTGCAATTATTCCAACCTTGAAATTATTTTTCCTTAGAAGCTTTGTTAATACATTTGTGACTGTGCTTTTTCCTGCTCCGGGAGGACCTGTTATTCCTATTATATGAGCTCGCCCTGTATTTTTAAATAATGATTTAAGCAGTTGTGAAGAGCTTGGAGATTCGTTTTCAACGAGAGTTATTCCCCTTGCTACAGCTCTTTTACTTGATGATAATATTTCTGAAACGATGTTGTCTAACAATATGATTAATTTTGTTTTTGATATTTATGCCATACCACTTCTTACCAAATTTTCCTTAGATCCTTTGGACCATCTGGTAAGCCATACTACTCCTTACCAAATTTTCCTTAGATCCTTTGGACTATTTGGTAAGGGAATGACCGATGATTTACAATCCTCCGTTTAACATTTCCCAAATAGAAATTTGGGAAAGAGAAAAGACCTTTCCCTTCAACCTTTGAAAAACTTCACTGTTTTTTCTATTCCTTCTTCCATAAAAACCTTTGGTTCCCATCCAAGCTCTCTCTTAATTTTTTCATAGCTTAATACTGACCTTCTTTGTTCACCTTTCTTTTCCGGTCCGTGTTTTTCTTCGAAAGATGTTCCGGCAAATTCATTTAACTTGTTGAATATATAATTAACCGTAGTTTCTTTGGTTGTACCGATATTATATGTTTTTGGTTCGGTAGTTTTTAGTCCTGCAACATTAGCCCTTACTACATCTTCAACAAAAACATAATCCCGGGTTTGTTCACCGTCTCCGTTTATTAATGGCTGCTGCCCTTTTAATATTTTATCGGTAAAAATTGCAATAACACCGCACTCACCATGTGAGTTCTGCCTTGGTCCGTAAACATTGGCATAGCGGAATACGCAATAGTTCAAGCCATAAACATGGTTATAATAGAACAGGTATTTTTCAACAGAAAGCTTATTAATTCCATACGGTGCATAAGGGCGGATTGGATGTTCCTCATCTGCAGGAAAATAATCATGCTCACCATATATCGCACCTCCTGTTGATGCAAAGATAAATTTCCCAATGTTATATTTTACTGCATTCTGCAATAAGTTTACCGAACCCATTACATTTACCTCAATATCAAACTTAGGGTTCTCAACCGATTTCCGCAGGTCTATTTGTGCTGCATGATGATTTATTACATCAATTTTATTTTCTTCAAATATTTTTGATATATTCTCATCACGTACATCCATTTCGTAAAACTTTGCCTTTGGATTTATATATTCTTTTACTCCTGTTGACATATTATCAACTATAATTACATTATGACCTTCTTTAATATAAGCATCGGCAATATTTGAGCCGATAAAACCAGCACCGCCTGTTACCAGAATATTCACTTAATTAATCCTTTCTGAGCTATATCTGTTCTGTAATATTTATTTTCGAAATTTATCAATGCAAGATTGCTGTATGCATTATCAATTGCATATTTAAGATTATTATTTGAAACTCCTACAACATTCAGCACTCTTCCGCCTGATGATAATATTTTTCCGTTTTCGCATTTAGTACCTGCATGGAAGATTATGCAGTTATCGTTTATATTATCAAGTCCTGTAATTTCTTTTCCTGATTCATATTTATCAGGATAGCCGTTTGATGCAAGTACAACCGAACAATAATAATTATTATTTATTTTTAAATTATAATTTTTAATATTTCCTTCTGCTGATGCTAAAAGCATTTCTAAAAAGTCGGATTCTATTTTAGGAAGAACAACCTGAGTTTCAGGGTCACCAAGGCGTGTATTAAACTCAATAACAAATGGGTCATTATTTTCATTTATCATTAGACCGCAATATAAACACCCTTTAAACTCATTCCCTTCTTTTTTCATGTTATCAAGAACAGGTTCAATTACTCTTTCTCTTATTTTTTTCATCACATCATCAGTGACTATTTTATCAGCAGGAGCAAAGCTTCCCATGCCGCCTGTGTTTTTACCTTTTTCACCGTTCAGTATTTTCTTGTGGTCCTGTGCCGGCGGGAGTACTAAATAATCTGTACCGTCACAAATTGCGAAAACAGATGCTTCGCTGCCTGTAAGAAAATCTTCTATCACAATGCTGTTGCCTGCATTACCAAATATCTTATCTTCAAAAATTTCCTTAATAGCTTTTTCAGCACTATGTTTATCTTCAGATATTATTACACCTTTACCTGCGGCAAGTCCATCTGCTTTTATAACAACCGGATATTTTATTGCCGATAAATATTCTGCTGCTTCGTTCTTTTGTTCTAAATTGAATTTTCTGAATTGAGCCGAAGGGATATTATATCTCTGCATAAACTCTTTGGCAAATGTCTTGCTTGTTTCAAGCATAGCAGCATTTTTAGCCGGTCCGAATACTTTCAATCCTTCGGATATAAATTTATCCACCACACCCATTGCAAGAGGCACTTCAGGTCCGACTACTGTGAAATCAATTTTATTCGCTTTTGCAAAATTTATTAAACCGGTAATATCTTCCGGCTTAATATTGATGCATTCTGCAATACTGCAAATACCGGCATTTCCGATTGTACAATATATTTTATCAACCCGCGGACTTTGCTTCAATTTCCATATAATAGCATGTTCACGCCCGCCATTGCCTATGACTAAAATGTTCATTATTGTTAGTTCTTGTTTTTTTAGTATGGAAAAACAAATTTAAAAAACCATAAGGGCATAAACAATTGCAAAAAAGTTCATATCCCGCTAAAGCGGGACCTTCGCTTCGCTGCGGGAATTCAGAGAGTTCATATCCCGCTAAAGCGGGACCTTCGCTTCGCTGCGGGAGTTTGTAGAGTTCGGAAAGTTAGAGAAGATTAGCAATGGATGATAGACAAGGGGTTACTGATATAGATATGGATGAACATTAATTACAGAATAATTTTTATTAACAACTCCAGATTTCAACAAACTGATTACCCCTTGCAAACTATCCGGTTTGCAGAATTAACAATTGGTGCTGTGTAACACTTCATATACAATTGTAAATCATCCAGGACGGAAAGTTCACAAGGGGTAATTCGTTCATCATAGTCTGGAGTTATTTATATTATGAATATAGTAATTTCTATATGTCCGTATCAATATCAGTAACCCCTTGTCTTACATTGATTGTAAATCATTCAAGCAGTTAGTTTTCAAGGGGTATGCAGTTAATCATAGTCTGGAGTTGTTAATATAATCTTTTCTGTTATTTTCAAGTATCCGTATTTATATCAGTAACCCCTTGTCTATTAACCAAAGTAAATCTCCTTCAACTTAACAAACTTAACAAACTTAACAAACTTAACAAACTTAACAAACTTAACAAACTTAACAAACTTAACAAACTTAACAAACTTAACAAACTTAACAAA